>JAFGGO010000071.1 GCA_016930515.1 Promethearchaeota archaeon | reverse complement strand
AGGACATATCCTTTTTTTTGGGGTTACATATCGTACGGCCTGAGCGCTTTAAGTGGCTTGCCGCTCGTTAACACTAACACTCTCTTGTTTCTGTATTATTATATTCCAATCGCTTCCATTTATTTGATCATTAGGTTATTATTAAAAAATTATAAAGAAAAATATGTGATTATTGCCTCCCTTTTCACAATAATTCTTCATGGATTTTTTTTCTTTCGTTTTGAAATGTATAAACTTTTTAGCTTCAGCATATTGAACCTGTGCCTGTTCTTGTTCATCGCAATCCTGAAGGAAAAAAATCTAGACGATATACTTTCCCTCGAAAGAGGCGCGACCCCCCCATCCGAGCGTTCATTCCTCACTTCATACTTCTTGATCGGATTCTTGCTGTTGATAAGCTTTGCCACTTACTTCTTCCCGTTATTCATTGCCCTCGCATTTATTCTTGTCTACGCGCTGGTAGTGAAAACTGAAAAGAAGAACGAGATTCTAAGAGCCTTTACGATAATCCTTGCAAGTATTTTCCTCTTTTACCTGCTATTCGATATCGTGACCGAATTTCATTTAAGCAGGATGACTTTAAGCCAATTCGAACGATTTTTCCATAATTATTTTATTAGATATGATATAATATCTTTTCAGGTTATTATTTATTCTCTTTTTTTGGTAATTATCATGTTGTTTCTTATTATCGAAAGAATTCTATTAATCATATCAAAGAGAACGCTCAAATTTAAAATAAAAAATCTAAGGTATTTTAACTATAAAAATATCATTTTCGCAGTAATATCTATTTTTATAATTCTTTTTTTCATCGATTTTATTTACAGGATGCTGTATTTTGCCCAGATTTTTAAGGAGATAAATCGTCACCTATCTCTTCAAATTTTAGAGATATTCGTGACTTTCCTTTTGTTTGTAATTTTCGTAGCTATAATATATGAAATACACATGTGTTTCAAATACAAAAACGAAAAAAAAATTCTTTTAATTCATTTAATGCTTCTCGTTCTAACATGTTGTTGCTATGGAATGCTTTTCTTTTGGTTGCTAAATAATCTAAAACTCTTTTTTCAAATCAACAACATGAGCGGAGTTGAACTCTATTTTTTATTATGCCGAATATTTACGGGAATTCATCCTTTTTCTGGATTAATAAGCACTTATTTCATAAGTTTTGATATTGGTTTTATATATAGCAGTTTTTTTTTATTTTATACAGAGATCATAATTTATTTTCTTGGACCTGTAGGGATAATCGCGCTACTCCTATCCTATTTAATATACAAGCAAGATAAAAAATTATTTAAGCTTTTAATGGCTTGGATAATTGTTATTTTCATTCTTTCATCGAGTTATATCGTATATGAATGGATCGCTCAATTCCCTCTTTCACCACTCGAGATAGATACTTATACTATTATGAACATGTTTTATTGGTATTGGAGGATTTTTGGATACGCATACATTCCTATCGGAATCATTGCTTCGATTGGAATTATTAAGGTTGTTAAAAAATGTAATAGATTCGTTCATATAAAGAAATATCCACTGTTAAAATATGGTGTCTACTCAACGATTTGTCTGATAATAGTCTTCACATTCATTCAAAGACCCATCGGAATATATTTTAACGAAATGTCATTTAGGCAATTGAATGATGACGATGTTGCTACCTTAGATTGGGCTTCTGAATATTTAGATTTCAATGCAAATATCATTGTGGATGATGAAAAGATCGCATTGGGTAATGCAATGAAAGTAATGACATATTGCAAAATAAACTTTTTCTATAAAATATTTTTACTAGGAACCTACTCTGAAAATGATTACAACGATAAAATTGAATCTCTCAAATCTCATGAATATCAATACATATTAATAACTACAAGTATGATAAAAAGATATACAATCGGAAGAGATATAATCGAGAATTTTTACAATCAAACTATATTCCAGAAAGGAGATATAAAAATCCTTGAAGCACCTTATTTTACTTCAGCTTTTGATAAACATAATTGACACCCCATTCGAGGAACCGGATTCTGCTGATATTATTTTCGAAATTGATACGCAAATAGTAGAAGAAAGCAAGCAAATCATCCTAAAAAACAATCAGAATTAATTTATTTTCCTTAATTATTGATAAATCTTTATTATTTATTCGATTTGATAATTTCATGCAATTTATTTATAATATTTTCCTTATTTAACCCATAGGATTCTAAAATTTCGTTTCTTTTTCCTGATTGAACGAATTTATCTTCAATTCCAATAAATCTCATCGGTTTAGGATGATTTTTTGATATTATTCTTGATACAATGTTTCCCACTCCCGAATAGATGTTATGCTCTTCAATTAAAACGATTCCTTTCATATGTTCGATATTAGATAATAATATTTGTTCATTAATGGGTTTAATACACGAAAGATTTATGACTTTCAATGATACTCCTAATTCTTTTTCAATTTCAATTGCATTTTCATTAGCCAAAACGCTTCCATAACCCGTTCCAATCAAGCAATAATCTGTACCTTCCTTTAAAACATCGATATCCTTTACAGAAAATTTATAATTGGGTTCGTGTATTCGTGGAAACGCACCTCTTGGCAATCTCATATATATTGGTCCATTATAATCAAAACTATAGTATAACATGCTCAAGAGCTCAACTTCATCGCAAGGTATAAGAATCGTTAAATTTGGTAACGAAGACATTAAACTCAGGTCTTCTAGTGCGTTGTGCGTGCTACCGTCTTCGCCGACAATTCCCCCATGAGTTGTGATTATTTTTACATTTAACTTATCGTGACAAGCCATTCGAGCAAATTCCCATGCTCTACCCGTTGTAAAAATAGTAAATCCCGAAACTACCGGCATTTTTCCTGATATTGCAAACCCCAATGCCGTCCCCATCATATTTTGCTCTGAGATACCCATATTAAAAAACCTATTGGGACATTTTTCCGCAAATTTTGATGTTTTGGTAGAACTAGACAGGTCCGCATCGAGTACGACCAAGTTCTTATATTTCTCTGCGTTTTCTTTCAAATAATTTCCAAAAACATCTCGCAAAGCTAAATTTTCCGTCAAATATTCCCCTCGCTGATTTCTGTTGCGATAAAGTCGAGCTCACCCATTGCGGCCTCGTATTCCTCTCTATTTGGAGGTCGTCCGTGAAATTTATTCGTGTGTTCCATGAAGGAGATGTCCGATCCCTTGATGAGATAGGAAATCAAGACTTTTGGTTTTTTTAAGATTTTTTTTGAACTTTCTAGAGCTTGTATTAATTCGCTGAGATTTGAACCATCAACCTCCTTAACATCCCACCCAAAAGCTCTCCATTTGTCTGCAAGGGGTTCTAAGGCCATTACTTCCTCCGTCGAACCATCGATTTGAATGCCGTTTCGATCGACTATGGCTATGAGGTTATCTGTCTTATAATGCGAAGCAGCCATCGCAGCCTCCCAAATTGCCCCTTCGTTAAGCTCCCCATCTCCCAAAAGCACATAAATATATTTCTTACTTTTCTTATCGAGCTTAGCGGCTAAAGCACATCCTAATCCTATGGATAATCCCATTCCTAACGAACCAGTGGTTATTTCAATTCCTAATTCCTCGTTCTTCAGAGGATGCCCTTGTAATATTGATCCATAGTGACGTAAAGTGCACATCTCCTCTTCTTTAATGCACCCAAGATTGCAAAGTACGGCGTATAATGCGGGTGCTGCGTGTCCCTTGCTAAGGATGAAGGTGTCACGATCTTCCCACTGAGGGTCATCGCGTTTATATCTCATGATTTTTGAATATAAGACATGAATGATGCTCGCACAAGACAAGGATCCTCCAGGATGACCGGATTGCGATTGATAAATCATTTTTAATATGTCTTTTTTAATTTCGATAATTTCTAGCATCAATTGCTTTTCTTCGTTTTTAGTAAGTTTCATTATGTTTCACTTATATCTAATTTTCTGAAATGAATTGCTTCAGTTTATCGGAATTAAAAAAATTAACAGGCGGTAAGGAGGCTGTTAAAGCAGCAGAGTATAATGCAAGCTTGATTGTATCGTGTATCGAAATTTTTGAAGCAAAGGAAAGCCCTAATACGGCCATTATTACGCTTCCAACTGCAACATAGCTTCGAATTCTATCCTGTAATATGGGTGCAAATTTCTCGACTTTTTCGGAATCGCGAGACAAAAGAATTGAGTCCGTTTCTAAGTAATTAAGGAGAACATTCCTTGCCTTTGAGGCGTTCAATATTTTCTTAGCGGCTATTATAACGCTCGTTTCTGTTGTTCGCTCAATAGAGAAAATATCCAAGGCTTTTTGAAGGTTCATTTTTATACAATCAACTTCTTCGTAAAGATAATAGTTCAATGCGTTTGGTCGCACGACTATTGGAGCGTTTTTAAATTGAATTTTTAACAGGTTCAATAAATCTTGAATAAAAAGGTCTTCGAATAATCCTCCAACGCCATAATCCAATACAATGATGCTGGCTATGTCTTTAGGTTGAGATTTAATGATTTTAAAAAAATTCTCGATGGTTGATTCCCGAATGTCTGTTGAATAATCCGTCTCCAATCGGAGCATGTGCTGATTTCTTGCCTTGATCTTGGTTATTTGCGGTGTTTTTACCTGCTCGTCTATGAGAATGCCAGAATTGTCAATATTTAAGTCTTTTATCTTGTTAAGGAAGAAATTCCCTTCAAAATCGTTTCCAATGATCGTGCATACAACGGGAATTCCTCCTAAGGATTTCACGTATTTAATAACGCGACCTATCCCTCCTAGGAACGCACCGCGCTTTTCAATCTTGACGCTCGGAACGGGCGCATCAGGTGAAATGTGATCCGCCCTACCGTAAAGGTACATGTCCACGAGAGCTGGCCCAATTATCAGGATTTTTTTGTTTTTCCATTTGTTAATCTCGTCTATAAGCGTCATATCATTACGAATTTCGTTTTGTTTTTTTAAATTAATTCATTTGAATTTAGAGACCAAGATAGATAAACATTAATAATATTCACTAACATTTTATATTTTCGGCAAACTCAAGCAAGTTTTTGCATATGTAATCTGGTTTAATTTTATCTATTTTGTCCCGCTCTTTACTTCCATATCCAGTAAGTACCAGAACAGTTTTACATCCCGCATTTTTCCCCGTCTTAATGTCTTTTAATGTATCTCCTATCATGTAAGACTCTTGAAGGTTTATATCGAATTTTTGTTGAGCCACAAGGATCATACCTGGTTTTGGCTTTCGACACGAACATTCTCCCGTGAAATGGGGGTGATGTGGACAATAAAAGATATCATCCAATAAAACCCCACTTTCCTCAAAAAGAGCTCTCATTTTATCGTGTATTTCTTCAAGCCTATTTTTTGAAAAATAACCCCTGGCAATGCCCGCTTGGTTTGTTATAACTATTAATAAATACTTTTTTTGTTTTAAAATTTGAAGTGCTTCTGCGGTTCCTTCAATGAGCTCGAAATCGTCAGGATTCGATAAATAATTGACTTCGACATTGATAACTCCATCCCTATCTAAAAATACTGCTCTTTTTTTTTTGTTCACTTTTCGTCTGACTGTTTAAGTAATTCAATTGTATCATTAGGATCTTTCGAGTTGAAAATGGTGCTTGCACTGCACAAGATATCAACACCGTGTAATTTTCTCGAGTTCTCAAGATTTATCCCCCCATCTACCTCGATTAAAAAATCGTATTTCTTCTTATATTCGACGAGTTCTTTTACTTTTCGGATAGTTTCGGGAATGAATTTTTGTCCTGAATACCCTGGAAACACCGACATGATCAAGACGATATCCATATTATCTAGAAATGGTTCAATTACGGAAATTGGGGTATCGGGATTAAGAACAATACCTATCATTTTATTATAAGATTTCACACTATTAATTATCAATTCCTTATCGCCTTTCGATTCGAAGTGAAACTCGAAAATATCAATATCTTCAATAATTCTATCAACATAATTTATAGGATCGACAACCATCATGTGTGCTATAATAGGGACTTTTGTAGCTTTTTTTAATATTTTGAAACAATTGAGATTGTCTTGTTTATTTTCGCAGAATAATCCATCAAACACGTCCACATGCACATAATCGACACCTAATCCCCTAATGATATCGGAGTCAAAATTATCGACTGCGTGAACGGAAGCTGATACGTGCCTCATAACTTTCCCTATTCAAATAATTCTTTCTCTACTAAGTAGCAAATAATATGCCCCGCAGTAATGTGTCCTTCTTGAATGCGAGGTGTGTCTGTCGAGGGGATTTTCAAGCAAATATCTGTTAATTTTTCGATTAAGTTTTCTTTTTGTCCCGTAAAACCAACCGTGATGGCGCCTTTTTCTTTTGCCTTCTCCAAGCCCTTGATAACATTTGGAGAATTTCCCGAAGTACTTATTCCTATCACGACGTCACCTTCGTTCACCAGCGAAGATACTTGTCGTTCGAATATAAGATCGTAACCAAAATCGTTTGCGGTTGCGGTGACTACCGATGTGTTCGTGTGAAAGGCCAACGCTGGAAGAGATTCTCGGTCTTTGTAAAATTTACCAACAAATTCCGCAGCGATATGCTGCGCATCTGCCGCACTTCCTCCGTTGCCAAATAAAACAACTTTTTTCTTCCCTTGATACGCATCTATTATTTTTTTTGATATTGCAGCTATAATTTCAGCGTGAATTTTCGTGTCGTTTAGGACCTTAATTGTCTCGTCTAATCTACTAATTATTTCTTCTATCGTTTTTTACACCTTTTTTATTAATTATATCTCCAAGTTTCAAGCCCTTTTGGATTGAAGTGGAAGTTAACGACTTGTCCTCCAATCCTTTCGAGCTCCTTGACGACTTGGTATTTCTTTTCTGGATCTGAAAATAATATTAAATGACCGCCACCTCCTGCACCAAGGAGTTTGCCTCCAAGCACGCCATGAGTTCTCGAAGTCAGGTAAAAATTCTCAACATCATTATTCGAAATTTTCGAACTTAAACTTTTTTTTACCCGCCATCCTTCGTGGAGCAACTTGCCAAACTCGTCTAAATCTTCAAGCTGATCTCTTTCGAGGATTTTCCTCATTGAATGAGCAACATTTTTTAAGTCCTGCATGGCATCGATGTACGACTTTTTTTCAACCTTGTAGCCTTTCAAGACTTCTTCTTGAATATCAGACGAAAAATGCGACCCTCCCACATAACATAAGAGTAATCGATATTGCAACTCGTTTTTCATCCTGGTAGATAATTTTATTGGATTAACTTTTACATGAGAACAAAACTCTATAAAATTAAATCCGCCATAGGCAGCAGCGAATTGGTCTTGGTAGCCTCCTTTTTGTTTCAATTCGATCCGTTCAATATCATACGCTTTTTGAGCAATATCGTGAACTGTTAAGCCATAATCGTAATAATGATTGAACGCACCAATAACGGCAACTGATAAGGTTGAGGAACCTCCCATGCCAGATCCTGCTGGTAACTCCGAGTATGTTGTAATATCAAAACCGTCCTTGATTTCTAAAACATTTACGATCCCCTTGAACAATTCAAAACCTTCATGGTAATTATAATCGCCCAAATCAAATGTAATCTCACTTTCATAATCGATCGAGACAACATGGATTTTTTTGTCTTTTCGGGGTTTCAAAGTAGCGTGCACATGTCTATCTATAGCCGTGCTGATGACGCATCCCCCGTATTCAATGCAATACGGTTCCATATCAGTACCCCCACCTCCAAAACTCACGCGAAAGGGTGCCTTTGAGCGAATAATCATTTCAATCACCTCTAATTTTGAATCTATACTAGTAAATTCTTACCAATATTTAAAATTGATTTAAATAACGATTTTAATCCATTTTACATCTTAAAAATAAAAAATTCACTTAAAATGTTGTAAAAATATGTAGTGTAAGCAAGATTCTATCGTATAACCATATTTTTAAATTAAAAGCTTGCGAAAAATATTTCCATGTCTCCGTCTTGATAAAGCGATTGATTATAAAATCTATTAATAAAACACGAGATATTATAGTAATTATTAAAAAAAACAGATGAAACCACGAGATAATGATAATTATTTACAATAAAAAAATTAACTTGTGCTTCAAACTCAGCTTGACTGTATCCACCTTTTTTGAAGACTTTATCAGTACCAATAACGCTACCACAATAAGTTAAAGATCTAAAGCTTAAAAAATATTTAAACTTGAAATCGTCGAGGATAACGCGAGTATCATCAGGGATGTTTTCTGAAATCCACCTTAATAATCGTATATCTTGATCGTTCATTTCTTTGTATCTTGCGTGGTCGTTATATAAAACAATCGGTTGCGATAAAAAAGAGATAAGCACAATTGATAATACGAAATAAGACATGCAATATTTTACTTCTTTGTACCTTTTTATTTTTTTTTTTTTAAAATATTTTGATAATTCGAAGATTCCAATTGAAGCAAAGATCCCTAAGGGAAAAGAAATATATCCCAATAACCGCCAGATCCAATAATAAATGTTCATATAACTATCACCTGAGATTTCTGATAATCCTGAAGAGTAATTCGTGCTCCATTCGTATAGAATGTATGATGATAAAAGTATAAAGATAATAATTATCCACGAAATTAATATCTTGAATAATTTTTTGTCTCGTTTGACAACATAATAAGATAAAAAAATTGATCCAAATCCAATAACATTGAAACAAAATATCATTATATCAATAATTAACACATAAAAATTAATATTTAAAGGCGATAAATTAAATGAGATAAAATATGAAGTAAAAAAGCTTGAAAATGGACAAATAAAAACGCTCAACCTTGATAGAATAAATACAATTTCTTTATTATCAAGGGAATTAAAATTGACAAATCTTGAAATAAACGAATTAAAGTAATAAATAATGCATAAAATATATAAAAAAATAATTGAGAGAAGCATTATAAAATAAATTTTAAAAAACCTCATATTACTTTTTCTTGTATTGAAACTCAAAAAAAATAAGGCAAGGATTATAATAAATAAAACTGATGTAATAAATAGGAAGCACGCGTCATATTGCTGAGATATTTGATAAGGGAGAATTTGGTTATATAAATTTATAAAAAATACCATCCTGTAAACCAGATCTATCACAAATATTAACATTAAAACACTAATCACAATCAAATATGTTCTTTTTAATTTCAAGGATGATTTTGTTTTAAATTTAAATTGTAGAGGTCTTCTAGATATTTTTAAAAAAAGTTTTTCGATCAAAAGGAGTAAAAAAATCACAAAAATAAAAAGAATATAGATTATATTTTCAAAGTGAAGAATTTCAACTATTTTAAAGATTTCACTCATTTGAAAAAATCTCCCAAATTGGCTTAAAATCATCTCACTGACATGGAGTTCCGTTACGATATCGAATAGCAGGTAAAAGACGAAAGCGCTCGCAAGTATGCGCGTCAGTGCCTTCAAATAGTCGGGACGCCTTTCAGCTCCTGCTACAAGGGCGTAGACAAGAATGAATGCGAGGGCAACGAATAAGGGGAAGACATATATGAGGAAGCTTATCATAAGCAAGAATCCGATCAAGAAGTATGAAGTGAGGAATGAACGCTCGGATGGGGTCGCGCCTCTTTCGAGGGAAAGCATATCATCTAGATTTTTTTCCTTCAGGATTGCGATGAACAAGAACAGGCACAGGTTCAATATGCTGAAGCTAAACAATTTATATAAATAAAAAGATTCAAATTGATACCCTTGGAGTATGATGGTGAATATGGTAGATAGAAGGACAATTTTTTTATTGTAATTTTCTAATAGAATTTTTATTAATAAAAAAGTTGAAGAAATATATAATAAGTAGTATGGAACCAAGAGAGTGTTAGTGTTAACGAGCGGCAAGCCACTTAAAGCGCTCAGGCCGTACGATATGTAACCCCAAAAAAAAGGATATGTCCT
>JAFGGO010000070.1 GCA_016930515.1 Promethearchaeota archaeon | reverse complement strand
TGGACATCAAAGACGAGTTCGTTGACAACGGATATAAAGGCATCGCAGCAGGCCTGAAAAAACTCGAAGAAAAGGGCGCTTTAGGAGAAGCCTCTGCAGATTCTCTCTTATCAAAATGTTCTAAATCGATAAATTTAGCAACTGCCGTAAAAGATGTTGATATGGTTATCGAAGCGGTAATTGAGAAGATGGATATCAAAAAAGATGTCGCAAAAACCGTGATTGAAAATGGGCCATCTCATGTTATCTTTGGCTCTAACACTTCAACAATGAGCATCACCGAAATTGGAAAGGATTGTGGTGCTCCTGATAGAGTGTGCGGAATTCACTTCTTCAACCCTGTACCCTTGATGCGGTTGATCGAGGTCATAAAAAGCGATAACACTTCCGAAAACACGATGGAAATTGCAATGGACGTGTGCCAAAAACTTCCTTGTCTGAAGGGAAAACGATACATTGCTAAAGTCTTGAAGGATCGCCCAGGATTCATCGTGAATAGGTTAAACGCCCCTATTCAGATTTACCTCAATTGGGTGATTGATAAGGCTACTGAAGAAGGTAAGACTCCTGCACAGATCGATGCAGATACGGGTGGAAAGGCACCCATGCCACCATGTGTCTTAACAGACTTCGTTGGTATTGATACAACGGTACATATTATGGAATATTATAAGAAAACCTTATCCTCTGATTTTGAGCCTGGCAAGGTTATAAAAGATTTATATGCTAAAGGAAATTTGGGAAATAAAGGAAACAAATTAGGCTTATACGATTGGAATATGGGTCGAGACGCCATCATGGCGAGCATTAAAGAGGCAGAACCTGCTGGGATTTTCGATCTCACAACAACATTTGCCATCATGTTGAACGAGGGCTGTCGCATCCTCGAAGAGGGGATTGCGAGCGGATACAAGGTAATTGACGACGCAAACATGGCGGGAATGAATGTACCAGGACCTTTCTCGATGGGTGTTAAAAATTACGAGGCTTGGTCAAGCATATTAGAAAAATTAGCCGATCAAACCAAAAAAGAATACCTTAGACCTGTCGATCTCATGAAATCTGGAAAATTCATCGAAATGAAAAAATAAATACTTTTTTTCTTTTTATTCTATCTTTTTTTTATATATCTTACTCAGAATTATTTTCATTGAAATTGGTGCATTTTTAACGCTCGTTCTAATTTAACGCTGTTAATAAGGAGGTAGAATTTTGAAAATTATTAATTCTACTGAAGATTAAAATTATTGTCAATAATTATTTAGAATAAAATTATGTAAAAAGGTTGAAAAAAAATGGTTGAATACGAACATATAAAAGTTACCTTACCGAAAGATGGTATTGATGGGAATTACGCTGTCATTGAACTGAACCGACCTGACATGTTAAACGCCTTGCAGACAAAAACCGTAAAAGAGATCCATATGGCGCTCGAAAAATTGGAAGTTGATAAGTCAGTTCGTTGCGTCGTTCTTCGAGGTACGAAAGACTTTACAAAAAAACCCGCTTTTTCTGCTGGAGCAGATTTAGTTGGAGGGTTCGGGGAGGGCATACAACCAAACATCGTGAGCGACATGATGTTGTCAATGCAGCAAAAACTCAGATATTACAACATCATTGATGCCTTTCCAAAGCCAATCATCGCTGCTGTTGACGGATTTGCCCTTGGTGGTGGGTGCGAATTGACCTTGGTTTGCGATATCATTATCGCAACGAATCGAGCCGTTTTTGGCTTTCCAGAAATTCACAGGGGTATTTTCCCTGCAAATGGTGGAACTCAAAGAATGATCAGGCACCTCGGACAAGCGAGAGTCATGAACATGATCTATTTTGGAGAAAATGTTCCTGCGCAAAAGATGCACGAATGGGGTTATGTGTCCTATTTGACAGAACCTGGAGAAGAATTCGAGAAAGTTGTCCACCAAAAAGCCAAAATGCTTGGAGCGCTTCCAACGACGAGCTTGATGATCATTAAAAAAGCCGTCAAGTTCGGAACGCAATCTGCTCTCTCTGTTGGTTTGAACTTCGAACAAATTGGATTTGGCCTCAATAGCGCTTCTTCTGATGTCATGGAAGGAATTAACGCATTTAACAGGCGCGTGGCGTGTCCTAAATGCGGCGGAAAGGGATCTCTCGACGACGGTTCAACTTGTCCCGTATGTAAAGGAGCAAAGAAAGTCCGCGACACTCCCAAATACAAGGGATACTAAACGACTCTGCAGTTATATTTTCCCCTTTTTTTTATTCGTTTTGACCTAGACGATATCATTTTTAAGCATAGCGACTTTATTTCAACATTCAATGTTGAATATAGACGTCGTGGAAAATATTGACGATGGAACCGTGTTCCTCAGAAAAGTAGCGAGAAACGATTCAGAGTTCTTGTATAATAGCTTAAATTTACCAAAGGTAAACCAGTTTTTATCCTTGGGACCTTTATTGTCGATGGATCATTCTAGGCGCTTGGTAAAAAGCTATATCACCTATTGGGAGGAATCTTCTCAATTTACATACATCGTGGAACTTTTTGACGACGATAAATTAAGCCCGATTGGCTGTACGAGCTTGTGGAATCTCAATTGGGTGCACCAAAGAGCTGAAATCGGCATATGGTTGGTACCCAAATGGTTCTATAAAAGTATTGGTTTTTATATCACGGAACTCGTAAAAAATGTAGCATTTATTCATTTGAGATTGCGTAGGTTAGAGGCCCATTGCGCTGTCGAAAATCTTGCTGCTATACAAATGTTTGTCAAAGCAGGATTTAAACAAGAAGGAATTCTTGCGGATTATATAAATTTGCACGGTTCGTTTCACGACGCGATTGTTTTTGCGTTGCTTAACGAAAATACGAAAAAGAAATAAAAAAGAAAAAATTTTAAGAAGTTTGATTTATTATTGCTTGTTTTCCTCGTCAGGAGTTTTTTTTAAAGCTTTATCAAGAGGTTGTTTGGCGATTGAGCTTAAATCCATGTTTTTGATCTTGACGGTCCTTCCAACTTCTCCAAGGTCGTTCTTGTAAAGTTGATCGAACGCCTGTTCTCTTGGCACGACTTCGGGACCTTTAAAGGTTCTTTTCTTGAGGTTGTTTTTGTACTTTCTGACCTTTCTTACTGGCTTTGGGTACTTTAAGACTTTCTGATAAGCGTAAATATAGCCACTGAAACCAACGGCGAGTATGATTCCTCCAATAATCAAAATCCAAATTATTGTATATAAGAACGATTCGTCGCTCGGATTCTTGACATTAAAAGTAATATCTAAATTTCCCTGGCCATAATAGTCCGTTTCTCCGCTATACATGTTCAGTTCAAAGTTACCGCTAGGTAGATTTGTCAAATATATCTCGTAAACACCATCTACATCAGTCACACTAGAAACAGAGCTAAATATCCGGTAATAAACGATAACCCCCTCGATGTATTCGTTGTAATCGGTGTCGAAAAGCCTGAATTGGATTCTCACATTTGCGCCTTTAGTAAGATTGTATTCTAATTGACCATTAATTAATTGTATCTCGACATTTCGTTGTCTTATGGTAAGATATATGTCTTCGTCTTGTCGTCCAAAATTTTGCTTGGTTGCTTTAATATGGAACCTGGGGGTGAGATCTTCTCCAATAAAATCAGTGGTATTAATTATTATGAAATAATATTGTCCTGATGCTTCCTGTAATTGTAGATTCAATGTTGGATTAGAACATTCTAGCGTAACAATAGCATTACTTATATAATTTCCAAATCGATCACTATATTCAACCGTAACATTAAGAGTTCGTCCCATTGCAAGAGTCATAGATAAATCTCCCGTCATATTCTCGTTATTTAAGAAAATGCTCGTGCTGGTCTGTACTTCACCTACATAGATGAAGAAATTGAATCCTTTAGGAAGATATCCTTCCTTTTCAGCAAATATATACATGGTATTTGTCGTTCCATTTAGATCGACAATATTGATTAATTTAGTATATATTTCGTGAGCTGGATCCTCGATTAAATTCCAAGTTGGAATCCCTCCAACAAATAATCTTACCGAAGAGGGGCTTTCTAAATGTTTATCTGAAGACCTAAATTCTACGGAAATGTTTAAAGTATCATATACATCAGATTCAACAACATACCCATCGTTTCGTTGAGTTCCGTTAATCCATAATATTAAATTATCCGTAGCAATTTCAACCACCTGAATGTTTATTACCGCTATTTGAGGCTCGTAATTTGGTGGATTTATGGTTATTTTTAGGGTGTGAACCGTCGTGGGATATCCAGATGTATTACATGTGAGGCGATATTGTCCTGGGGAGAATTCTGTTAAAAATGAAAAAGATGAATTCCAATTGTGTGAGATAAATGTCGTTGAGATACCTTCCTCTCCGGGACCATCCTGAGTATAGTTGAACTGAACGGTAAAGTTTGAAAGATATGGCACATTAAGTAAATCAGTGATATTTGTTGTAAGTACTGTTTGCACATCCTCTATTAAGATTATGAAATCAATGTCAATCGGGGCGAATCCTTCTTTTTCGGCAAACACGCTCATGCTATTCGTGGTTTCGTTAAAATCTGTAATATTTACAATTACGTAATATATCTCATTAGATAAATCTTCTTCTAAATTCCAATGTACAACACCACCAACTAGCAAATTTGTAATAGAAGGCTCAGTTAAATGGATTCCAGAAGAAGATCGATACTCAATTGAAATATTCAACGCTTCATCAAGAATATCAACACTATAAACATCATCCTCAAACTGCTCTGTTCCATTAATATACAATCTAATTTGAGTGGCTTTAAGCTCGATGAGGACGGTAATTTGGAGGGAATCTAATGTGCAATTTTCTTTGTCAGCAGTTATTGTATAATAATAGGCTCCCTTACTTTTGCCCGTGGTGTCTAACAAGAAGTAATAATAATGATCGGTCAAATCTTCTGAAAATCCACCGATTTCAACCAGACCTTCTTGAATCTTTACATTAGCTCCTTGAATTGGCTCTTCCGTTTCATTATCAATGTATTCAACTGTTATGTTTAATAAATCCCCTGAAGGCCAATCTTCCATAGTTTGCGTTGATGTATAATCCGTTCCGTTCATGTATAATTTATCGATATAAGCATACCTATCTATTACTGATATTCGAATGCTGGGAATCGTTTGGCTTTCGTAGGTATCTTGACTTGCATATAATGTAAAGTATTTTACACCATAATCGAGTGCTCCAGAATCGATTTCCGCAGTATAATTACTACCAGAGGTACTTTGAGTCATTGAATAGTTGGTTACGCTTGGAGGTCCGATTAGATACACGGTTGCGTTGTCAATAACATCTCCCGATTGGTTTGTATATTCTGCTGAAATGGTGAAAGTTTCTCCTCTTATAACATCTGCGAAATTCTTACCAGTAATATTTTCATTATTGATGAACAAGCTTAACCGAGTTAGAGTTTCTTCGTATTCGAGGTCATATGCTATGCTTAGATATACATCATCAATTGAGATTTTTATGCCGTGATCGAGGTAAAAGTTAAAATCTTTAATTACAAGCTCGATTGATACATTAAAAGGACTTCCTTTCACGATTCTATTAGTTACATCAAATGTTGCTGGTGAAATTCCTAATGAGTCAAGCAGGTTTATCGTTTCAGTGTGAGGATCGTTGTTGTTAAAAACAAACCTCAAAGCAGAATTTGGAGAAGCGCTTGGCCAAGTAGTATTACCCCAAAAACTTAATGTCAAATTGGCCTCGATATTCTTTGCTGCTGAAGGAATAGCCGCTACAGTTTGATAAAAAGAAGCTTTAGAATCGTAGTCTATTATTTTTTGATAAGTAAAATTTAGACTAAAGTAATTAATTCTTAAATAATTCCACCTATCGTCATCAATAGCTCCTACATTATCCACAAATTCTGCCTCTATGCCCAAAAAGATGGAAAATTGTTGCGAATTATCAGCAAGTGCTGATTCTATTACGGAAATCAAGATATTTTGATCTAATACCGTCATGTGTTCATATGTTAATGATGTCGTGCCAATTGTTTCAATGCTCGCAACTCTAACAGCCGGAAGACTTCCCGCTAAATCTCGTATTTCTACATATAATTTTGCAGAATCTTGTGCCTCTAAAGGAGAAGATCCTGTGTTTGGTTGAGTGCTCACGATGGCATCTAATTCTGCTTGAACAACCTTATAGTCTGATATATTAATATCCGTTGAAATATCATATTGCCAATAGGCTCCAGCGTGCTGGTCTTGTTCAGAGCCATCATGCCATTCATGAGTTACTGATACACCCTCACCTGCTACATAACCAGCTGAATCGCACCAATAATTTGTATAAGGATTATCAATATCATCACCCCAATCTGCATAGACTGGAATTTCACTATAATTATAAGATCCCTCGTTACCTAAAACATCAAAACTTACTGATCCCGTATTATAAACCGTATTAATATCGTTATTCGAATCATCTATTGAAGTTTTCCAAAATGTAGATCCCGAGTCAAAACCGTTGTCCTCCAGCAATTCATCCGAATAGGGAACTGTATATGTTCCTTGAGACGCATTTAGGTTGCTTTCATCGTTCTTTAATCCAGTAGAATAAATATTATTTTCCCAAAAATTTATTTCGGTGAATGCACCAAACAGTATAATAACTAGAAGGGAGCTCATCATCAATAATTTTTTATACTTTTTATTTGTTAAAATCATATGTATATCCCATCAATTCAATTAGTAAAAGTAAACTTATAATTATGTAGTAAAAATTTTGAAAATTAAGATGAACTATTTATATTTAATGCATCTAATTTATATAAATATAAACATTTTACCATAACTTCGAGGATATTAAATATGATTCAAGGTATATTTTGTTTTCAGTTCGTTTTAAACCAATCCCCTTCCGGGGAGATAGAGCCCGAATTCAAACCCGTCCAAATCGTGCTCAAGAACGAAGACTTCACGCCCAACAGCTACTCCGGTCTTATTGCCGAAAACGACATTTTTGCCATTTTTTATCAACACACTACGGGCATTTACGCCAGCAAGGGCGGTCACAGCAATTATTACACTGGTAGGTTAAAAGAAACGCCCTATCAAGTCATATCATATTACAAGCAGGAGGCGGACGGAACTCAATACATCACGATCTCAATATTCGAGCTCGACGACGAGATTGCCATCTTCGAGGATTTAATTAAAGACTTGACGATTCGACTAGATAATTCCTTTGAAACGCTCTTGAAAGCGAATGCGGCAAAACAAACTTCCATAATACTGAAAATTAACGATAAAATAAAAACAGACATTAGCTTCACGATCTTTCAGGTCGAGCGATTGGCAAACTTGGACAGGCTCCAGAAGGTTGCGCTGATCTTTAACACGAGAGAGCGATTAACCATCCTCAAGACATTAAGGGAAAAACCCATTTCAAAAAGCAACATGAAGGATATTTTAGAAAAAATCAAACCAGTTTTCAACATTGACATCCTTATCGAACCGTTTTTAGAGTTAAATTTAATACGCAGGGATTGGATAAAGGGAGAAAAAGATAGAGCTACGGGTAGGATGAAGTTTCAAGGAGAATACCTGTTTTTAGTAAAAGATATCACATTGGCGCGGGTTCCGAATAATACTCTATTAGATCACCTTAAAACGAGCAATCCATCGCTTTACGAAAATTTTGAGAAAAAAACTATCGAATTTTTTTCCAAATACGATCCTTTGCTCCAAACCGACGAGGATTTGGGGCGTATGTCGATGCTCCTGTTGAATCCAGATATTTACGACTTTCTTGCGCTTATGAGAAAGAATTATTATCCAATAGCCAAGATCCCCAAGGTGTTTTCAGAATACGCAAACACTCAACGAATATTAGATTGGTTGAGGGATATCCAAGTTATTGCTAATGTAAAGGACGGAGAGAATCGGGAATTCGTATGCTTGTTAACGGATATTAAACCTCTCATCATTTTTCCGGAGTATTTGCTTCCAAAAATACAAAAGGCTTATCAATCATTCGATAAAAAGGTTCAAATATCTCACGAAATTGCCAAAAAAGCGTTAGAATTGTTGGAAGTCACATATCCCGAAAAAATTGATTTATAATCTTATTTTTACTTCATCTTTTAATCTTCTCTCTTTAATAAGAGAACATGAGATTCTTTACCTCGTTAACCATGACTTCAAGCTGCTCGTAAAGTTCCAACTTGTTTTCAGCGTTGATTTTGATAAAAAAAATGGACGTGTTTTTTTTTTCATATTTCTTTGGTATGACGAAATCTTCTATTATTTTTGATGCGTCTGTTTTTTCCGAAGAAAGTAGTCCGATAATAATTACTTTATTCTTCCCAATTTTATCGAGGATTTTTATCAGGATCTCGTTCCATTGTGGATCAATGAAAGTTCTATCAGCTAATTCGAATGTTAAAAACACTCCGTCGGAGTCAGAACTTTTAAAAGAGTCGTAATCGTGATTTTTTACGACCAATCCACTCGAGTAATTGAACTGTTGCTCCTTTTTTTTATCCTTTTCAGTCGATAGTTGACCTAATTCTTCGATTTCTAAAATCAAATTTATTAAAGGATTTTGTAAAGGATTTTCTGACACGAACGAGAGAGTTACGGTGTTTTTATTACTTTCAAGAATGTTTTTAATCTCCCCGATAATAGAAGACTTTAGTCTTTGCTCCTCGAGTTCCATGCTTTTTATAATATAATGATATGAAAGTAAGTTAAACGCATTTTCTACATTATCCCCATTGAGTGCGCTCGTTTCAATATACATGATTCTCGTGTCTGATGATATTGAAAGGCTTGAAAGGTCTGAAAAGTCGGTTAAACCAGACTTTTCGTATAGTTCGGCAAAATCAGATAAATCTCGCGCTAATTGAATGCCTTCATCAAATTTAACCTGTCTTTCGTTAATGAGATCATTCTTATTTCCTACAATGATGATTGGTAAATCTTTATATTCCGTGAATTCCCTGAGCTCGTCGTGCCATACTTTCACATTCTCAAACGATTCTCGACTTGTAATATCAAAAACAATGAACGCTGCTTGGGCGCCCTTGTAATAAATCTTCCTATAACGCTTGAAATACTCTTGTGCTCCGATATCCCATAAAGACAAGTTGATGTTATTACCGTACGCCTCGAAGGAGTGACCCATTACATGCAAGCCCATAGTAGCGCGGTAATCCGTTAAAAACTCTTTTCCTACGAATCTCCTTACGATGGAGGTCTTTCCTACCATGTGGTCGCCAATGATGATGAATTTAAACCTATATGCTCCTCCTTCTTCAATTTTTTGTTTATGGATGATGTTCATCGTGTCCTCGTCTTGGGTAGAAATAGGTTCAAAATCAAATTCAGGAAGGTGGATGTTTATGGTTTCGTCTTCTGATACATTAAGGATCTGGGCTACTTTTTCAGCAATATAATAAGCATAAGGAGAAATCCGTTCTACTGATGCTAAACTTCTTAAAACAACACTGAGTGTCTTGTTTTCTTCAATTGAAACAAATAAAAGACGGTGACCGCTCGTATCAAAATTAGCAGTACCAAACTCCTTGAATGCAAATTCGTTTCTTAATCTCTCCATTATGGGATTTACGATTACACCCAAAATTGAAACGATCTCCATATCAATATCCTTCCTTTTTTCACCAGCAATTATGAAACCATCGTTGTCAGAGACGATGGCGGCCTCAATATCTTCGCTAATTTTTAGAAAATTCTGAAACAAATCTACGAAAAGTTGATGTTTTGTTTGACCCATATTTTTTTTATCATCCAAATTTTTATAATTGAGAAAGATCATTAATTAAATGGATACTACTATTTAATAAAGTATTGAAACAAGATTAATTTAACATTTAAATTATAGTTTGTTCTTAAACTTAGTTAATATAAATTATTTTATTTGAAGTTGTATGAGAAATTAAAAGCCATTTACAAGGATGACGAGAAATGTATTTATTCAAGGACAAGAACGAAATAGAACTAATCTTTAACTGCAAGGTATGCTTTAAAGAAGAGAGAATCACGATTACCAAGGCAGATTTTATGAATATCAAGGAATTTCCCGCTGTCGTGGAATTCAACCATGAATCTCCACCTCACAAGCTGTTGCTTTATATAAACAAGAATCTCGAAATTGAAAATTTCAAAATAGAGGACATCATTGATAAGGATGTGAGTTATTCTGAAGACCTGGTTAAACAAGCTTTAGCCGAGATAGAACTCACCGACGAGGAGATTAACTTGTATTTCTTGAGTACTGGTCGCGATGTGCTTTCTCTCGGCGAGATTGCCATTTTAATGGAAAAGCCAAAAGAAGAATGTCAAATGATCGCCGAAAAGTTCGTTGAAAAAGGATTATTCAAGGAGATTGTAGGAGCATCACCTCATTATGCCCCTCTCCCTCCTTATGCGGCTTTGGTTAGTCAGCTAAGGAGTTTTCATGGTTTTATTTCTGAAATTCATACGCACGCTCCAAAAGAGCTGGAAGCGTCGTTCAAGAAATTAGAAAGCCAGACCGAAGGCATGACTCGCTTAAAGGATTATTCAGATTTCATGAAGGATCTAAAATCAAATACCCTCAACACCATGGCTCAGCAGAAGCAAGAAATGGACGATACCTTGGCTGGAATGGATAAGATAAAGGACTTATCTACCACGATAACGGGACTGGACGATAAAACCAAGTTACTCTTCGTGCAGCAAACGAACGTCTTGTCGGAGCAATTCAAGGTAATCAATACGAAAGTATCCGAAGCTATTAAAAAGCAATTCCTTGAATTGATAGAGGAAATTCTTGGCGTTAAAACAAAGATTTCCACGAACCTCCAAAAATTGCGCTTGGGCGTCATCCAACAAACGGTCGATCAAGTAATAGAAAATGTGTTTTCCACTTGGATAAAACAAATGGAAGATAGCTTGAACCAGCAAGTAAAGGATGTCGAAAATGTCACCGAAGATGTGCTCAAGGGTTCAATTCAGGGATTTTTCAACGATTTTATATCGAATCTGAAAGGTATTATTGAAAATAGCGTTCAGAACATCGACAACCTCTTAGAAACCACTTCAAAAGCGGGTGGAGAGTTAAAAACTCTATTTGATGATGTGAATCAAAAATTCAGCAGGGCAGTTGAAATGTCAGAAGAAAAAATCGATGGCATAACTGAAAGCATATCGACATCTTTTGGAACTTTACAGGACACGTTTTCAAACCAGATTCTTCGCACGCTCGATCAAGTACTAGGAGATATTCTAAATAGATTGGAAATTAGCGAGACCACCACGAAAGAATTTTGGGACCAAGCAAAAAAAACATCAACCTTTACCATGAAAGATATATGGTTCATAAGATCAGTCGAAGGAGCAAAGGCTCACATTAGCGAGGTTATCAAAAAAGTAAAATCGAAAATATTGATCGTTGCTCCCGAGATTACCGATATTAATATCGATTCGCTCAGTTCTTGTAAGAAACATGTGAACATAAGAATCGCATGCAGCATCGATTTATCTAAACCAAATCATGTTTCAGCCTTCCAAGAACTTTCCGAAATTCCAAATGTGACTGTAAGGCATCGAGCCCTTCAAAACATATGGGGTATAAACAGGGATTACGAAGAAGTTATTCTATGTGTTATATCAAAAACCCTGGTGGGTTCAAAAATAGAAACCGAAATCGCTGGTATAGGAAGCCAAATCCTCGAACACATCAAGATATTCGTACCAAACCTCGAAGACGCCTGGTTAAACTCTCAAAAAGACGTATTAAGAGCCATGCCCGCCGCTATTAATAGAGACATAGTGAGACAAAGGCTCATAGAAAAACAAGAAGTAATAGAACCTCCCGTTAAATCGTCCCATCGTCCTTCGGCTCCTCCACAACCCACATCTTCTCCACAATTCGTGTCTTCTTATGAACCGTTAAATACACCACAAACAGCTCCCGAACCGCAACCAACGCCCGAACCGCAACCAACGCCCACATCGCAACCAACGCCCGCACCCATGCCTCATCTCGCACCTGTAAGTTCTCAAATGTCTATAAATAGCGCTTTATTTCAAGATATTTCTCTCGTGAATTTATCTGGAGAAGTTCGACTTACTCGAATGTTCGATTTGATTGTGAAAAATGTAAACAACCTCACGGGTTCTGAAGTATCTTCTTCATTATCCCAATTACATGGAGAAATAAACGATATTTTAGGCTATTCTGCCATTTTAAAACAAATTGAGCTAGGTATTACTTCAATTAAAACTCAGGGAAAAATGAGCAAGAACGAATCAGAATCGCTGTTGAAAAAGATAAAATTTTGGAGAAAAAAACTCAAGCTTTAACCTTACTTCCTTTTTATCATGATCAAAACACCAATCATTGTTAAGTCGGGAAAAATAAACGACTATCTCCACCATCTAGACCTTTTAGAATATGGTCTAGAGGGCTTTCTCTCGTGCTTCGTGGCGGAATTTGAGGAAGGAGTCGTGATTCTGGATTGTGGTTCTTCTTTATGCGTTCCAAATCTATTAAAATATCTCGAACAATGTCAAATTTCTTTATCGTCCGTGCGTTATTTTGTTACTACTCATCATCATTACGATCATGTTGGAGGCTTATGGTTTTTGTACGAGAAAGTGAAAAAATTCAACCCAGATGTAAAAATTATTACGAATCAAAAAACAAAAGAATTGCTTCTTGATTACGAGTACCCTCTCCAACGAGCGAGGCGCAACTTTGGAGATTATGTGGGGGAAATGAAACCTATTGATGTAAATGCGTTTCAAATTGTAAATCCTTGCTCGGAATTTGATGATCTTGCCTTATCAAAACAATCAGAAATTCAATTTACTTCTAACGGTTTAAAAATAAGGCTTTCCTTGTTAAGTACTCCGGGTCACACTCCCGATCATCAATGTCCATTATTTTTAAACGAAAACGACGAAATAGAATTCCTTTATTTAGGAGAAGCTGGTGGAACATTATATCATTCTTCCCGCTTGATCTCAATGTCTACTTCTATGGCAATTTATTATCAGCACGAAAAATACATGTCTAGTTTAGAAAAGTTGATCCATTTGAGAGTGTTAAAAGCGGGATTAGGACATTTTGGCGTGATTGATGGCGAACGACACGTAATTGACTTTTTAAACGATAATTACTCGTTCATGCAAGATTTTCAAAACCGAATCATTAAATATTATCGAGAAAATCCCTCCACAAAATATGTGGTTGAAAGACTCCTTCCTTTTCTTGCAACGAGGACCGATCGGATGGAACAAGATAGCTCAATACTTAGAAACATCACCTTGGGCACGACCTATGGGATGATGATGAATTTGGGTTATAGAAATAAATAAATTAGAAGAAGGGTTTTAAATCAAGGAATCTGAACGATTAATTCGGGAACGAGCTCCAAATCCAAGAAGTAATACAAGCATTAAAAAAAAAGCGTTATAAAGTAGCATTTATTTGACAATGAAATCATATTCTTTTTATTTTAAAACAGTAAAATACTAATTTTTTTCATGCTTATGTCTCATAGATGGATTCTTCTAATGAATACGCAGATGTTTGTATTATTGGTGCGAGCATTGCCGGAAATTACCTCGCTTATTTACTTTCAAATTCCAATTTAAAAATCGTTGTTATTGAAGAGCACGATGAAGTTGGACTTCCTTTTCAATGCGCTGGAATTATTTCCAAGAAATTATCCACATTAATTGATCTTCCTCAAGAAACGATTTTAAACCGGGTGAAATTTGCTCGACTCGTAGCTCCTTCTGGAAATTCCGTTCGTCTTTCGGGGGATGAAGAACCCTATATAGTCGATCGTGTCGCATTGGATAAGTTATTTTATGAAAAAATCAAGAATGTTCAAAATGTGAAATATTTCTTTGGAGAACGGTTTAAAACTTTCGAACGAGTCCAGAAATCCGTACGAGGCGTTAATCTAAAAATCAAAACTTCGAAAAGGGTTATCGAATCAAAGATACTCATTGGATGCGATGGTCCGTTGTCTACCGTCGGAAAACAATTAGGTATAACCAACGATATCATTTACGGCACGCAAGTTCGAATCAATGCTCGTTTTGATATGGACGAGGCTCAATTGTTATTTTATCCTCAAATTAAGAATTTATTTGCTTGGATTGTTCCCGAAGGAAAAAATATTTTCAGAATTGGTTTAGCGGCCTCTAAAAATCCTCTGAAAATTCTAAAACGCATTCTCAATAATTTTAATTTGGACATCAAGAACGCAATCAGTCGGCAAGGAGGGATCATTCCGATCGGGGCCATGAATAAGATCGCTTTTAAGAATATCTTGTTGCTCGGCGATTCTGCTTGTCATGTGAAAGCCACAACCGGAGGGGGTGTTGTAATGTTGCTAATCTGTGCAAAATTCGCAGCAAATTGCATTATTAATTCATTCTTGAACAACAACTTTTCTAAATACTTTGCCATCAAGCATTATCAAAAACCTTGTTTAAAGGCAATTGGAAGGCAATTGAAATTACATTTCATAATCAGGACCATCCTGAACTATTTTAGTTATCGCGACTATGAAAACTTTTTCACTATATTAAATACTAATAATGTCGTAAATTCAATTTCGCTTTACGGTGATATGGATTTTCCTAAAAAGGTTATTTTTAAATTAATTAAGGATAGGAATGTATTGAAATTTTTACTCGGATTTGTTAGGAGGCATCCGAATCTCCTTTTAAAAATTTTAAAAATATTGATAAAATGAATTTAGAATTCTAAATTCGTCATAATTTTAACATACTTTAAAGAAATTATTTATTAATTTTTATGGGACAGAAAAGAATTTTAAATAATATGTCAAATTTTCGCTTTTACAATCACGATGAAAAATTATAATAATTTTTAATAAAACTTATGTATAAATAATAAAAGCTTAGATCTAAGAAGAAGAATCCTAAAAATTAATAAAATATTTTAATGAATTATTCATATTATAAAAAAAACGCATGGTTTTTTTAGATTTTATAAGAATAAGACTGAAATAATCGCAAAAATAGATCATCTTACACACTATCGGTAATGCATTATGAAAACAATACGAATGCCAATATTTAACAGGTCGCGAATAAGAGAAGACGTTCTTACTTCCGTTGATAAAATGAATTTCATTCGAAAGAAGGCAACTCGGGATTTTCTTGAACTCGAAGAAAACAAGGGCAAGGATCTTAACGAATATATGAAGAAAGTTGCACATGGAAAAGAAGAATTTTTCAAAAGGCTTCCTAATAACGCCAATACAATCGTTGAATTATATGATTTGCTTTCCTACGATGAACAAGTGTTTTTGGCAAGAATGTATCGTTATATAGGAAACGCACTTGCTGAGCGCTTGCTGAAAAAACATCCTATTCCCAACAATGTATTGGTAAAACATGTCAAAATTAATGAAATAAATGCAGAATGGAATATTCATTCTGGAGCTAAAAAAGATCGAGTATTACTATATTTCCACGGGGGAGGACAGCTGATGTTGTCTTCAAAGTCCTATCGGTTGTTTACCGTTGATCTAAGCAGGATGGCAGAGGTTAAAGTCCTTAGTGTTAATTACAGTCTTGCTCCCGAACATCCCTTTCCTGAGGGATTAAACGATTGCGTTTCAGCTTATAAATGGCTACTTGATAATGGTTACGATTCTAAAAATATTATAATTGGGGGAGATTCTGCTGGAGGAAATTTAACAATGTCCACACTGTTAAAACTTAGAGACCAAAAAGAACAAATGCCTGTAGGTGCGTTTGCGTTATCACCCATTCTCGATTATACCTTGAGTTCAAAGAGCATGTATGAAAACAAGGAGACCGACCCATTGTTAGCGGATGGTGGAGTTTTCTGGTGGGATCATGCCTACTTGGGTAAAACAGATCCTAATAATCCTTATATATCCCCATTAAAGGCTAATTTAAACGGGCTACCGCCTTTATTACTTCAAGTAAGCAAGACTGAAATGCTTTACGACCATTCAACGAGATTTGCGGAAAAGGCAAAAAAAGATGGCGTTAAAGTAAACCTCCAAGAATGGAACGATATGGCACATGTCTGGCAAGCGTTCGATACATCCATACCTGAATCGGAAGAAGCAACAATTCAAATTGTTAAATTTATCAAATCTTTATTTCTGAAAAATCGTACTAATTGACCTTAAGCTTTACGGAGGTGTTAGTGAAAATATTGCAATCTGACCACCGGTTAATACAAACCATAATATAAAGAAACAGGCCATAAATGCCGTGGAAATCGCTCCAAACCACTGAATCCCTTTAGAGATACCCAAATCGGAGTTTTTTCCTTGAACAATGGCTCGAACTGTTGCTGCGATATAGACTACGGCGATAACCCAGGTAATTATATACAAGAATAGCATTAGAAGAGCTAATGTGTAAACGGGCTTTCCGTTAATATTAAACTCGTTAAGCCACATCCAGTAATTTGATATTAATTTTGTAGGAATGACAATGTATGCTGCGGCAGTTAATGCATACACAATAGCACTAAGAATTCCCTTTATTCTCTTATTCTTTTGTCCAAGCGTGGTGTCTGGTGCTTCGCTGTTTATCGTAGTAGTAATTTCAGTCATATTACCTAGAATAGGTGTGAATGATTTTTAATTTTTGCTTTCGATTATCTTTTCACTCGAGATAATTCAATGATTTTATACAATCCAATTCGATAATTTTTATTATTTTAAGAGACTTTCATAATGTGATATATAGCAAGTAAAAGGTTTTTACTCTTGAATTTTGAACTTACAGAAAAGCAAAAGTTGGTAAGAAACAGCGTGAGAGCTTTTTCTGAGGACGTTCTCGGTCCCTTAGCCTCATCTGTAGATAGAGACGCAATATTCTCTTGGGAAGCAGCAAATGAGCTTTCGAAAATAAATGCCTGGGGAATTCAACTACCCGAAAAATATGGCGGTGCCGATTTAGATTCCATTAGCTATGCTATTACCATTGAAGAGATTTCACGAGTGTGCGGGGCAACTGGATTGGGCTTGACAGTGCACAATTCAGTTGGAGCTTATCCTATCTTGAAATGGGGTACGGAAGACCAAAAAGAAAGATTCTTGTACGACATTGCTTCTGGAAAAAAGATAACAGGATTCACATGGACGGAACCAAACGCTGGTTCTGATGCTGCTGGTATTGAATGTATGGCGATCGAAGACGAGAATGATTATATTCTGAACGGTTCAAAAATATTCGTCACAAATGGTGGTGTTGCTTCAGTCTTACTTGTTGGAACTAAATATAAAAAAAAAAACGGCGAAACTGGGATGGCCGCAATACTTGTCGAAAAAGATATGAAGGGTTACGAGATTGGAAAGAAAGAAGACAAACTAGGTGTTAGGAGCAACTTAACGACGAGCTTGTATTTCAATGATGTTAGAATACCAAAAGAAAATATATTGGGAAAAGAATCTGATGGATTCAAGATAGCAATGCACACTCTTGATGTTGGGCGAATCGGTATAGCTGCCCAAGCGTTGGGCATTGCTCAAGCCGCACTCGAGCATTCGGTGGAATATGCAAAAGGGAGAGTGCAATTTAAAAAGCCAATATCCTCGTTCCAAGGAGTATCGTTCAAGCTGGCTGAGATGGCGACTGAAGTAGACGCTGCCAGGCTTCTGGTGTATCGAGCGGCTCATGCGAAAGACACAAAGGAACGCTTTTCCAAGGAATCTGCCATGTGCAAATATTATGCTGGCGATATTGCTAAAAAGGTTACCCTAGATGCTCTTCAAATCCACGGAGGATACGGTTATATGAAAGACTTACCCATCGAGCGCTATGTTCGGGACGCTATTGTGACTTCTATATATGAGGGCACGAGCGAGATCATGAAACTCATCATTTCCCAACAAATTCTTAGAGGAAATATTTAGACTTATTAATTATTAAAAAATATAATTTGTTCTTCTCTCTTCATATTTTTTTCTATTCTTTTTTTATCAAAATCTATCAAAAAATGATCGGAATCAATACAACAATGCTGAGTTTTAGCTGTTTTCGAAAAATTTATAAAATAGGGCGCTTATTGTATTATTATAATGGTTATTAATAGTACTACCTACAAAACCCTATCATCGATTTCCTTAGTAGATGTAGTGGTAGTAGTATTATTATAAAACGAGAAAGCTCATCCAAGTCTCTTTCTGTTTTGAACGGATTTGCTTTCTCGGAGCAAAGATATAAAAAATTAGAAAGAGCCATGGAAATTGCTTTCCCGTGCAACAATTACTATAGAATGTAAAGGAGACAATTAAAAATGGCAGCATCCAAGGATATCAAACATGGTATTAGTCGAGTATCAATTGGTATAAGGGCGAATCGTGGAATTGATTTTACTTATTCGCCAAGTTTAAATTTTGAATATAATGAACAACTCAAATTATTAAAAAAAAGCGTTAGGAATTTTGCAGAGAGCGTACTTGGACCAATCGCCAAGATCGCTGATGAAAAAGCCCGATTTAGTTGGGAAACCGCAGCAGAGCTTTCAAAGATAAACGCTTGGGGTATACAAATACCCGAAAAATATGGCGGTGCTGAATTAGATACTATTAGTTATGCAATTACTATCGAAGAAATTTCTAGAATTTGCGCCTCTACAGCGCTTAATGTAAGCGCACACAATTCTTTAGGAGCGTATCCAATTTTTAAATGGGGCACAGAAGAGCAGAAGAAAAGATACCTTCCCGATATTTCCTGCGGTAAAAAGATATGTGCTTTTGCATTAACGGAACCCAACGCTGGTTCTGATGCAGGAGGAATAAATTCTCTCGCCGTTCAAGATGGCGAAGGGTTTATATTGAATGGTTCAAAAATATTCATAACGAATGGTGGAATTGCATCGACTCTCTTGGCAATTTCAAAATGTAAAATGGAGAACGGAGATAAAGGCTTGGCCGCCTTCATTCTCGAGAGCGACATGGATGGATACGAAGTTGGTAAAAAAGAAGACAAGATGGGAATGAGAGGATCCGACACATCAAGCATTTATTTCAACAATATTCGTGTACCAAAGGAAAATATGCTTGGAGCTCCTTCCGATGGGTTTAAGATTGCATTGAACGCCTTGGATTATGGGCGCGTTGGTATCGCAGCTCAATCATTAGGGATTGCCCAAGCTGCCTATGAACATTCCGTTAATTACGCCAACAGTCGAATCCAATTTGGAAAATCCATTTCAAACTTTCAAGCAATATCGTTTAAATTGGCGGAGATGAGCACTAAAATCGAAACTACCCGATTGATAATCCAGAAAACGGCTTTTATGAGAGATAAGGGAATAAACTTTTCAAAAGAAGCCGCAATGAGCAAATACATCGCAAGTAAGGTCGCTCGAGAAGTTGTTGAAGAATCTATTCAAATTCACGGCGGATACGGGTATATGAAAGACCTTCCCCTCGAACGTTATTACCGGGACGCAAAAGCATGTGAGATCTACGAAGGAACTAGCGAGATTATGAAATCTATTATCTCCCAGCACATTCTAAGAGGAAATCTATAAATGATAAATATATTTGTATTGATAAAACAAGTACCCGAAACTCACGATCTGCAGATAAACAGAGCTACGGGAACAATAATTAGAGATGGTATAGAAAACATAATTAATCAAGATGACTTATATGGTTTAGAACTTGGTCTTAGCTTGAAAGAAAAATATGGAGGTCAGGTCACCGCTATAACCATGGGCCCTCCACACGCCGAATCTGCCCTGAGGGAATGCTTGGCAATGGGCGTTGATCACGCAATATTACTCAGCGATCCAGTCTTTGCGTACTCAGACACGCTCCAGACGACCTTGGTGTTAAAAGAGACCTTTGATACCATTAAAGATTACGATATAATTATCACAGGGACCAAAACCTCGGATTCAAGTACCGGACAGGTCCCATATCAATTATCTGAAGCCCTAGAGATTCCACTCATTACAGATATTTTTTCCTTGGACATTGATAATAAAAATAATCTCTTGATGTGTCATCGAAATTTCGGGCACGAAAGTCAAAATATCGAAGTAGAACTTCCAGTCCTCTTGAGAATCAATCGTTATTTTAACGAACCCAGACACGTGTCTCTCTCAGGGATTAAGAAAGCTTATTCCAAGGAAATAGAAGTTATTGATTATAGGTGCCTGAACTCACCTTCCTGTATCGATGGAAGGAAAAAATCGCCAACGAGAGTGATTAAAACCGAAAAACCCGAACAACTTGTTCGAAAGAAGTCATTTATAGAAGGAACCACAACTGTAAAGGTTAAGAAAATAATAGAGCTTATGACCGAGCACGGTATCGAAAGAATATGGACGGGCTCTCACTCAAGAGCGGAGGATGAATGAAATCGTGTTAGATCTGAAAGACTATAAAGATGTATGGGTTTTTACCGAAATCAAGGATCATGTAAGGGTTGAAGAATGCGCCTTGGAAATTTTGGGAAAGGCAAGGGAAGTTGCAAACCAACTGAACGAAAAACTCGTGGCTATCGTTATGGCATTGGAGGCCGAACAATACCTGCCAGTAATCGAAGAACATGGTGTGGATAGGATCATTTACATGAGCCATCCAGATTTAAAACATTATCACGAACGGATTTTTACGGATCTAGTCTTTGATTTAGTTGAGAAATTCAAACCTTCAGTTTTTCTTTTTCCATCAACCGAAGCGGGAAACGCCTTAGCCGCTCGAGTTGCCTATCGATGTCAGACGGGACTCGTGAGCGATGTATTGGATTTTGAATTAAGCGAAGAATTTGGGTTAAACCTTCGCAACACTGAGGCCTTCAAACCTGCTTACGGCGGTAATATCCACGTGAAAATTGATTGCCCGAACTCTAGACCTCAAATGTGTACCGTGACACGAGGCACATTTAAGAAAAAGATATTAAAAAAAAAGAAAATAGATCACCAAAAAATCGAGTATTCTTACGATAAGAGCAAAATAAAGATAAAGATCGTAGGTACCCCCACGCGGAAAGATAAACCATCTTCTCGATTGTCAGATGCCAAATTTGTTATCGGAGGAGGACACGGTCTTAGTTCTAAAGAAAATTTTAATAAGTTATTCGAGCTGGCACGACTAACAAACGGTCAAGTCGGTGGTACGAGACGACCCATTCTTGATGATTGGATGCCCGAGCATCTACAAATAGGAATCAGCGGAGAGACCATCACACCTTCACTTTATATCGCTTTTGGAATATCGGGAGCGATTCAACATGTTGTGGGTATTAACGATTCGCAAACGATCATTTCGATTAACAAGGATCCTAACGCAACTATTTTCGACTCTTCGGATTATTGTGTAATAGCTGACGCAAACGAGATCCTCGAAGGATTATTAGAACATTATAAAGTCTAATATTTTAAAATTTATATCTATTTTAAAGTCGAATAATTAAGATATTATTAAAAGATCTCAGATTAGGGTGATTAAAATCAAGCAATTAAAATTAATAAATATAAGAATAGAAAGAATAAAATAATCCTGAAATTAGATATCTATTTTTTTTTCTTGAGCTCCTGCATTAGCTTTTCAGCCAATAATATGCCGTCATCTGCCTTTTTCTTGTATTTTTTCACTTCTTGCTCTAACATCGCAATCGTATTTTCTAATTCTAGTACGAGTTCGCTATCGTTGGAGCTAGGAAATGTGTCAAGAGGTTCTGATGTTGGCGTTTTTACGGTTATTTCGTTTCTTGATTTCAAAGCGTTGTATTTCTCCTTCCACACCTTCACTTCTATTTCTAATTCTTTTATTTTCTCGCCTTCGGTCCCTGGAGGTATGGATATTGGGGTTGAACCACCTGCTTGTATTTCTTGTTTGAGGATCTCGTTTTCCTCTTCTAATTCTCTTATTCTTGCCTTGAGTTCGGTAATTTGATCTAAATAGCTCGAAATTGATCTTGCTGAGGTTAATTCCTGAAATTCTTCTTTCCCTGCTTCGAGTTCTGCTTCCGTTTTTTCTCCTAATATGCGATGTTTTCTCTTTAGGAGCTCTTCTATCGTTTGCTCCGAAAGAAAATCGAGCGGATTAAATCCGATCCCTCCGTGTTTTGTTGTTCTTTTTCGTACTTTTACGAATAATGGAATTCCAGCAACAGCTTCGCCACATATGATGCATTCACCCTTGTCTAAGCCAGAAATATCATCCTTATTTTCATTGCTTAGGTCTTCTGCGCTTTGGATTGTAATACTGATGTCCCTTACATCGCTCAAGTTCATAACGATCCATGTGCCGGCTTGTGCTCGAATGGTAGTGTCGAGAAGTTGAGGGCGCTGGGTGCCTATTACGATGTTTGCGCCAAATTTTCTTCCTTCTTGGGCAAATAATTTCACGATCTCACAAGTCTCTGTCTGTTTTTTTCCTGCAAACAAGTGTGCTTCGTCCAAAAACAAGTAAAAAGGAGGAATCTTTCTTGAAGTGCTCGCTTCGTATAATTTCTTAAGGAGCTTGCCCGCGATGACTTCTTGAACTTCCAAATCAAGCCCTCTCAAGTTAACAATCGTACATAACCTTTGAGCGACGATATCTGTTGCGTCAAGAGAAAATAAATAGTCTAGATCGATGTCCCCCCCTCTATTCTTATTCAAGTCGGCAAATTCTATGATGTTGTCTACAAATGAACTTTCACCTGGCCCTTCTCCTTTTTCTTTTGCTTTCTCTTTAATAGAAAATTTAGGAGGGAGCTTTTCTTCAACCTTGAAAGCTTCAAGCTCCACAAAATCGTCGTCTTGAGGTATGATTTCAATTTCGGATATTGAAGGCGAATCGTCGTCGTCGGCAGCAACTTTTAAACTTCCGTATTCACCGTGTCGATCAATAATCACTAAAGGAATTCCTTTTTTAAGGAATTCTTCGCATAATACACCCATTGTGTAAGATTTTCCCGAACCTGATTTTCCAGTGATAAAAATCCTTCCAAAATTCTTTACCGCTAGATTGACATTAAACGGATATCCTAATAGCTTGCCGATAGCTACTGATATTTCTGGAGGATTATTAATTCCTAATAAGTTTGCAATTTGCTCTTCCGTTGCTAAATAAACATCCGCTCCCACATCGAAGGGTCGCTTTGGTCTATCGCCAAGCACTTGCAATTTTGCCATCATGCCCTTTTCTTCGGTCCACATGTCAATGATATTTAACATGTAATACGACTTTTCTCCATTATTACCTTCAGTTTTTCCGTAAATCGTGAAGTAATCCGTTCGTTCGATTTTGGGGTCGTCGATCTTTACCCTTACTTTATGAGTGGTTGTTTTACCAGTTAATCTACCAATAGGTTTTTTCCCTTGACTTTCTGACTCGCTTATGTCTGACATTTCTATCACTCTTTTACTGTAATTTGCATCTTTTATTGAATGTTCTCTTTTCGTATTAAGTATATTCATAGCGTTTAAACTATTTAAATCTTTTAGGAGTCCAATTATTTACCGTTATTTCAAAAGCGCTTGGGTTCTTATTTTATAATTTCAAATCCTAATGAAAATAACATGCAAATAATAAATCTATATTAAATGAATTATAATATGATGTCCAAAAGTGTTGATGTAAAATCAGAAAAAATAATTTTAATTATCCAAGTTCAAAAGCTTGATTATTTAATTTGTCAAAATAATACTTTGATATCAATCAAGCAATTTTTAATAAGACCAATCCTTTACACATATTAACACACAAAAAAATATGATTAATAAATGTCTTTGGAAGAATTCGAAAAACATCCACACACTCTTACTGGAGTTGTGGAAAAATGGGCTGGTATAAATCCTTACCACATGGCGTTATTTTTTTGCGATACTGGAAGGGAGGTATCATATAAAGAATTATTGAACGCCATTAACGCGATGGCGTTTAAATTGTTCAATATGGATTTGAGAAAAGGCGATATTTGCGTTACAAGTCTCCCGAATTCTTACGAACATTTTATCTTGGGTTTTGCATGTATGAAACTTGGAGTCATGTGGTGTCCTCTCGATTTGAGCTTAAAACCTCCCGAAATTATGATATCTTTAGCTTTAATAAGGGACAAGATAAAAATGTATTGTCATCTTGGCAAGACAAAATTTGGTAATTTTGGTACTATTGGTTATGCAATTCGGAACAACTACCCGTGGCTCGATTATGTAATACAGTTTGGTAATCCTCACGACAAATATCGAGAAGGTATTTTAAATGGTCAAGATCTTTTTGACCAAGCTGAGAGGGAATACGAAGAAGCATTGAGTAATAACCACGATTTTGAAAGTTTTGAAAATGAATGTATTAAAGTTGATGAAAACGATCCTATCTTGCTATTGTTCACGATGGGAACCACTGCATTTCCGAAGCCTGCAATGCTCACAAGTCGGGGAATATCCTGCCAAAATATGTGTTTATCCATTGCTTTTAATATAACTAAAGACGATAGAATGCTAGTTAATATGCCACCAGCTTTCATTGGTGGACTGACTGAACAACTCATGACGATTCTTTTTCAAGGTGGATCGGCAATCGTGTTAAGCAGGTTTGATGCGGAAAGGTCTTTATCGGCGATCCAGAACCATAGGGTCACCTGCCTTGGGCAAATTCCTGCGTCTTATTCAATGGAATGGAGTTTAAAGCATTACGATGGTTATGATTTAAGCTCGCTTAAACATGCGATTTACAGCGGCCAGTCGGTTGATATAGAATTCTTAAAAAACCTTGCAAAAATGGCTCCAAAAATCGGCACGGGTTTAGGACTCACCGAAACTTCAGGATTGTGCACTTATACGCCCGATGATGCCACAATCGAAGACATTACTAACAATCTCGGTACTCCTTTTCCAATCTATCCTGCTACAATTCGCGCTCCTATGAAGGAAGACGGTTCTGCTGGAGAAATTCTTAAAGACCGAGAAATTGGCGAAATTTGCTTTGAAGGACCACAAACATTTCTTGGATATTTTAATTACGATGTTGCGACTAGAGATGTCCTTTCAACGGATTCAATTCTTTATACAGGTGATATGGGTTATAAGGATGAAAAGGGGATTCATTTAGCAGGAAGAAAAAAATATATGATAAATCCAAAAGGTTATAGAGTGTTTCAACCTGAAATTGAGGCATTCATATCTCTCTTGCCAGAAATAGAACATGTTGGAGTTTTAGGTGCAAAACACGCCATTTTTACTGAAGCAATCGTTGTATATATAAAGATTAAAAAAGGTGCAATTTTAACTGAGGAAGGCATTGCCGAACACTGTAAGGAAATGGCTTCTTATAAACGTCCTTCGTTGATCGTGTTTCTTGAAGATTTCCCTTTAACTCGAAATAACGAGCCAGATTACGTGATTTTGCAGCGAAGGTTAAACGAGGATGTTAATATAGCGAGAGCTAACGGTAAATGGGATTGTTCCTCAATAAATTAAATTTTATTATCTTTTTTTCCTTAATCCTTAAAAAAATAAAAAATAACCCGATCCCTTGCGAGGGTGAGTCTCCAAACGACTATCATTTTTTCGTTCGAATCATCCTATCGGGTTTGGTCTTAATTGGTTGAATGAGGACAAAATATTTAAAAAAGCAAACAAACGGCAATCATTGCCTTTTTTATGCGAATTAGCTTAAAATCGCGTCGATTTGTTTTTCGTATTGAGATTCTGGATAATATTTTAAAGTGATCGCTTCGGAAGGACAATTTGCCAAACAAGTACCGCATCCCCTGCAGAGTATCTCGTTCACTTCGAGACCGCTCTTGGTTGTTATTATGGCATTATATGGACAATTCAGTGCACATAGTCCACACCTCGCACATGCATCTTTTTCGATGTGTCCTCTAATTAAAAGGATTTCGTATTTATCCTTGTGTAAAATGCTCGTTAACGAGGATGCTGCTGCCCTTCCTTGAGTGATAGCGTCGGGAATTGTCTTGGGTCCTTGAGAAGCACCTGCTATGCTAATACCAGGGATCTTGGTGTCTATCAAGTTCAATCGGGAGTGTGCCTCCTTAAAGAATCCGTCCCTGCTTGTTTCTAATCCAAGCATTTTTTCGACCTTCTTTGCTGATTTTGGTGGAATAGATGCCGACGATAAGATGATCAGGTCGAATTCCATTTCCAAGAATCTGTCCATTCCAAAGGCTTCAATTTGCACGATGAGATCTTTCGTTTTTGGGTCCTCTTTTATTTTACCTACATGTCCACGAACAAATACAATTCCACTATCCCTCGCCATTCGATAGTATTCTTCGTAATCTTTTCCAGCGCATCTCATGTCTATAAAACTAACAACTATTTCTGTATCGGGATATTCTGATTTTATTAATTTTGAGTTTTTAATGGAGAGATTACAACATACCACGCTACAATAAAAATGTGTTTTTTTATCTCTCGAACCCGCGCAATTGACAAATAGAATTTTTTTTGGTCGCTTTCCATCGGAAGGTCGTACGAGATGTCCCTTAGTGGGTCCATTTGGTGCCAAGATTCTTTCTAATTCGAGTTGCGTTAAGATATTACTATATGTTCCCCTGCCGTATTCCTTGCCCTTATGCACATCAAGCCCCGTTGCAACAATTATCGAACCAACCGTTAAACTTTCTATTGTATCTTTCTGATCGAAATCAATGGCGTTTAATTCGCAAACGTCCTCGCAAATCCCACATTGAATACATCGATCCATGTCAATTTGTGCAATTGAGGGTACTGCTTGGGCAAAATACGTGTAGATTGCTTTTCGTGAGTTCATGTTTTCGTTAAACTCATCAAACCCATAGGCGGGACAAGCCTCAACGCACGCTCCGCACCCGTTGCAATCCTCCGTAACAAATCGCGCCTTTCTCCTCAGCTTTACCTTGAAATTTCCAATAAATCCCGAAATATCTTCAATGTTTGTATATGTGTACAAATGCACGTTTGGAATGCTCGCTACTTTAAGCATGACGGGGCCTAAAATTCAGATACTACAATCGTCGGTTGGAAAGGTTCTATCGAGCTTTGCCATTATACCTCCAATACTGGGTCTTTCTTCCACGACATATGTTTCGTACCCTTGTTCAGTCAAATCAATAGCAGCAGAAAGTCCTGCCACGCCAGCGCCTATTACAAGGACTTTCTTGTCCAAATCAACGCTTTTTATATCAATCTTTTCGAGGTCTGCGGCCCGTGCGACTGAAGCCTTGATGAGATCTTTTGCTACATTGAGAGCACCACTCTTATCTCCCCTGTGAACGAAAGACGAATGCTCTCTAATATTGACGAACTCTAAATACGAATGATTAATCCCCGCATCGCTTAATATCTTTTTAAAAACGGGTTCGTGGGTTTTTGGCGTTCAAGCAGCTACTACCAAGCGATTGGCGTTATTAAAAGCCATGTTTTCTCGAATGAAAGTTGATCCCGCAGTAGTACAAAGACTAATATAATTGTCGCAACCAACCACGCCAGGTAACTTTTTAGAATATTCCGTTAACGCCTTACAATCTATTGTTTCGGCAATGTTAAGTCCTCATTGACAAATAGCAACAAATATTCGACTAATTTCTCCTGTATCTACAACCAATGCATTATCAACTTTTATTTTTTTTTCTAATACCCTCAAAATTTTTTATGGGTTTATGATCTTAATAATGATTCGTCGTATTTAAATGCTCGCTCATAAAATATTCCAAAAGGGCAATTCCGCAAATCTCATAAACGATGATGATAAGTTCGCTTGTCATTCTTGACAAAAAAAATTATCAAAAAAAATAACTGATAAATCAATCATTATTTATTTACCTCTATGCAATCCGTGATGATTTATGAAGAATATATGTTTAAAACCAGACTTAACAAAAGAGAATTATTCAATAAATAGATAGATAAAAATAAAATAAAAAAAATATTCTATAATTTTTTTACGATAAGCTCCGCCATCCTATTGGAGAATCCCCATTCGTTATCGTACCAGCTTAATATGAACGCCTCGTCGTTAATTACTTTTGTCCAAATGCTTGAAAACACGGAACTATGGGAATCTCCGATTACATCGCTACTTACAATTGGTTCGTCGTTATAGGCTAAAATACCTTTTAACGGACCTTCTGCTGCGGCCTTCATCTTTGCGTTTATTTCGTCTGCTGAAGCTGGTTTTTCAAGGATCGCTTTTAAATCTACAACGCTCCCGTCTACGGTAGGAACTCTCATTGCGATACCATCCAATTTTCCTTTAAGATCTGGATAGATTTCTCCGATAGCCTTTGCAGCACCGGTTGATGTGGGAATCATGTTCATGGCGGCCGCTCTACCCCGAATCATTTTTGACGCGTCTCCCGCACGGGCGATGTCCACATTCGATTGATCGTTGGTATACGAGTGAATGGTGGTCATCAAGCCGTATTTGATGTTGTAATTTTCGTGCAATACTTTTACAACGGGAGCGAGACAATTAGTCGTACACGATGCGTTTGAAATGATCTTGTGATCTGAAGTGATCTTATCATCGTTGCATCCCAATACGACCGTGATATCGGGATTGGTTGCTGGAGCACTAATCAAAACTCGCTTCGCTCCTGCATCAAGATGCTTTGACGCCTTATCTCGAGCCACGAATAATCCAGTAGACTCTACCGCAACATCGATCTCGTTCTTCGAGTGAGGAAGATTTCCAGGATCTCTTTCGGCAGTAATTGGAATTTCTTTACCATCAACTACCAATGCTCCATCCTTTGCTTGAACATGTCCCTTGAAACGTCCAAAGACGGTGTCGTATTTTAATACATACGCCAAATATTTTGGTTCAAAAAGGTCATTGATGGAGACAATTTCAATATCGGGATTACCCCAAGCGGCTCTGAAGAATAACCGTCCAATTCTGCCAAACCCGTTGATTGCTACTTTCTTTACCATGTTGTTTCACTTCTATGTATAAAATTTGTTCTTTTATTTCAAGTAACGATCAGAAGATATGATCGTTTGTTTTTAAGTTTATACCTTTGAAATCCAAATAGGTATGGCACATATATATATTCATCAAGATCATGATCGAATTTCGACAAAAATTTAAAAATTAACATTGATTTCTTATAAATCAATTCGTTTATCACGGGTAAGAAATTTATGGCGAAAAATGGAATTACAGTTTTCTTAGTTATATTGGCTTTTGTTGCTGGAGGCGTTCTTGGTGGTTTTTTAGGCATCACCTTCTTTGGTGCCCCACCAGCTGGAACTCCTAGCGATACTCCTATCGAACCGTATTCTCACACGATAGTTATTGACGGCGTTAACGACTTTTACTTGGATAGGGAACGATTTAACACTTCGAGTTCTGCGAGCGGATTTTTCGGGTACATAACTTGGGATTCGGATTATTTATATGTTGGGCTCAACGGTTCTGACATCTCGAATGCTGGCCTAAATTATTATCTTCTTATTTATATAGGAGCTAACAGTTCAGGAACTACTCTTGGAAAGACATATAATACCCAGCAACCCGAAATAGCATTTAGCGCCACCCATCACTTCTGGTGGAGAACTGGTGATGGTTCGAGTGGAATGGACGCTTGGAACGGGACCTATTGGGACGAAACAGGTCTTAACTTTACTGGAGAATGGAACCAAACCGGCGCTTATTTTGAATCTCGTTTTCTTTTAGAAAATCTCGGGACACCATCTTCTATAAAATTACATGTGAGTATGATATATTCTGAAGATTTCTCCGAAACCACTTGGAGTTCGGTACCACATAATTCATTAGATGTAAGTGGATCTTACGATCCTGACTACGAATCATATTACGAATTTGACCTCGAGGACATTATAGCTCCCAATACTTACATACCATTATATCCATAAATCCTTTTTTTTTCCTTTAATATAAAAATCCTCAATATCCAACAAAAAAAAGAGATTATTATTAATCTACAAATAAATGCAAAATACAAAATTAAAAAGAAGTAATAATATATAAAAAAAGACTATTCTTCTTCTGTTTCGACCCTACCTAAAAGCCTGAGAACCGAATCTGCTAATTTATTCTGGCTCTTGCTCTTGATACCTTTTATCTTTCCTTCCTTTCCGAGAACCCTGAGCATGATGCCGTTCCACACGGACCCAGGCTCTCCCTTTACCTTTTTAAAACGATCCCGATACACCCTTACATCAATTTTGTCGTATCTCTTTGCGGCGTCGCTACATTTAAAGCATAAAATGCACTTATCCTTATCCACCGTGATGGATTTCCCTTCTTTTTTCATAGCGTCGACAGCGCATTCGGCCACGAAAGCTTCAATTAATTTGTCGTCTTTTTCGTTGCAAGTAATTGTAATGCTCCCTTCAACGACTTTTCGTACTTTTTGACCGTTATCGAGCGTTCTTATTTCCTCCTCAAACTCTGGCAGGGAGCCGTTCTCTACCAAGAGGAGCTTGTTTTCCCCATTAATGAGTAATTCCAAGGTGTATCCCGGACAAATCCAGGTACAACATCCGCACCAAATGCATTTATCGGTGTCAACAACCGTTTTCTGGTCGGAAGGGATTTTCATTTCCTCGGGAGTGCCAATTGCCGTTCTTTTAAGCACTTCGTCGTAAATAGACACGGTAACGGGACACACGCGATGGCAAAATCCGCATTCAACGCACTTACTATCGTCGTACTTGAGCACCATGTCGTGATTCAGCATGCGATACTCGTACTCGGTGATGGTTTCGCTGGTCTTGTTGGTTTTCTTTGCTGGTAAGCTCATGATTTATCGATCACTTGATGTTTTATGTTATTAAATACTATTAAGTCAAATACCGTAATAAAGGTTATACTAAGGTTTGAAAATAGATTTATATAATGAGAAAATGATTGTAAATTTTCGTGTTAAAAAGGATTTCTGAGGATAAAAAAGATAAAAAAAGTAAGAAAGAATTAAAATGAAATTTTATTATCGAATTTTAATGTTTCTTTTTCGATTGATGTATATAACGACGATTGAAATTACCATTATGGTAACAACCACACTAATAATTGGAAGGTCAAATCCTGGAATGAATCCTTGCCCTGGAACAGAGCTTTGGTCTGAAGTGGATTCAAAAGTCATTTTTATTAAAAAACTATCGTATTCAAACGCCCCTGTTTTATTGCTATCCACGAATCCAGTTATGTAAAAAGAGCCTGAAGAATCTTGAATCATTGCCATTCCCATTTCTTGTCTCGGTCCTCCCCAAGTTGCGTTCCACTTGTAATTAGTCTCGCTGTCGTAACATAATAGGAGTACATCAATATCAGTACCAATTTCGTCAACTGTAGCCCCTAAAACATAAATATTATTATCCTTCCCGAGAGCGACGTCAGTGGCCGAGTCGTCATAGGTGCTATCCCATGTATCGTTCCAGAAATAAGTTCCAGTGCTATCGAAAGATACTAAAAATGCGTTAAAATCTCCATCAATCGAATTATTTGTCAAACCAACGATATAAAGATTATTTGAATCGTCTAAGGCAATTGCTCGTCCTTGTTCGTTATTGGAAATTCCCCAAGTTTGATTCCACCTGCATGTTCCAGAAGCGTCGAAGCTGACCACGCAAATATCGTAATAATCAGAGCTATTTCTTGAATAACCCGTAATATAAATGTTCCCTGATGAATCAAGAGCGATATCATTTCCAACTTCGGAATTTATGCCAGGAAATGTGGCGTGCCACTGATATTCGCCCAAGCTGTTAAATTTGACAACAAACATATCGCTTCCTAAGGCTCCAAAACTCGATGTTTCTCCCGTAACATAAACATTATTAGAAGAATCTATTATAATGCTCTTACCGACCTCGTATCCCGTTCCACCCCATGTAGCGTTCCATTGGTAAATACCTGCACTGTTATATTTTACCACGGTAAGGTTGTAATCGCTCGAGCTTTCGTCATATGTTCCGGCGATGAAATAAAGATTATTTAAACCGTCTAGGGCAATTCCAGTATCTCCTTCTAATTGGTTTGTTTCCCACGTGATTTTTGAAATGTAATTACCTTCTTTATCGTATTTTATGATAAAAATCTGGTCAGGGTTACTCATATTTGATCCTGCAACATAAATATTTTCCAATGAGTCTAGTGCGATATCCCAAGCCATTTCTGATGAATTACTCGCCCAGGTCACATTCCACTGAACAAGCGACGAGCTTGCTTCGGATGATTTAAGAATGTCGTGACCTCGAGAATCACTTGCCGTGTTTAAATCCTGTTTATCGATGGAAGTCATAACAGCAAACAAGAAAAATCCGATAATAAAGAATCTTGCTATTTTATTCTGATTTAACTTCATTGCGATCTATCTTTTTGACTATATTTGGTTATGATCTTTATTATGTTTCTTTTAATATTTAAATATCTTCTATTTTATTCACATTTTCAATGAAATATATATAAAACACGAATTAACACCCAAATTGTGTTGATTATCATTTAATAAATTCATTTGATTTTTTTAAATTCTAAATATATAAGGATTATATTATTCCTAAAAAGCTAAATATTTTCGATAATTAAAACAGCAAAAAAATAAAGGAAATTAAAAAAAATATTGGATGAACTAAACGATGTAATGCAAGTAAGACACGTCGATTTTTTCGTTAATGTATTTTATTACTTTCATGATCTCGCTGAAAGTTTTTTCATCTCCGAAGTGAAGGAGCAAGATATTTTGATCCATCATTCCCTCGATCATTCCTATCATCGTCTCAGCAATATACACGGGTCGAACCTTCTGTTCGAAAAACTCCTTGTTTTCTTGGAGTTCTTTTTGATATAATTCGATCCAAAATTTAAGATATCTGCCCCTTGCGCTGTTTTTATCTTCCAAAAGGGCGAATTCTTCCTGATCCTGCGTAAGGTGCTTTTCTATCTTTCTTAATTTTTCTAAAAAGAAGGTTTTTGTTTCTTCAGGAATCTTAATCTGGTAATAGGAGATCCCAAGCGATCGCAATAATCCAGGGAGAGGAGAATTCCTAAAAGATATGAGAAAGTCGTCTGGGACGTCCACAGTGGCAAAGTTTATCGTTTTATCGTTAAAATACTTGAGAACATCTTCAACATCCTTGATTTTTGGATTTTCGTTATTATAATTTACGAGATATATCGACATCGTTTTTCTTATGGTTTTTTTTGCGTTCAGTACCTCCAACTTCAGCTACACCTCATTTTTATGTTCTTTCTTGTGTTAAAAGAGAATGGACGGGTATTTAAGGAATTTGATTACCTTTTTTTTTCTAATTTGACAATTTTATTTATCTGTAGGTAAACCATTATATCTGAAGTTTTCAAAAACTTTTTTTATAGGTTTCTTTACTAAAATTATTATTTTAAAAACTCTTTAAAATGTTTAATTCGAGCCAGAGTTCTACAATATATTTTTTATAATTTTTTTTAAATTTTTATATAAGATGAGTGTAATGATATTTGTCAATAAAACAAGCCACATTGAAATAGCACCAATTACAAAACCACTATAAGATAAAATTCCTTGGAAATTATATTCATTAAATAAATGTATAAAAGTTTCCATGATAAAAAAAGTCCCGCCATGAACACTAATAATAATGTCCCAAATAATGAATGATTGTACGGTATCGATTTTATTTTTAATGCATGTCAATCTCGTGCTACATGTTATTAGTAAAATGAACCCGATAACAATAAATATTACATTTATTGGCAGCTCTGCTGTTTCTTCTTGATAATGAGGTAAAAATCCTGAAACGATATTAATTACGATTAAAATTAAGTTAATGACTGAAAATATAAGGATAATTTTTTTTTGATGATATTCGTCCATGAGATTGCTCTTCCCTCTCTTTAATGAGAATTGATTATTGTCTTAAAATAATCTAAGACGATATTGTTTTTAAATCTATATAATCAAGATGAAAGAAAGAGGAATATAATAGACTTTAAAAAATAAAGGAAAATTATGTTTTTTCGAGTTCCATCTCGGAGATGGCTTTTCCGCTTCGGAAGGGCGTATCGTCCACGTTTTCTCCGGGAGCGTACTTGAACTTTTCTTTAAAGGATTCATTAAGCGATTGGAAGTATAACGATAATGGCAAGTTTTGCGGACAATTGTTATCGCAATTACCGCATTCAACGCATCGATCTGCCACATGAGCAATTCTCGTGAGTTGATATGTTTCCTTATTAATTGCTTTATCCTTACGCTTTTTTTGTAGGATGCAGTCTACACAATAACAAACTGGGCATCCCCGGATGCACATTCCACACATCGTGCACTGTTGAAGGCGTTCGATTTTTTCTGCTTGGGGAACTTTGGCCCATTCTTCAAGATCTTTTTTTCGCTTATTCTTGGCTTTTTGGACAATTTCTTCGAACTTTTTCGCGTGAGCATCTCCAGAAAGTACCTTGGTTTTTATCCCGGATTTTTTAAGAACGTCCTGTCCCTTTTCTGAATAAACTTTCAGAATTATTTCATCCGAGTCAATTGGTATTCCAATGTCGCTTACAGACAAATCTGCAATGGAGGGGGTTTTTCGCAGGCAGCGGAGGCAATTTTCTGCTACGGGAATGTCTAACTCCTGTGCTTTCCCCTTTATTTTCACGATGAGACCCTTGTCCCCTATTTTTTCCTTTTCTATTTTTGAAACATCGATCTCCTTGAACTTTTTTATTTCTTTTGCCGCCCCAGGAATCATGCCTCGATCCTCGATTGCGATAATGAATAAGTTTTCTAATTTAACTTGCTTGAGCTTTGCAAGTTCTACCAAGGCTCTCGTGTCACAAGGTCTTGCGATTAATCCTACTTTCTCTTTCAATCCTCCTTGTAGGGATTTATGTAGGTATTTCGCGGTAGAATCCGTTCGTGCGTATCCGTATGCGATAAAATTTGACAAGGGAAAACCGGTCAATTCTTCGACCTTATCAACTACTTTCGGAACTACAGTAAACCTGTCTTCTTCCTTGGTCTTTGCGTTAACTTTCGTTTCGGCACTAATGATCTTATCAACAATCTTTTCTTTAAGAATAGTTGACAATAATTTGGGAAAATCTTCTATTTTAATCAGATATTGAGCTTTCGCTTCCATGAGTTTCCACTTGAGTTTTAAACTTTTTTTAATCGAATATTTGATAGTACAAAATATTAACGATATTTTATTAGCATAGTTGTGTTTCTAATTTAATTTTTTTTAAAAAATTTTTGATGTGTTAATGGGGCAACCATTTCTTCGGCTAGATTCTCAAATTTTTAACCTAGCGTCATTAGATAACACATTTGTTTAAGCTTTCGCTTTGGTTTTCGCGTCGCTTTTAATTCGAATCGGACTGGGTCCTAATTCGTTGATTTGTTTATCGAATTTTATCGCTTCTTGTTGGAACTTTTGACCTTCTGCGGCAGTGCAATAGCTCATTGATATTCGTCTACCGTCAATTCCAGAATAATTAAGCACTTCTTTAATGTATTCCACTTGTCGGTAAGCGAAATAATTCCCATTCTCGTAATCGCACTCTTTTGGGTATCAACCAACAATTAACACGCCATCCGCACCTCTTCCAAAGGCTCGCATGACAAGATCGACACCTATTCTTCCCGTACAAGGCACTAATACTGTGCGAATTGATGTTGGATATTGAGCGCGAATCGTACCAGCCATGTCTGCCGAACCATATCCTCATTTCCAGCACAAGAACGCGATAATTTTAATGTCGTCTATTTCCATTTTAATTCTCGTCTCTTTATTCTTCAATTGGAAGCATTTCGTCTAATAAGGCAACATATTGTTCGTCCCTGAAATAGGTCAACTCAATAGCCTTGGAAGGACACAAGCTTGCGCACGTTCCGCATCCACGGCATCGAATAATATCAACTACTAAATTGCCAGTCTCGTTTACGGAAATGGCACTATAAGGACACGCATCAATACACTTGTAGCATTTAGCACATCGTTCGTCGAGTGGTGTAGCTCGAATGAGTTCCATGATGTACTCTCCTTTTCCCATTGGGATGCCCGCCGTTGAAGCTGCGCCTTTCGCTTGGCTCACGGCTAATTCAATGGTTTTTTGACCTTGTGCTGAACCGGCTAGATATATTCCTGGAACCTTTGTACTAATTGGGTCCAGTCTTGCGTGGAATTCTTTTAAAAATCCGTCGGGACTCTTTTCCATGTTCATGACCTTGGCGATCTCCATGGTACCTTCGGACGGTAGAGAGGCTGACGACAGGACTACCATGTCAAACTCCATTTCCACGACGGTATCAGTTCCTACGGGTTCGAGTTGGACGATGAGATTTTTTGTCACCGGATCTTCCTTGATGCTTCCAACCAAGCCTTTAATGAAAAGAATGCCCTTATCCCGGGATCTCCTATAATATTCCTCGTAATCCTTACCCGCGCATCTCATGTCGATGTACGAACATACGATCTCGGAATCAGGATATTCGGATTTTATGAGTTTAGAATTTTTTAGCGATAAGTTACAGCATACAACACTACAATAGGGATTTTTGCTCACATCTCTCGATCCAACGCAATTTATAAATAATATCCTGGTTGGACGCTTCCTATCGGATGGTCGTTTTAAATGACCTAGGGTTGGCCCGTTTGGTGCGATAATTCTTTCGAGTTGTATTTGGTTTATCACATTCTCGTAGGTTCCGTATCCGTAATCGTCTCCTTGGTATATGTCCCATCCTGTTGCAACGATGATGGTACCAACTTCTAATTCGACTATTTTATCTCTCTGACTAAAATCGATGGCTTCTTGATCGCAAGAATCAACGCACGCAAAACACTCGACGCACGATTCTCTTACGATGTCTCGAACTGCAGGAACGGCTTGAGCAAAAGCAATGTCTATTACTTTTCTGGCCGATAAATTTTCGTCGAAATAGTTTGGCACGTAAATTGGACATCGATCAGTGCACGTTCCACATCCAGTGCATTTATCCTCGTCCACAAATCGCGCATTCCTCTTGACTTGCACTTTAAAATTCCCGATATAGCCGTCTACTTTAACAACCTCGCTATATGTCATGATATTTATGTTTTGATGTCGATTCGCTTCGAGCATTTTTGGTCCAAGAATTCATATAGAACAATCGTCCGTGGGGAATGTTCGGTCTAATTGCGACATTCTCCCCCCGATAGTCGTGTTCTTTTCTACAAGATAAACCTTATAACCAGCGTCTCCTAGATCAATTGCTGCGCTTAATCCGGCGATACCCCCTCCAATCACGAGCGCCTCTGGCTTTACTGGAACAATCTTTGTCGGAACGTCCTCCAAGAGGCGAGCGCGAGCCAATCCCGCTCTAATGAGCTCTATTGCCTTGGCGTTAGCCCGCTCTCTATCCTGTTGATGGACAAAACTACAATGTTCCCTGATGTTTACAAACTCCAGATATCGAGGAGGTAAACCCGCTTCGCTTAATATGGCGTGAAATACTGGTTGGTGCGTTTTTGGTGTACATGCCGCAACGACTATTTTCGATAGTTTATGTTCCACGATTTGTTCCTTGATGTAAGACGAACCACCCTCGGTACACATGCTCAAATATTCAAAAGCTTTTACGCTTGGTAATTTGTTTAGTTCACTCACGATATAAGGAACATCTAATATACCTGCGATGTTAATTCCTCAGCGACACACGAAAACTCCGATCATCTCTTTTTCGTTGGTCTGATTTTCAGACACTTTTTTCCACCTTTTAACCTTAGTCCTCCAAAATTTTTTGATACTTTTAATCCTAAAAATTATGGAATATGATAATGTATTATCCCTACGAATATAAAACATTTTTGCCTAATTTTTCCTAATTTTGTTCTATTTCAATAATTAAAGTAATTCAAAATCGAATGATCGATACTGATAAAAACAAGGCATTAAACTAGTGAGATTTTACTCTATTGTATTTGTTTTGCAAAATTAAATTGCGAAAACCGTTGAAATAAATGTTATTGATTAAACCTATCAAGAAAAAAGATAATTAAAATCAAGGATTTCGATAAGACAAAAGATTTTTAAAATTGATATCTTGTGCTTATTTTTTGTTTAGAATATTCAGTCTCACATGCATAACATCAATTATAAATATTTTAACTTAT
>JAFGGO010000008.1 GCA_016930515.1 Promethearchaeota archaeon | reverse complement strand
TCATAAAAAAAAATATATTTTATTTGTTTTAAAGTGTTGTATTTAAAGATCTATTTTGAAAATAAAATGAAATAATTGAATATAGAGCGTATAATAAAAACTTATTAAGATATCTTTATTTGATTAAAAATTCTGTTGCTTTTTTGATGGAACCGATGTCTATTGGTTCAATTTTTTCATAACCAATATCATTCAAATAATTTAAGCATTTTTGTTTAATATCGTTTCCGTGAGTTGAAAGAAGGATTTTGGGTTTAGACTTTCTAAGTAATTCATCAGCACCTTGTAAAACCGCTAATTCCGCGCCTTCAACATCAATTTTTAACATATTTGGCTTAATAGACAAATTTTTAACAAAATTATCTAATGTAATTGATTGAACGGGAATTGTTCCTTTTTTATCTAATTTACCCAATGCTATACTATCTCCTTCTTTAAACTTTAAAATTTCATTAGTGTTTGAAACAGCACAGGGTACAATAATAGCATTTTTAATATTATTTTTAGATATTATCCTGAATAAATAACTAATATTTCTTGGGAGCGGTTCAAAAGAATAGACTTTTTTTGAATATCTTGAAAATAACAATGTATAAATTCCAACATTAGCTCCGATATCAAAACATATTCCATTTTTGGATAAATTTTCTCTTGCTTTTTTCATTTGGGATTTCTCTGATAGATTAAATAATATTGACAAACCCTTTGCTTCTCCTGCTGCAGCACCTACAAGCCATCTATATCCTCGAAGAGGACCTCTCAGAATAATCACCCATAATCTATTAGGTATCAATTTTGAAAATAATACAAATAGTTTATTCAATTTATTTAATGCAATCATATTATAAAAAAAATCAAATTCATTGTTAAATATTAATAACTTTGAGAATATGTCGAGGTTATTATAAGTTATTGATTAAAACTTAATTTTCTCAAGCTAATAATTTCATCAAAAATAGTGTAAATAATTATTAGCCATAGAACACTTTAATTTATTAAATTTATGTAGAGTATTTTTAAAATTCCTCTAATTATGGTTTTAATATGAGAAAAATTATAACATGCATTGGTATTAGACCAGATATTATTAGATTGTCTCAAATAATAAAAATTTTAGATAAACATTTTAAGAATGTGATTGTAGATAGTGGCCAACATTACGATTATAATCTTAATAAAATTTTCTACGATCAATTAAATGTCAGAGAACCGGATTACAATTTAGATATTAAAAGCGGTACTCACGCAACTCAAGTAGCAAATTTGATGATCGAATTTGAAAAAACCCTTAATAAAGAAAAACCTGAGTTTGTAATTGTATTAGGCGATAATAACAGTAGTTTAGGTTTTGCTCTGGCAACATCTAAATTAAACATTCCATTAGTACATATTGAATCGGGAATGAGAAGTAAAAATTGGTTAATGCCAGAAGAAAAGAATAGAATTGTAATTGATCACTTAGCCGATATGAACATCTGCTATTTACCAGAACACAAAGAAAACTTATTAAGAGAAGGTCTAAATCCCAGAAGGAGTTGGATTGTTGGAAATCCCATCATCGAAGTAGTCAACGCTGTTAAGACTAATTTTAAGCAAGAAGAACCATTTTATTTAGTAACATGTCATAGGGCAGAAAACACGGAACAAAAACAAAACTTGGAATTAATTCTTTTATTTTTAGGAAAATTATATGAGAAACATCAAAAAGAAATAAAATTTATTTTAATGCCAAAAACCAAGAACTACATGGAAAAATTTGGATTAAAATTTCCTGAAGGAATAAACCCAATACCACCTCAAGGTTTTTTAGAATTTTTAGGAATGGAGAAGGAAGCAGAATTAGTCATAACTGATAGTGGTACCGTTGTAGAAGAATGCGCTATATTAGGTACCCCTTGTTTAACTATTCGTGAGAGTACCGAGCGAGTTGATTTGATCCAATTAGGAATTAATTGTTTAACAGGAATTAATGTCGAAAAAATGCTCGAAGCTGGAGAATTTATATTATCAAAGGAGATTGAACCTGTATCTCATTATGGTAAAAATATCGCAGAAAAGATTTGTAATATATTACTTGGCAATTCTTTAGAATTTTACAACAATAAAGAAAGGTAATAATTCAATATTCATAAAATAAAATGACAGAGAAATATAAAAAAAAGATAGAAAACGAACTTGAATGGTATATCAATTCAAGTAAAAAAAGAAAGGAATCGTTCTTTATTTCAATATTAAAATCTCCAGCAATAAATTCAAGTGAAAGATTTCGATTTAATTATATTTTTCCTAAAGATCAAATGAAATCCTTGATACAAAATCAGATTGGTAATAAGAAAGTTAATAAATTATTGATTGCTCCATGTGGTTCTGGTGATGATTACAAATACTTAGAAAAATTCGCAGAAAATATTTATGGAATAGATTTATCTCCCATTGCCATAAAAAGGTGTTCTAAAAAATATAATATTGAAGTAAAAACAGGAGACATTCTTCATTCAGGTTATGATGATGATTTTTTTGACTTGATCGCCAGTCCGCTCTTTTTTCATCATTTAGTAAAGATTGGATTTGATGAATTTTTAATAGAATTTAACAGAATTTTAAAACCTGGAGGAAGACTTATTATTTTGGATTTTTCAGTATATTATCCTTTAAATATAGTTACAAGATTAATTAAAAGATTATTTAAAAACCCTTATGGAGAAGTTAGTGATGAAGATCCTTTTAGACCAAAACGTTTAGTAAATTCATTAAAAAAAATAGGTTTTATAAACATAAAAACAGTTGGAGCAACTTTTAGCCATGCTATTTTTTCTAAACCTCTTGCGAAAATAATCAATAAACTTACATTTCAAATTCTTAAAAAATATCCATTTAAGATTTTTTCTTGGATGATTTTATTTTGGGCTGAAAAGAATAAATAAAAGTTCCTATAAATTTTTAAAGTAATCTTTTAATTCTCTTAATGCTTGTATCATATCTTTATTTTGATATATTGAAGATAATTCATTGAATTTTGTTGAAAGAGTTCTATCCACAGTTTCATCAGGTTTATTGATTCTATTTATTATCAATCTTTTTTGAAATATTTCATTAAATATATTCATTAATTCGTATTTATTTACTGTTGCGTTTGGTATAAAATGATGAACATTCGAGATTTTTAAAAGATCATCAAATTTATTCAAATAGATTATTTTTTCACATATTTCAGCAAATTGGAGTGTTGTTATTCCATTCCAAATATGATGTTCAAAACCACCTATAATTCCCCCTTCTGGTTGAGTTAAAAACCATTCAAGTAGAAATGTTGTTTCTTTCTTTAACTCAGGACCAATTATTGACGATCGTATAATTAAAGTTGTTCCATCAAATACTTCTCCTAAGCTTTTCGATTTCCCATATACATCTAATGGATCGTGCTTAGCGTCTTCAGAATAGTTTCCTTCTTTACCGCTATAGACACAATCCGTTCCTATTTGAATAACTTTTATATTATATTTTTTTGCGTATTTCGCCAATTGCCAAGGAAATTCGGCGTTTATTTTGATTGCTCGCATTACACCTTCTGGGTCATCATCTTTTGAAAATGGTTTTGTAATGCCAATACAATTAATAATATATTCAACATTAAGTTCTAAAATTTCTTTCCTTTCTAATTGAGAAATGTCGTATGCATCAAAAAGGTATATATTATTATTTAGAAATTTAGAATTTCTTACGGTTCCAAAAACATTAAATTCTGAATTTCTTGAAAGATAATTAAAAACCATTGATCCTAACATCCCACTTATACCAGTTACTAATATATTTGTCATTTTTATCATCTTTTTTTATCTATTCTCAACTTCCCATATGTTGTTTCCCCAATAATCCGCAGGATATCGATAATCATCTCCTTTACTTTCCTCTAAAGTACTAGTTGAAAAGAAAAGAATTCTAGTTCTCTTCTCTAATGGTTTAAATCCATTTGCATAACCGGGAGGAATAAATAATATTTGTGGTTTTTTCTCTGATAATATATATCGATTTATTTTTTCATTTTTTGAAGGGGATTCAATATTATCTAATTTTACTGCCGCTACTATAGCTGAACCTTCAGCGACATACACATATTTAGCTTCTTTTAAATGACCATGAAAAGCTCGGATGGTTGATGTTGAAAAATTATAGACTTGATAAAAGCGTTTAACACCAAAGAAATTATAATCATTTACAAAACTTAAGCTTCCTCTATCATCTACGGCAATACCTCCTTCAATAATCTTAATTTTACTTTCTTGGATTAATTTCTTAATTTTGAGCCTTTCAGCTAATTTTAAATTTGAATATATTCTTTCATACATGTTATTAATAGTCGGGGAATTCATTATTTCTTGAATGGCATATTCAATCGAATATTTATATTTAAATCCAGTTTTAGCGAATTTAGAATTGTCAACCATATAGCTACGCTTATCAATAACCTCAGTTTTAATTTCAACATCACATTTTGTTATAGATCTTACTATTTCACTAAGTTTAATTAGACTAAGATTTTGACCTTGAATGTTAAAGATCCCCTTAATATCATTGTTGATAACATGAATTATTGCTCGGGATATATCTTTTATATGTACAAATGGTCGTTCTTGTTCTCCACCAAAAACTGTTATTTTTTTATCGTTAATAGCTCTACCCGCAAATGTGTTCACAACTAAATCGTATCTCATCCTTGGGCTTAATCCATAAGCAGTACCTAACCTAAGGACGCAGAAACTGTTTTCACATATATTTCTGACTAGCCGCTCTTGAGTATACTTTGTTTGTCCATAAAAATCTATTGGAAATCCTTCGTCTTCTTCTTTTACGATTATGTTAGGTTCACTACCATAAATGCTACAGGTACTTATATGTATGATAAATTTATTTAATTCTTTGCAAACCTCAGAAAGATTTCTTGTTCCAATACAATTTATTTCAATAGCTAGATTTGTATCAACTAAACAAGCAGGGTCTCCAACAATCGCAGCTAAATTAACTACATAATCGAAGTTCTTTATATTTTTACTAATTTTGTCCTTATCTCTTACATCCACTTCAATAAATGGATGAACTGGAGTAATATCTTTGTATAAATGGTTATCAAGTATTTCTACATTCCATTCATTTTCTTCTTCTTTTATCAAGGAATACAGTGTACTTCCAATATAACCAAGACCACCAACAATAAGAACATTCTTTTTCATATTTAATTCAATTTTATAATTTAATTACTCATTTAATATGAGTTAATAATTTAACTCATAAAAAGAATTTTATTGATTATTGTTAATTAATAAAAAAGTATTTTTTAAAAATTCTAAATTGATTATGATCCAAATAATATTACTTTTATAATATCCAATAATCCTTCTTTATGATAAAGGCCTCAGCACACTCTAAAGAAACTTGAATTCCTCTATATTTTGAAAGTAATTCTACACCTTCTAAACTTCTTGAATGTGGCAATTTTTTTACTTCTGAAGAATATATTCTGAAAGCTTCGATTTTTAAACTAAGATATTTTTTAATATCAATATAATAATTTGGATTAAAACCACTATTGGAAAGTTCAGTAGATGAAAGGATTTCATAACTCAAAACCTTGATTCTTCTTGGAGGTCTTGCTACTACCATTGTAGAATGAAATATTATTCTATGATCTTGATTCAAATCATCTTCAAAATGTGTATATATGATATCAGGCTCTACTTCTTCAATTACTTTTTTTAAGGCATTATTGAGCATACCATGTGGAATTGTGTTAAGTTTTATTGTAGGAAAATCAAGATTATATCTTTTTTTAACATGAAGTAATTGATCTACTTGCTTCTGTTCTGTAAGTTTTTGCTTAATGTATTCATTTGACCATTCGGGTTCGTACGCTTTTGTAACTATACAAATATAAACCTCATCCATATTTTCAACATGTTTACAGATTGTCCCTCCAACACCAAGAACCTCGTCATCGGGATGTGCAGCAATCACTAAAACTTTCATTGAAATTCTCCTACACTATTCAATTATTTATAATTTTAATATGATAATATTCAAAAATTATCTGTAATAACGCTTCCTATGGGTATTTTTTTGTTCTTTTGAATTATTAAAGGTTTACCATCTTTTCGTGGTAGTACAACTGATTTAGCACCAATTAAAACATTTTCCTCAATAATTATCGGTCCTTTAAGATTTCTTTCAGTATCGTAGCTGTAAATTAAACAATCAGCACCCATTTGTACATTATCACCAATAGTTACACCATAATGGGCAAATATTTTTGTTCCAAATCCTATATCCGTGTTTTTTCCTAATTTTAAATTTTCCAAATACCAAACATGCCATCCATATTCTGATTTACTTCTATTATGATTTTTTTTTGTAAATTTTGGGGGTTTCCAATCTTTGAATCTTTCACTCATATTAATCCTATCATCCTATAATATTTTAATATGAAAACAATATTTCATTTTACAAATTCTTTTTTATTCTTTTTGATTTCAAATCAAATAATTTTTTCTATATTATAGTATTTCTACAAATTAATTTTAAATTAATACAATATTTACAAAGTGGAAATTTTGAATTTAAAAGATCATTATAAAGACAAAATCATATTAGTAACAGGTGGAACAGGGACAATTGGTTCTGAAATAGTAGAACAACTCCTAAAATTTGAACCAAAAACAATAAGAATACTATCTAATAGCGAAAACGAACTATGGGAAACAAGATTACGCTTTAAAGATCATTTAAGTCAACTAAGGTTTTTATTAGGAGATATCCGGAACTTAGAAAGAATTAGGATCGCAAGCGAGAATGTTGACTATATTTTTAACGCCGCCGCCATTAAGCATGTCCCTATTAGTGAGTATAATCCAATGGAGGCCAGTAGTGTAAATATCTTTGGACTCTCGAATGTTATTGATGCAGCTTATTACAACAATGTTAAAAAGATGGTTCATATTTCCACGGATAAAGCCATTAACCCTACAACGGTTATGGGTGCCACAAAAATGATTGGGGAAAGGTTATGTTTATCACGTGAGATGACCAAGGGTACACATAATACGACTATATCCTGCGTCCGGTTTGGTAATGTACTTGGATCTAGAGGATCAATTATTCCTTTAATCAAGGATCAAATTAAAAATGAAGATTATGTAACTCTCACGGATGAAAAGATGAAAAGATTTTTCTTATCTATTTCGGATGCGATAGGGTTAGTATTAAAATCAGCAACATTATCTAAAGGTGGAGAGATTTTCGTTCTAAAGATGCCAGTAATATTAATTAAGGATTTAATCGAGGTCATTATCGAAGAATATTGTCCTAAAATAGGAAAAGATCCCTCAACTTTAACAATCATAACTATTGGACCACGTATAAAAGAAAAATTAGATGAGGAATTGATTTCTCCTATAGAATTTTCAAGTTGTTATGAAACAGATGATATGTATATTATTTATCCCCATACATTTTTAACCCATGATATTACTCGTAACAAAATAGATATCAACGGAAGCAAAATTGTTGATAAAAACGAATTCTTATATAACACTAAACACCTTCCTACTATCTCAAAAGAAGAAATCAGGAATGTATTAAATAAAAACAATCTAATATGATGCTATAATGAGAACAACATTTCCATTATTTGATATATATTGGGACGAAAAAGATGTTCAGAAGGTATCTGATGTAATACGACGAGGATCTTATTGGGCAGTCGGCCCTGAAATAAGAGAATTTGAAACAAGATTAGAAAAATATTTTGATATAGAGCATATTGTTACATTTAATTCAGGTACATCTGCATTGCACGCTTCTTTATTAGCACATGACATTATTAATGGAGAAGTAATAGTTCCCTCAATGTCTTTTATATCAACAGCAAATTGCGCCATCTTGGCAGGAGCAAGACCTGTTTTTGCAGAAATCGAAGAAGATACTTTGGGATTAGATCTTGAGGACATAAAAGAAAAAATAACAAACAAAACAAAAGCAATAATTCCAATGCATTATGGAGGAAAAGTATGTAAAAACATTAATGAGCTAAGGGAGATTGCTGATGATCATGATCTAATTCTCATTGAAGATAACGCAGAGAGTTTTGGAGCGAAATATAAAAATAAATTTGCAGGAACTTTTGGACATTCGAGTATTTTAAGTTTCTGCCAAAATAAGATTATACCAACAGGAGAAGGTGGTGCAGTTTGCACTAATGATAAGCGAATCAACGAAAAACTCCTTTTAATAAGATCCCATGGAAGAGTAGAACAACCTGGTGAGAATTATTTTACAACCACAAAAGAAATGGAGTATATTGAAATCGGCTATAATTTTAGAATGCCTACAATTTGTGCTGCATTAGGACTTTCTCAATTGGAAAAGATTGATAAATTGATTGAATTAAGAAGGGCTAAAGGCAAATATTATGACCATATTCTAAAAAATGTGAAAAATGTAATGATTATTCCGGAATTACAGGATATGTATTGTGTATACCAATTATATAGCATTTTTTTAAATGAACCAACAAGGCGGGACGAATTACAACAATTTTTAATTGAAAATAATATATATACAAAAGTTTACTTCCATCCAATTCATTTAAAAAAATTTTACAGAAATAAATATAATTATAAAAACAATGATCTTCCAAAAACAGAACGCATTTCCAAAAAGTTGTTAACACTCCCTTTTTCTCCTAATTTCACAGAAAATGAACAGAAATTTATTGTAGACAAGATCTTAGAATTTTTTAAAGAATAAAAAAAACGAGAGATATGAAAATAATTTGTATCATTCCAGCTCGCGGTGGTTCTAAAGGAATTAAAAAAAAGAATATCAGAATGATAAATGGAATTCCTTTAATTGCTTATACTATTATTGAGGCTTTAAAATGTAAGAAAATTAATAGAATTATAGTTTCAACTGATGATAAAGAAATTGCCGCAATTTCAAAAAAATATGGTGCAGAAGTCTTTGATAGACCCCCAGAATTATCAAGTGACGAAAGTTCGACTATTGATGCTATTTTTAATGTTATTGGGCAAATAGAAGGTCTAAAGGAAGATTCAACAATAATATTGCTTTTACAACCAACCAGCCCCCTTAGAACTGTTTTAGATATAGAGCAAAGCATAAACCTATTTTTGAATTCCGAATGTGATTCAATTGTGAGTGTAAAAGAATCGGAACACCCTCCTTATTGGACATTGATATTAGAACAAAATTATTTGAAATTCTTGTTTGATAGGAAGACTTCTCGAAGACAAGATTATGAGAAGACATTTATACCTAACGGTGCGATTTATATTGCTAAATTAGATATTTTGAAAAAATATAATACTTTTTATTGTCCTAAAACACTTCCTTATATAATGCCAAAAGAAAGGAGTGTTGATATTGACCAAGAATTAGATATATTATTCACTAAATCTTTAATGAAAAAAAACCAAAAACAATAAGCAAATATTGTTAAATATTGATCATTTAATTTTCTATTATTAAGAAAAATTTTGTCTCATCATAGTTTTTATTAGAGTATTCATTTGGATATTTGTTCACTTCTTTTAAATCTATTAAAGAGGTACCCTTTGAAATAAAATTATATATTTAAATAAATGAAATGACAAAAACTAGAGTAGTAGTTATTGGAATGGGTTATGTCGGAATTCCAATGGCCGCATTATTAGCAAATGTTCCGGATTTTTATGTTACTGGCATTCAGAGAATGTCAAAAAGATCGGGATGGAAGATTGATTGCTTGAATTCAGGTAAAAGTCCTTTTGAAGGAGAAGAACCTGGATTAGATGAATTAATAGAAAGAGTAGTAAAAAACGGAAAGTTTAATGTTACAAACAAATACGACATCATTAAAGAGGCAGATTATATTTTAATTGATGTCCAAACACCCGTAGATGACCATAAAATTCCAAGATATGAATCTCTTATTGATGTTTCAAATAAAATATCAAGATATTTAAAAAAAGAAGTTACTATTATTATAGAATCTACAGTAGCTCCGGGAACAACAAACAATATTGTTGCACCAATCTTAGAAAAAGGAAGCGGCTTAAAAAGAGGAAAAGATTTTTTCTTGGTTTTTTCGTTCGAAAGGGTAATGCCTGGAAAATTAATTGAATACATTACGGACTTTCCACGAGTTATAGGGGGAGGATGTTCGGAAGCTAATGAAAAGGCCAAATTCCTATATGGAAAAGTTGTTAAAAAAGAACTCCAAATTACCGACACTCTTACAGCAGAATTGACAAAATGCATTGAAAACACCTATAGAGATGTAAATATTGCTTTTGCTAACGAAATGGCTTTGGTTGCGGAAAGTTATAATAGAAATATTTTTGAAATCATAGAACTCATTAATCATCGACACGATCGATTAATGCACATGCCAGGTTCGGGAGTAGGTGGTCATTGTCTTACAAAAGATCCGTGGTTATTAATGTATGGATTAGAAACATATACACCACACTATTATACCCCAAAAATTCTTCCTGAATCAAGGAGACTAAACGACTATATGCCAGAACATATCGTCGAATTAATGGAGTCTGCTCTAGAAGAGGCGGATAAACACGATAATCTGAAAATTGCATTATTTGGAGTATCTTACAAGGCAAATACAGACGATACTCGGAACTCGCCCTCGGAAAAAATAGTCTCGATTTTAAAAGAACGCTATCACTCTCATAATATTGAATATATCGCACACGATCCCTATGTTAAGAAAAAAGATTATCATGAGACGGATTTAACCCAAAATATCGACAAAGCCCTCACAGGGGCAGATGTTCTAATCTTTGCCACGAACCATAGAGATTATTATGAACTTGATTTAAATCATATTAAAATCAAGGTTCGAACACCAATTCTAATTGATGGACGAAATATTTTTAATAGAAATTCATTGGAAAAACTTGGTTTTTATTATAGAAAAGTAGGTGAAGGGAATAGAGCCTCGTGATTTTCAAATAATATTTCTTTTATTTCAAAAATAATTTAAGTTATTTAAGATAAAATTTTTGAGTAAATTATAAACTTAATACATCTTATAAGCTAAATTGTTTTATATTATAAAATACTTTAGAAAAGTTCGTTTAAGAACTAATAAAATCAAAAAAATAGAGTTATATTTAAAAAGTGATTTTATTTCTATTAATAGTAATTACGGAAAAAGGTTAGAAACCGCATGGACCACCAAAGAATCCTGAAAGAAGCTCAGAAAATTGCTGCTAAATATTCGTTTTGGATGGTATCTGGCAACATCGCTCACTTGTTTGGCTTCGTGCAAGAAACCCCCGATGTAAAGTTCGAGTTAGAAGTGAAATTTGACGAAGACTTCCCTGAATCACCACCCCGCTTTATTTTTCACGATCAGATAAAGGAGTTACTTGGAGATTTTCGATTAGAACGCTTAGATGAATGGAACCCAAGTTCAAGTGTCGTAGATATAATGGACGAGCTTAAAGGAAAAATTTATGATTCAATCCAAGGCTCTATAGTCGTAGAGGAAATTATTGAAGATTATAAAAATAATTCTAATATTATTGTTGGTTCTCAGGAAACCGAAGATTACATAACTCCTGATTTGAATGCGTACCCCTCTGATGTACATGAAGGTGATTATATTACTCCTTCAAATGTTCATAGAGATTACGACATTCTTAATTACTCTGAGGTTGATAGGTCGGATACAAATGAACCATCAAAAACAATTTCAGAAAGTCTAACAAGAGAGCAGGATCTTTCGGACAATCAGGAACCTGATTTAGCCATTGAAACGGAACTTGGCTTGATCCAACAGGCTTACGCGTTTGATCAAAGAGGGAAAAACAGGGCGGATATCAATATTTACATTACAATAACTATCACTAAAACTTTTATTATCGGTGTAGATTTCTCAAATTATCCTCAAAAACCAACTATATTGCTCCCAGAAGGTTTAAAGTCCATATTAGGAATCCCTGATCAAGAATTAAAAACTATAAACACTTGGAACGAAAATAATCCCCCCCATATTGTTGACGCCCTGCACGACCTCGAAGCGAGATTGTTTTTTGTTCAGGATATCGAACAAGAAGCAAAGAAAATCACGGGCGAATATAAATGCGATATCGTTCCAGAGAGCGTTGCTCGGCTCAAGGTTCACTTATTAACTTACGGTTTCAAGAATTATTTTATGGAAATCGATTTAAGCCCATATCCAAAACCTCCTATTATAAATTTAACTGGAGAATTGCAGGACATCATCCAAATACCCGTGAAAAACCTCAATGCTTATAAGAACTGGAGAGATGGAGAAACTGAACCTGTAGAGATCGTTCGAGAAATCTCGTGGTTAGTAGACAAGAATTCCCGTATTAATTTTGAAATTGTTTTGTTAAGGGATCACTACAAGGACCTGCAATACGACCACGCCACATCGAGCCTGAGAATTGACATGAAAGGCAAGATGCAGTCCGAGGATATCGTATTTCAATTCGAGATTTTTCTGCCGAGAGAATACCCCTTGAAACTGCCCGAAATCAAGGTCTTAAACGATTTCGAAATCGAGTCTCGCGATAAAATAAAAAACAACCTGCAATCCTCCTTTAAACGGTTCTTCGACAAGTGGACGCCGTTTACCTACCTTGTCGACCTTTTTGACGCAATATCAAACAATATTTTCGAAGTTTCAGTAGTATCGTGTGTTATTTGCCATAAAATAGAGTGTCCATCGTGTTCAAATCAGATCGCCGGGGACAAATCTTGCCACATTCAATGTCCCTATTGCGAACGCTCGTATCACGAGCATTGTTGGAACCAAACGATCATTTCTTTTGGAAAGTGTGGATTCTGTCTCAAGACGCCCCCTTCGGACATGATGCCTTAGAAACACCCTAATTATATCTATTTCTTGCATAACTATTAGTTTTGGTCTTCTTCACATCTACCCTCGTTAGTCGTCATCATATTAATAGAACATCCAATCCCAAAATTCATAAGAAATATTGATTTTTTAAAATCATACATTGAGATTTAAAAAGATATAAAAGAACGATCTAAAATGCCTTTACCAGAAGAGGAAGTAAAAATATTGGATTATTGGGATTCAATTTCGATCATTAAATTAATTCTCGACGCTAAAAAGCCTAAAGGAAGGTTTCAATTCACGGAAGGGCCTCCAACGGCGAACGGCATGCCGGGGATCCACCACGTGTACGCACGGAGCATAAAAGACATCATCTTAAGGTATAAATTCATGGATGGGTATTGGGTCCCGCGCAAGGCAGGGTGGGACACCCACGGTCTTCCTGTCGAGTTAGAAGTAGAAAAAGCGTTAAATTTAAGCACGAAAAAGGACATTTTAGATTACGGTATCGATAATTTTAACAAAAAGTGCCGCGAGAGCGTGTTCAAATACGTATCGGAATGGGAAAAGCTTACCAAGCGAATGGCTTTCTGGTTAGACATGGACCATCCGTATATCACTTGCGAGAATTACTTTATCGAATCCGTGTGGTGGTCGTTAAAGCAAATCTATGATAAAAAGAGGATTTACAAGGGCAAGAAGGTCGTGCCGTATTGCCCTCGCTGCGAGACGCCCCTGTCTTCCCACGAGGTTTCCCAAGGGTACGAGGAAGTGGAAGAAGAGACAGTCTACATCACGTTCAGGCTTCTTGATCCCAATTTTAAAGACGTAAAAATCGTTGCGTGGACCACGACGCCTTGGACCTTATTGAGCAATGTAGCATTAGCGGCTAACGCCGACAGTCGCTATTCGCTCGTGAAATACAAAAACGAAAAATATATAATCGCGACCAATTTGCTAAACACGGTGCTCGGAGAGGGAAATTACGAAAAAGAAAAGGAATTTTACGGTTCTGACTTATTGTATAAGAAATACGAGCCGTTATTTCCGTATTTTAACGAAGTGGCAGATGAGAACGGTTTCATAGTGGTAAACGCGGACTACGTCTCGACAGAACCCACGACAGATAACATTTCCACGGGATTCGTTCATATTGCGCCAGCGTTCGGAGAGGACGACTACAACGTGATGTTGGAATACGATCTTCCATTCGTGCAACCTATAAACGAAAAAGGCTTTTTTGACGACTCGATTCCGGAGCTTTCTGGCAAATATTTCAAGATCCATCGAGAGGATATGGGCAAGAAAGGCGTTTGGGACACGGACAAGTGGGTGGTAGGCGAATTGAAAAAAATGGGAAAGCTACTCGACACTCGCAAGTACTCTCACGATTACCCGTTCTGTTGGCGATGTAATCGGGCTTTGTTGTATTACGCAAGGGAATCGTGGTTCATCGAGATGTCGCGCTTCAGGGAAGATTTATTGGACAACAACGAGAAAATAAATTGGGTTCCAAAATTAATCGGGACGGGTCGTTTTGGAAACTTTTTAGACAACGCTCGCGATTGGGCCATCTCGAGGGAGCGATTCTGGGGAACGCCATTACCCATCTGGTCTTGCTCGAACCATTCTTGCGGACACGAGCTCTGCGTGGAATCGTTTGAAGAATTAAAACAACTCTCAATTGGTAATGTAGAGCTCGAAGATTACCACAAACCAATGATCGACGATGTGCTGATATCGTGTCCAAAATGCAAAAAAGAGATGAGACGAACCCCTGAGGTCATAGATTGCTGGTACGATTCGGGAGCAGCTCCTTTTGCCCAATATCACTATCCATTCGAAAACAAGGACCTTATCGATAAAGAAATTGCCTATCCAGTAGACTTTATAGCCGAAGGAATGGACCAGACTCGCGGGTGGTTTTACACGATGCACGCCATCGGAACCGCCGTGTTCAACAAAAATGCGTACAAGAACGTTGTCGTAAACGGTATCGTTTTGGACGGCGAAGGCAGGAAGATGAGCAAGAGCTTAGGAAATACCATCGATCCATGGTTCATTTTCAACGAGCAGGGATCGGACGCCTTGCGATGGTTGTATTACGTTTCAGGACCCCCCCACAAGGAAAAGCGGCTGAGTGTTGACGCAATCAAGTATGTCATCTCGCAATTCATTACGAAATATTATAATTCCTTTATCTTGTTTTTTAACAACACTATAAATAACGAAATTGTTCCAGATTTAAACTTCGATCCCGATAAGCTAAATAACTCCTTAGATTTATGGTTGATTGCAAAAATAAATCAGCTTGTCAAGCAGGTCAAACTATACCTCGACGATTATTTGATATTCAATTCTGCTGATGCTATTCAAACATTTGTTATCAACGACTTGAGCAATTGGTACCTTCGCTTGTCGAGAAAGCGGTTTCTAAACAAGGATCAAGACGCATATAATGTTACCTATTATACAATCGACATTTTAAATCGCTTAATGGCTCCGTTTCTTCCGTTTTTAACGGAAAGAATTTTCCTACAGCTCCAAGAGTCCTTTAATTACAATAAAAAAACAAAATCCGTGCATTTAGTAGAGTTTCCAGAACCAGTAGAAAATTTAATTAACGAGTCGTTAATTGAAGAAATGGAATTCGTCATGAGCTTGGTTCAGGAACTGCGAGGGCTTCGGGATAAAGTGAGGATAAACACGCGACAGCCAATAAAAGAGTACTTGTTGTATTTCAAAACTGAAGAAAAAAACATCGTAAAAAAGTTCGAATCCTTGATAAAGGAAGAATTAAACGTGAAGGGGCTCACTTTCGTTCCGGAAAAAAAAGCCAAATCCTTCTATGAAGAATCTCTCGTGCTAAACACTGGAAATCTCGGAAAGGACTTCAAAAAGAATCGTCTTAAGGTCCAAAAACACTTGGAATCAATGGGTATCGACGAGATAAAGAAAAGCATGGCAAAAGGCAAATTCACGCTCGAGCTCGACGGAAATGAATATGAAATAACCAAGGAGCACCTTCAGATAGATCAAAACGCCAAGGAACCCTATGCCGTAAAAATCTTACCAAAGGGAATCATCCTCATCAATTCTGAGCTCGACGATGATTTATTTAAAGAAGGCGACGCTCGAGAGATTACGCGCTATCTTCAGAACGCACGCAAGGATCTAGGTCTCGAACGAGGAAAAGAAAGACTTATTGTAAACATTCAAAACAATTACGACATCGAAAAAGAACTCAATCCAGAGTTTATTAATTATATCAAGGAAGAATGTGGAATTGAAAAGTATGGAAAAGCAAAAAAAGGGAAGAAATTTTCGTTTAAAATTCGTAATAGGGAGATCATTATTAGAATAGAAATTCTACATACTAAATATCCGATTTAAGGTTTGATTCCAACCATATTATTAATTTTTTTAAACCGTGATGAAATGATATTTTTGGCTTCCAATCCAAAATATCTTTTACTTTTTTATTCTCTGAAACGAAATATTTTTGATCGGCCTCTCTTTCTTGATCAATTTCGTAATTTATGTCAATATTAAGCTCTTTTTCTAAGAAAGAAATTAATTCAAGAATGGATAAACTATTTTCAAAACCACCACCAATATTTAAGGGTATTCCCTTTATGTTTTCGATTTTACTGATTGCATTAAAATAGAGATTTACCGCATCTTCCACATATAAGACATCCCTTACTTGTTTCCCGTTTCCTAATACCTTAATTTTATCCTTTTCAATTTTATATTTTATTTCCAAACCTTTTAAGCAGAACCAACTTACCCACCCCTGGTCAAATGATGGATACTGTCTTGGACCGTAGATGGCAGAATGTCGAAAAACAGTCGTTCTTAAACCGTAAATGCTTGCATAATCCAAAACATATTGATCAGCAGCTCCTTTTGAACATCCGTAAGGGGTTTGAAGATCTAGTTTTAAAGTTTCATCCAACCCATCTTGAGAATTATTTAAATGATATCGCATATCCCCCTCAGAGAGGGACAGGTATTTTAAATCACCATACACTTTATTTGTTGAAGAATATACGAGGATTGTTTGAGGAGAATATTTTCTAATGGCTTCAAGCAGATTAATTGTTCCACCAACATTAATTTCAAAATCCTTTCGAGGATTTTCAATCGATTTTGTAACCGCAGTTTGGCCAGCCGTGTGAAAGATTACATCAGGGATAATATTTTTAATAATATTATCTATTTTTTTTTGGTTTCTTACATCCTGATTGATTAATTTAAAATTTCCATTTTTTTTCAACCATTTCAAGTTGTTTTTACAATTAATTTTTGAAAAATTATCTAAAACGATAATTTCTTCTTTCTCACGGAGAACTTTTTGAGAAAGATTGGATCCTAAGAATCCCAAACCACCTGTAATTAAAAATTTCATACTTAAAACATTTTGATACTTGCTGATTTAACATTGAAGGTTATTTTCAGTATAGTAATCAATCCAATAATTGTACATTTCTCTTAGAGTAATTTCTATTGGTTTTAAAACATTTACACCTAACTCTTTTTGAAGTTTAGAATTATCTCCAACTAAAACGTCCTCATCTGTTTTCCGAAGCTTATTGGTGACATTTTCAACAACTTTTATTTCTTTTTTTGTAAAACTTAAAGCAATATTGAGTAATTCTCTTATTTGAGTTTTCCTCCCAGAGCAAAGGTGATAAGTTTCTCCAGCAACTCCTTTTAATGCCGCTTGCCAGATTATTTCCACGGCCTCATTGATGTCCGTAAAGTCTCTATATGGATTGAGGTTTCCCACTTCAATTTCGGGTTTGTTCAATCCCAGTTCGATCTCTGCAACTTTTCTAACGAAGTCGGAAGGAGCGTCGTTTTCTCGATTGTCTCCCGTCAGGTTAAAGAACCTCAAATTCACGGTTTCGATGCCAAAATTTAGGAAATATTGTCTCGAAAGCAATTCAGCTGCGATTTTACTGATTCCGTAGGGGTGAGTTGCTTTTAAAGGATCCTCTTCCTTTAATGGTCGGTTGAGCTTGGTAGTTTCCCCAAATTCCGCTGCCGTACAAGCTAATATCACCTTGGCGTTTATTCTATTTATTTTTAGAGGTTCGAATATATTTATCGTTCCAATAACGTTCGTTTCAATCGTGTCCCTCGGATCTTCCCAAGAGGGAACGATATATGGTTGAGCCGCCAAGTGAAAGACGATATCTGGAACGAATTCTTGTATAATTTTATCCATTAATACCGCATTTTTTATATCGCATTCGATAAAGGTAATATCCCTATTATTACTCTGAATTTTTACGAGCTCTCCTTTAAAATTTTCCTTTTCTGAATCTGAAAAATATTCTTTTCCGTCTGTAAAAGAGATTAAATTCTTAAAAGAAGATTTAGGCCGAATTAAGGCAAGTATTTCGCATTCTTCTCTAATACATTTCTTAATTAAATGAGAACCTACAAATCCATTAGAACCCGTAATCATTACTTTTTTCATGAGTATTCTCCTTTATTTTATCAAGCCTTTTTTTTCTAATTCTTCGTTTGCCAAATTTATATTATTGCAATATTCGAGGCTTGATTCCTTTTTAATCCATTCTATAAGCTGAACGATTCCTTCACGAAAATCAACAGAGGGTTCGTACCCAAGCTTATTTTTAATTTTTGAGATATCAGCAACACAATGCCTAATATCGCCCGTTCGATATTTTTGCGTGATTATTGGTTTTAAATTTGGATTAGTCTTTTCTAATATGATTTCTGCTACTTGTTTTATGGTTGTTGGGCATCCAGTCCCTACATTAAAAACTTCCCCTTCAGCATTCTTTTTTTCCATTGCGAGAACGAGGGCTTGACAGACATCTTTTACATTTACAAAATCGCGAGTTTGTAATCCATCTTCAAAAATTAAGGGCGTTTCTCCTTTTAACGCCCTGTTAGTAAAGATAGAACAAACGCCAGTGTAAGGATTAGATAATGCTTGTCTTGGACCGTAGACTAAAAAAAATCTCAATGCAGTAGTGTTGATACCATAAGTCTTTCCAATAAGCAATCCCATCTGTTCTTGTACTTGTTTAGACAAGGCGTAAATGGAGCTAGAATTAAATGAGCGAGATTCAGGGGTCAGTATTGGTTTTAGTGGGGCTTTACATTTTGGACAATATATATTCCAATCTTTTAAGCTTAATTGTGATTCGCTCCTTAAATCGGGCTTTACTATACCGCAATTATTGCATTTAGCACTCCCTTCTCCATATATCGTATTAGAAGAGGCGATTATCACTTTCTGCGTCGAATGTTCGCAATTAGCAAGAATATCAAGCAAAACGGATGTTCCATGCATGTTTTTTTTTACATATCTTTCAATCTCGTACATTGATTGTCCAACACCCACGATCGAAGCAAGATGATATATGACATCGTGATCTTGAATTAATTTCTTAGCTATATCGTAATTTTCCACTGATTCGTGAATAAATGTAATGTCCTTATTTAAATAGAGAGGGGGTTCTTGTTTATTCCCGTGAACTTGTTTATCAAGAGAATCCAATACAGTAACTTCATGTCCTTTTTCGATTAAAGTATCTACTAAATGAGAGCCAATGAATCCAGCCCCACCCGTAACTAAAATATTTTTACTCATTTTACATATTCTTTTAATGATCCAATTATACTTTTAAATGTTATATTAAAATTAAAGGATGGGATTGATACCATTGAATAAAGCTTATTGAATATATAAAAAACAATTTATTATTTGATTTCATATAAATGAAGGAAAGTTTTTTATCTCTGATAATTTCTATTTTTTATAAATGATAGAGAATAGGAAACATATAATTTTTACATCTATATTAATTTTCATATTCTTGATTGGGATTTGGATTGATTTTCTTTTAGTTATCGTTGGTATTGCAATGATTGTCATTGCAATTGTCATGTTTAATCCAAATATTATTAGCATTAAAGAAAGAAATTTTTATTTTAAAATCCCGTCTAAGCAAGCTATTAAAGCATTAATTTTATTACTCATATGTATATCACAATTAATTTTACCGCTTTATAATCCCATTACAATAATTTCGTGGGCACAGGTCGGATTTTTGTCGTATGCAAGAGCAATCATTTGTATTATCAGCTTGGGTTATTTACCCGGTGCTTGTATATACGACATCTTTTTTTCAAACAATAAAACTCACGAAAAAATCTCTCAGAAATTTGGTTTATACAAATTTACTTTATATCCCTTGATTTCTTTTTCTTTTATGGGCACATGCGTCTTGATATTAGATCAAGCAAATTTAACCATCAACGCAATTTCTACTGGCTTGATTTTAAGCATTTTCATTCTTTTTTTAATAGATCTTGTTAAAAATCATAATGTTTCATATTTTCTTAAAAAAAGGAAAAAAGAGATACATATTGAAAGAACCAATGTTCAAATTATAATTTTTTTACTGGGTTTTCTTTTTTTATTAGTCGGGATTCAAGTATTGTTGAGATATCTATTGCTAAACGATTCATGGCCATCTATTTACCCTGGCTTGTTCATTGGAAGAGCCGAACTTTCTCCGTTCGAAGACATGAACAATTACAGGACATATCCTTTTTTTTGGGGTTACATATCGTACGGCCTGAGCGCTTTAAGTGGC
>JAFGGO010000007.1 GCA_016930515.1 Promethearchaeota archaeon | reverse complement strand
ATCCTATATTTTTTTTATCATTATTTACCTCATCATATATCCTTGATAAGCGTATTGTTCCTAAAAAAAAGAAGATCACAGAAAGAAAAATAAAATGTAGATTAAAACAAGAAAGAAAAAACACTGGAGAATTTAGTCCAAACAATATATAATAAAAACCATAGAACAAGATTGCAGAAAGAAACAACAGAAAGAAAATTCCAATTCCCAAAATTAATAAAAGTCTTCTTTCGAGTATAAGATATTTTCTAAAAATTATAACTAATAAAACTAAAGGAACAATTAAAGGAATGGCTTGAAAAAGACTCAAAAAATCAAAATTAATATTACTAATTGTGTGTGCTCCGATTTTATCAATAATAATCCTAAAGTAAATATGAATGTATTATAGTTGTAAAGGAATTTAAACTAAGAGATAAAAATGTGAATAAAAAGCACTGCAAAATATTCCCATATTAATTTAAATAGGTTCATATTGTATTTTTACATGTTAATTTTGATTATTTTCTAAAAATGATAATGATAAAAAAAGAATTCAAGGTAAACAAATATATAACGCTCAAATTAGAAAAAGAAAAAACTCAAATTTTTGTCAATGGAGAGTTATACGAGCAATGCAAATACTTGCTTTTTGAAATCGGCATAAACGAAATTGAAGATTATAATCACATTCAATCAATAGATGAATTAGAATCAAAGGATCGAACAAAAAATTGTAAAGCTCTTAATATTACCTCTGAAGAGGAATTTTGGGGACATTGCTCCAACTTGCAAGCTTGGGTAGAAAACGATTACGATACTCATTTATTGCACTCAAACTTGTCCTTTCCCTTATTAAAAAAATTGACTGAGGTTGGCGATCCTCTAGCGAAAAGGATTTTCAAAAATGAAATCTTTAATAGAATCTCTGAAGGATATATTCCCGTTGTTAAATATTTAGTCCAAGAAAACTATCTAAAATATTTCAATAACGAAGAAATTCAAGAATTATTTCAAAAATATGATTTCATTACATATAAAGGGAGAATATTTCCAATAGTAGATAATATTTTAGACTTGAGCAATAAAGATATATGTAATATAGCTGAAATTGATAAATTGGAAAATCTTACTACTCTTAAAGAATTGGATTTATCAAATAATAAATTAACGACACTTCCCAATTCGATTGGAAATCTTATATCACTTCAAAAGCTAAAATTGAATAAGAATCAATTGAGATCCCTTCCAGAATCTTTGGGAAATCTACAAAAGCTTCTGGAATTACACTTGGTAGAGAATCATTTAAAAGATCTTCCCGAATCCTTGGGAGCCCTTATATCGCTTCAATATCTATATTTAGATAATAATCAATTAGAAAAACTTCCGCATTCACTTGGTAGTCTAACCGAGCTTCAAGAAATATTTTTAATGAAGAATAAATTAGAATATCTCCCTAATTCAATGGGGAATCTGCCATTTTTAAGGTTGATCGTCTTAAATGATAATAAATTAACTTTGCTTCCCGAATCATTAGGGAATCTATCTTCACTTCAACAATTACATTTAACTCTAAACCAAATAATTGCGCTCCCTGAATCAATTGGCAATTTAACATCACTTAAAAAGTTAGAGCTCCGTTATAATAAGTTGACATTGCTTCCAGAGTCCTTTGGAAATTTATTGGCGCTCGAAGAACTTAAAATAGATGAGAATCAATTAATATCGCTTCCTGAAACTTTAGGAAATCTATCGAATCTTAGATTTTTATCACTATCCGTAAATAATTTAAATTTTCTTCCTAAATCGTTTGCCAAGCTTGCATCGCTTAAATTCTTACATTTAGGTAGCAATTACTTTAAAAAATTCCCTAAATTGTTGACAAAACTGGAATCGCTTGAAGTATTAACATTAGAACATAATGAAATAGATTCACTTCCGACATCGATAAAAAAATTAATCCATCTTCGAAGTTTGAATTTATATGATAATCGTTTAAAATATATTCCAGAATTTATAGGAAATATCACCTCTCTACGAGGATTAGATTTAAGCTTTAATCAATTAACATCGCTCCCCGAATCGTTAGGAAATCTTATCTCTCTTGAAAAACTTTTTTTAGGAAACAATCAATTGACATCATTACCTGATTCTTTTGGAAATCTTGAGTCACTTCAAGAACTTAATTTACATAAAAATAGAATAAATTCGCTTCCTGAATCGTTGGGAAACATTAAATCGCTTAAAAGAATAGAATTATCGCATAATCTCTTATCATTAATACCAGAACCACTTTTTCATTTTCCCTTGCTTGAAGTTCTGGATTTATCGCATAATCGAATTTTATTCCTCCCAGAGTCGCTTGGAAATCTTTCATCACTTCGAAAGTTAAAATTGGGAAATAATGCATTAAAATCGCTCCCACTCTCAATTGGAAATCTTATCAAACTTGATCATTTGGAGCTCATCCACACGCAAATAACATCGCTTCCTCAATCTTTTGGAGATCTTGAATCACTCACAATTTTACTATTGTATAACAATCAATTAAAGTCCCTACCAGATACATTTGGTAATCTAACGAAACTTAGAGTTTTGTATTTGAGTAATAATCAATTAGAAACGCTTCCAGATTCGTTTGGAAACCTCATTTCGCTTCACGTTTTATATTCAGGCAAAACGTTGAAATACCTACCAGAATCATTTGGAAACCTTTCTTCCCTCTATTACCTTGATTTATACGCAAATGATTTAGAAAGTCTTCCAGAATCTTTTGGAAATCTAAAATCACTTCAAATCCTTGTTCTAGGTTATAATAAGTTGAAAAGTCTACCTCAGTCTTTTGAGAATCTTACTTTGCTTGCAAGTCTTGATCTAATTGCTAATGATTTCAAGAATCTCCCAAATTCAATACTTCAGCTCAAAAATCTTCAAGAATTGTGTTTTACTGCAAATCCATTAACCCAAAAAACTGATCCAAACAGTCAAGAAATAATTGAAAAACTCGAAAGAAGGGGAGTGAATGTGATAAAATTAGAGAAAGATCCCGAAATTTAATATTCTTGCATTATATTAACGAGAACAATTTACAAATGAAAATACATATAGTATACTATACAAGCACTGGAAATACAAGAAAGATTGCTCTTGCTATAAGATCTGCTCTTGATAATCACGATGTTGATGTGCTTGAACTTGAGGATTATCAGCCTCGGAATCTTATAGATTATGAGCTTTTAATATTAGGCTCAGGAGTTTACCTCGGTTTGGTTGGAGATAAACTGATTGAGTTTGTAAGAAATGCCATAAATTTTACTTTAAAATACGCTTGTTTTTATTCCCGTGAAAGAAAAGAACCTTATCCTGATTGCTTTCAGCCGATTAGGGAAGAAGCTGATTTGAGGGGATCAAATTGCATTGGTGAATTTCATTGTTTGGGAGAACCCTTCACATACTACTCCAATGAAGAATAAAAGGACGCTCAAGAAAATTTCATTGAGCTAGGATTCCATCCTGACAAGAAGGATTTTGAAAATGCTAAAAAATTTGTAATATCCCTTGTAGAATAACATTGATAATGAATTTTATTTAATCGTTTTTACCTTATGAATTTGATATTTTTCTAAGTTTGAGCGTAATATATCTGAAAGTTCGGATAGTTTTATTGATGAAGAGGCAATTTCTTCTATAACCCCTGTTTGTTGCTCCGTGCTAGTACTTATCTCTTCTATTAATTTATTATTAGCTTCCCCTTTTTGTGTAGAGTTTTCCAATTCTTGAGAGATATGAGAAATATCTTTAACTTGGGAATTTATCCGTTCTATAATTTGCTCGATTTTAGATGTAGTATTTTGTGTTGAGACTCTTGATTCTTCTGCAAGTTTTCTCACTTCGTCTGCAACTACAGCAAATCCCCTACCGTGTTCTCCGGCCCGTCCAGCTTCTATACTGGCATTCAATGCTAATAAATTGGTTTGAACGGATATATCATTTATTATTGTCATTATCCGTGCTATTTCTTTTGTTGCATTTATCATTATGTTTGCATCTTCACTTAATATTTTTGCATTGTTGTTGATTTCCTTGAGGATTTGTACTTGTTTTTTATTTTGATTAGCAAATTCTAGGGTATTTGACGCTATTTCTTCAGTCGAAGCGTTTACTTCCTCAATACTTGATGATAATTGTGTTGCCATATTTGAAACTTGTATTGATACATCACTACTTGCTTGTAATACATTAGTCAATTTCTGTGTTTGTAAGTTGACAATTCTATCCGTCCCTTTAGCTTGTTCTTGAAAAAGTTTATTCTTGTTTAGAAATATGCTTATAAAAAAAATAAATAGAAAAATACCAAATATCAACAGAAGTAAAATACCCGTAAGACTATCTTCAGGATTGGCTACAATAAAGTCGATTGTGATTATGATTAATATGAGAAAGGTAATTATCAATAAAAACAACACGATTGTCGTTTTAAAAATACGATCTCTAGGTTTTATTCGATAATATATAATGAAAACAACCCAAAGCATGCTAAAAATTAAAGGGATTAGAATCAAGAATATATCATTGGACATTTTTAACAATCAATCATTTTTTTAGATTTTTTTTAATATTAATCTTGTATGTGTTATATAAATCTTTTTTTTTTTAATCGATTGGGTATAATCGTAACGATGATAATTTTTTTCTCAATGTTCTATTTCTATTTCCTCATTTTTTTTATTAAATAAAAATAATGAAAAAGAGTTAAAATAAATTAACAGATTTTATTATTGGTTAATAAGCCATGTTCTAGCTTTTTCAATGTCAACAAAGAAAAGCGATTGGGCATTACCATCTGCCTGACGAATCTCTTCTGCTTTTTCATCTGCTAGATCTACTGCCATTGCTGCGGCTGCTGATGCTGATGTGAGGGATGCATAATAGAGGCATCCAATTTGAATCATTCTGGGATACCAATCGTTAAGAAACCACTCTTGAAATTCTGGCTCAAGCACGCCCATGTTTGTCATATCAGTAAGCATGCGAGAATAACCATTCTTTTTATAAAATTTATATATTTTTTCTAATATTTTTTTCATTTGTTTTCCAGTTACTATCGATTTCCATTCAATATGCATGTATCTATCTTCTTCATAATCAGTTAAAACATGAGTACTTTTTTTTTGTATTATTTTTGCCATTTACAATACCTCAATTTAAAGATAATTATTACAAAAAGTAAAAGAATTTATTTTTAAATTTTTATATTTTGCCAAATATGATCTTCCTCCGGAATTCTAAGTATTATTCCTAAAAATGGTTGCTACACATAACATATTTCACGATGTCAAATTAGCAATTAATAACCCAAGTGCCACCGATATAGTTGCAGAGAATACGATTATCACTTCTCCTTAGGTCTAAATCTTTTTTGCTTAATTTCTCTTTTTTCTTTTCTTTTAATTATATTTATTTAAAGAAAGAGTCAAATTTTTTTTATTTTCTTCTGTTATTTTTTCAGAAATTAATCAAATGAACATATTATTTAGGAATTGTGTCTGTGATATAATAATATTAATGAAGGTTCGTGAAAGTTTAGTTTCACGATCAAATTATCTAAATATCATATATCTTCACCTAAATTAATGATTTCTTCTAAAAATATAATACATTTATCACAAGAAAGTTGATTATTTTTTTTAATTTAGATATCTATATTGTATTCTTGATTGTTCGAATCAATTTTTTTGCTTAAATATTATTAGAATTTAATATCTGGTTTTTTTACGAATATTCTTTTAATAAAGTATATCTATTTATAATTCTAAGTTAGCACGACAAAACCAACAATAATCTCCCCTTGTTTTAATTGCTTGAGCGCACGCTCGACAATACACCATAGCACATTTAGGACATATATATACATCAAGTCCACTAACCGGTCCTTTATGAACGGCACAAATAAACTCTTTAACGTGCAATTCAAGTTCTAATTCGGTCTTTAACAATTCTTCCCTTTCTTCTGGTGCATATTCATCATCGCTTTCGATTGAAATCCTGCTAATATGATAGTTTTCCATTTGATGAGGTGTTTTATTCGAGACAATTTTCTTATTTTTTTGTATTACTTTAATTGATTTGTTTAGGTTAGATCTGATGAATTCAGATTCTTTTTCATTATTAATTGATATAATATGTTCTTTTACTTCGTTATTATTAGGATCAATTTCAAGAATAACATTATAGGCATTGAGTGCTTCGGAGTGCATTTTTTTCTTTTCATAGACTCGTGCTAATTCCAACCACATGCTAACATTTATTGGCTGTTTTGCCAGTAACCTTTGATAATACTCAATTGATTTAGCATATAATCCTTGATTAGAGAGATCTCGTGCTTTTTTTTCAGTTGGTTTATTTTTATGTTCTCTATAAATTAATATGCTTAGGCCCACTCCGCAAATAATAATGAAAACAATAGCAATTATGAACGGATCAAGAATTCCGTTAATCACACTCGCAACAATAACTATTGCAATAATAACAATAAGTGTAATTATTCCGAATAAAACCTCAATAACACGAGCCCTTTCAAGTGGGTTGAATAATTCTTTGAAACTCTCCATATTAATTTTCTCTTTCTGATTTCAAATTTTGTATTAAAATCTAACATTCAATAACTTAAATTTATATTTAAAACTAAGTGGTAAGTTTTTGAAATAAGACTTCAAAATTCAATCAAAATATACATTTATGGGATATAATCTTTTATTTTTGCGATGTAATAATGACGCGTTGTAGAATTAAAAAGAAGAAGCAATTAAGAATTACAAATTACTTAAATTTTTTAGAACATTCTTAGGCATATTAAATTATTTTCAGCACAAAAATCATTCACAAATAAAAAGTACAAAATTTCAACAAAAATTTTGGAGAGAAAAATATTGAGAAAAAGAACAATTTCATTTATTTTAATTCTATGTTTTGTTATTTCCTTTTGTTTCGTTAATTCTGGTAAAAAAATGAATATAAATAATGAAAATGAAATTAAAAATGAGAATTCGTTAATTGGGCTTGATACTGCAGATTTTAACGGAGGAGGATATTTGATGAATACGAGTGCAAATTTCGATTGGATCGAAATAAATAGTACAGGCACATTGATGTCAATATTTGAAGAAAACATTTCCTTTAGCGAAGGGTGGAATTTCACTTTTTACGGTGAAGAATTTGACGAGATTTATCACGAGGGTTATGGTTATTTTACCTTTCTTCAAAATAGTGAAAATCATGTCGAAATACCCGCAGTTTCGAGTGAAAACGAGAATTTAATAGCACTTTTATCTACAGGCTTAGAAATTACACCAGGAATCTATTATGAATTTCTCACTGGTCCGAATCGATTAGTCATAGAGTTTTTTAATGTCAGTGGTAAAGAAGACATGGGTTGGGAGACTATTACATCGCACTTAGGATCATTTGAAATCATTCTCTACGAAAGTGGAACAATCAAATTTCAATATAAGGAAGTAAACGAGACCACATTAGCGAGTAGTCCACATCCAACCACTATTGGATTAGATCATGGTGATTTGACAAACTTTAACTTGTTCGAACCTACGGAACCACTCATCGGAAAAGCAATAGAATTTACTCCAGAACCCCTAATCCCTGTTGATTTCAATTTTTCTGTTGAACCCGAAGAAGAAATAATATGGATGGTAACCAATGTTGATCAAAAGAACATGACAGATATATTTGGTTCAGATTGGTACGATCAATTAGGATTTAATACAATACCAAACGATCTCGAAAAGATGAAAATTAACATTACCGAAAATAGTGAAAATGGTACCCATCTTTTCCTTAATTACGATACTTGGGATTTTATTAACAAGGACAATCAATTTTTACTATCAAACGATTCATTGAATCAATCGTACGCAAAGAATCCCGAGGAAAACGTCTTCTTCGCGCTATATCCGCTAATAGTTCCAAATCCCGGTGCGTTATACCTGTATAAAGCATCACTACCATATTCAAACAATATTTATTTCAATCGAATTACTGGTGAATTTCAAATAATAGACAGCGGTGGAATGGATTACGAAATTAGAATTATGTATGACGCTAATGGTGTTTTAGAACGCCTTTCAATAATCCTATGTGACTGGTCTTTACCATATTTTGAAAAAAATATTTTTAATTTCATAAGATATCACGATGGTCCGAAGCCCTCTTATGTAGGCGTGAACGAAGGTGATATATACGAATATGATCCATTCTTTGATTCCGAAGTATTTATCTATTCTGACCCAAATAGGATGTTCGAAAGGATGAGAATAGAAATAGACGCAATATCGGGAGAAGATACCATCAATGGGCGCACTTTGATTGCTTTTCACACAACTATTCTAATTAACGATACTTGGTTTCCATATTCATCAAATGTTCATTCTTATGTCTATAACGATTCAAGATTTGGATCCTTAGGACAACCATTATTTTCTAATAACAAGATGGACTGGAATGAATTTACAGAGAATATGAGGCAGGATCCACTTTTCGTGAATTCTGATAACGTGTTTGAATCGCTCGAAGATGGTTTCGCAGTTGAATGGAATTACACATACCCAATTTTTTGCACCATTCGAATAGAATACAGGTACACATCAAACGGAATATTGGCCATTGAATGCGATTATAATAACAGTCAACTCGGATATTCCTTAATTTTGGACACCCAACCGACGGCAAATTTTACTTCCGATAAAACTTCTATAAAACCAAATGAGGAAGTCGCATTTATATTTACCGGTTCGGAAGGAAACACGCCCACTTCGTATTATTGGGATTTTGGTGATGGTGAAAATTCAACCGAAAGAGATCCTGTGCATACTTATAAAAATATTGGATCTTATTCGGTGAGTCTCATGGTTATGGATTCAGATGGCGAGTTTGATTTTATAATATTGACGAATTACATCTTCGTAAAAGTAGACGATTCTACAATAATAGGTTTCGATCTCTTATTGATTTTAAGTTTAGTTAGTGTCAGTACCATCGTGCTCATCAACAAAATTCGAAAATCAAAATAAAATTATCTTTTTTTACTTAATTATCCTTTCTTGAACTAAATTAAAAAATATGAGTATTATCCTTGTTTATTGCAATAATCTTTATCATACACTTTTAATATCTCATATATATTTCTAGAGAAACAATAATAAGGTTCAAATGTAATATACTTTTTATCTAACAATACCTATTTCATTGAAAAACGAACGACTTTACCATGCGAATATTATTAATCACGCCCGATAATCCCACCTCTGATAGAATAGGAATCTTACCGAATCTAATTTTCCCTCCATTGGGTTTAGAATATCTAGCGGCCTATATCAAAGATATCGCAAGCGTTTACATGTTAGACGAGCGTCTTAAAAGCGTGACTTTAAAAACTATAGAATATCAGATCAAAATCCATAAACCAGATTATGTTGGAATTAGTTGTAATTATAGCTTTCAAATCAATAGAGCAATAAAGATTGCTAGTATTGCTAAATCTTATGGATGTAAAACGGTTTTGGGGGGTTGGCATCCATCTTTGGCAGTTGATGACACGTTAAAATCCCCATTTGTCGATATCGTGGTAAAAGCCGAAGGAGAAATCACATTTCGAGAATTAATAAAAAATAATAACCCGATTGGAGTTCAAGGCTTATCTTATAAAAATAATGGAAATATCGTCCACAATCCTGATCGAGACTTAATGGACCTAAAAGACATTCAATTACCCGCTCGCGAATATCGTTCTCCTGAGGCAAAAAAGACTTACAATTATTTTGGTTTTTCAGTTGATAGCATCGAAACCAGCCGGGGATGTCCTTATGATTGTAATTTTTGCTGCATTCACCATTTTTATCGATCAACCTACCGGCAAAGAAGCATTGATGATATAATTAGGGAATTAAAAACGAAAGAAATCAAGAACCACGCAAGTATTGTCTATGTTGTCGACGATAACTTCGTCGTGAACAAGAAATATACCATGAAACTGTGCGAAGCCATCATTCGAGAAAGGATTAACAAATATTTCATGGCGCAGGCGCGAGTAGACATGATTGTAAATCATCCCGAGATTTTCAAAAAAATGGCAGATGCGGGATTCGTGTTCCTGTTTTTGGGAATTGAAAGTTTTTCTGATCGGACTTTAAAAAAAATGAATAAAAGAACTGAATTCGAACAAATCAAGCAATCAATTAAAATCCTTCACGATATGGGGTATATAATTCAAGGCAATATCATAATTGGTGCGGATTTAGAAGATAAAGAACAGGACCTTCAATCCACGATAGATATCGCAAACTCCTTAGACATAGATCTTCCCACTTTTTCTTTATTGACATCGTTTCCTGGAACTCAATTAATGAAACAGGTTTTACAAGAAGATCGATTACTCACGAAAGATTGGCGTTATTTCAGCTGGTCGGCACCAACGATTAGATACGACCATTTATCGTCCGATATGCTATGTACTTATTTAGAAAGAGCATATCACGAGGTAAACTTTAATCCTAAAGACGCATTTAAGCGTTTAATAATAAAACGAGGGTTACCTTTTCACGCACCTCGTTTTTACAGTCGATCGATGATCAACGGAATACCGCTAATGATTAAAACCTTAACAAAAACAATCTCAAATAAACTAAATAATAATTAAGAGAAAATTCATCAAAATCGTTCTAAACACGTTGTCTTATTTCACTTAACTCTTAAAACAAGATTTTTAATAAAGCATCTATTATTTCTATCGTTGAATCTTTCCTTTGGGTTTTGGGAAAATACCTATTAAGCAGGAAAGTATCGATTTCCATGAAATCAAGTCCAATCAATTCGCAATCTGAAGAATCAATGGTATTTTTTAATACTTGGAATGCTTGTATCAGAGTAGATTTTTCGATGCCAATTGCGTTTTTATATCTCGAGGCGATTATGTCTTTAAGGGCTCCAACATCGACATCGCACGAAATATACAAATATGGCTTTTTAACTCGTTCTAATTTAGAGGAGAGAGCACTTATCATTTCTTCGGGCCTAATTTTCGGAACGAATGAAACGCCATTTGATTCCATTCGATCAAAAAAATTAACATATTCTATTATTCTCGGATCTTCAATTGCACGAAATTCACCTCTAGGATAATCTTGACAACCGAATATTATGACATTTTCGGGTAATATTATGGCGTCTTCTATCAAATAATATAAAAAAGATGCGCAAGTGTAAGTGTTTTTAATATCGCTAGTCATTTCATAAGCGAGTTCAGGGACTAAAAGATTCGATTGGTCCGGATGATCTTGAAAATATCGCGCAATATTTACTGCTACTTTAGCCGGAATTCCGTCGAAATGAGCGTCAAAAATTACGATTAAAATATTTTCGGGACCATATTTTTGGGACAACGCCCTTAATACGCCTCCGGTTAATGAATGATCTACTCCTATCATGAGTGGAATGTCAGGTAAAACCTTGCTTTTAACAAGTTGTTCTACCTCATTAGAATACTTCTCGACCAATCCATCATTGGAGAACTTTTGAAATGCGAGTTGATTGATTCTTGAAATATCTTCGATGCAAGGCTTCGGAGTTAGCCAAGTCTTAATTGGGATTTTTCCGATTTTTAAGTACTTATCGTTCGATAATATTTTGGAATACAATAGAATCCCATCGTAAGGATCGAAGAAGCTTGGTTCTGGAATTTCCTTTCGTAGCCGTCGATCTAAATATAGCAATTTCGTTTTGATAGAGAGGGGCAAATCGGTTGCATCCAACGATGCACCAAAAATCTTGATATTCTTTTTCATTTTAAATCTAAAAATCGAAAATTGACAATCTAATCCTAAATAGGTATAATATATTAAATTATATAATTTCTTTAGATTCACTTCATGATTGTAATAGACTTTTTATGTGCTATTAGATTATTCTTAAGAAATGCAAGATAGGTAGATGGTTAAATGGAATTAGATAACGCATTCGAAGAAATAGTAAAAATAGTGGGGGAACAAAATGTATCGAACGATCCCGAAATGCGATATTTATATCATTATGATTTTATTACCGCAGAACCTGAAGGTCAATGTGATATCGTTGTCATGCCTGAATCTGCTGAAGAAATCCAACAAATTGTAAAAGTTGCAAATAAACTTAAAATTCCAGTAATACCCTGGGTTTCTGGAATCAATTTCGGATCTACAGCAACACCATTGAAAGGGGGTATTGTCGTTGATTTGAGGAGGTTAAATCGCATTTTAGAGGTCAACAAGGACGACATGTACGCCTTAATAGAAGGAGGAATCACGTGGGCTGACCTTCAAGGACATCTAGGGAAGTACCATCCAGACTTAAGAGCAGGTATTACATGGTCACCTCCAGGTACAGGAGTCGTGGCTTCTTGTTTATGTTACGGCATGTTTGATCTTGGGAACTTGGGAGGTACGGGAGCAGAATTCATAAATGGCTTAGAAGTCGTGCTTGGATCTGGCGAATTAATAAGAGTAGGTTCCTGCAGCCTTTCTGATTGTTGGTACGGAAGACAACCCCTACCTGATTTAGCGGGCTTGTTCATTGGATGGGAAGGTTCTACCGGAATCGTTACGAAAGCAGCAATCAAATTATGGCCTAAATTACCGTTTAGAAAAGATTATACTGCAATTGGGAGATCTTTTAGCCTCGGATATCCAATATTATCAAAATTATCAAAAGCAGGGTTAGGAATTTGTGATATAGTATTCCAGAACTACGGCTGGCTCCAATCAACCATGGAAGCAAACGAGAAAAAGGTTCCTCGAGATGCTTTTGAATCAAACTTGCCAGACTTCTTTTCTTTTATTACCACACAGGCGTACACCGAAAAACAGCACGACGCGCAATGCGAAGCAATCGAAGAAATCATAAGAGAAGGAGGTCTCAAATTACCAAAAGGAGGAGCTAATATCGGAAGTGAAATGCCAATTCACTTATGGGGTTGTTGGAACTTCTCTCGAGGTGGAGGGGGGCAATGGATCGGAAGTTATTGCTCTTCTCGTGATGTGGTCAAATATTACGAGCTTTCTAGAAAAGTTACTCTTAAATACGGACACACGCCACAATTTTACGGTCGGATTCTTTTTGGAGGCCATTATGTGGTTGCAAGAACGAATGTGAACTTCAACAAAGACGACCTAAAAGAAATCCAATCCGCTCGAGAAATACTAAAAGAAATTCACGACGAGGTACAATCTATTGACGGTGTAGTTATGTATAAGGCACCACAATGGGCACACGAGGTGTATGAGAAAAAGATGTTACCAGCAACGGTAGAATTGACGAAAAAAGTGAAAAAACTCTTGGATCCAAACGGCATCATGAATCCAGGACACGGTTGGGGCGATTAATATGGGAAAAAAGCTAAGGTATCAAAGAGGGACGGGAATTAGCAAAGTTGATTTCAAACAAGAAGAGCACGACATTTCGCGGAACAGGGATATAATACATTACAAAGATGTGGTGTACCAATGTGGTAAATGTGGAACATGCAGGACCGTCTTTCAAGATGTGAATTGGGCTCGAATTTGTCCATCGGGAGAATTTGGGAAGTTCGAACCTTATTATTTAGGTGGTAAAAATCTGCTTACTTGGGCAATCACCTCAGGAAAGATCAAGTGGACTAATAACTTGGCAAGGATTTTTTACCACTGTTCGGTATGCTTGGCGTGCACACAACAGTGTCAAATTCCAGAGATTCACGCCTACGCAGGTGAATGGTTAATTGCCATGAGAGAAGAAGCAGTTAAATTAGGATACGGTCCGATGCCAGAACATGTGAAATACACGGAATCAATTTTCAATCAGGACAACCCGTATATGGAAAAGCGTTCTGAAAGGCTTGCTTGGCTTCCCTCGGATCTAGATCTAACTTCAGATTCTAAATTAGCATATTTTGTAGGGTGTACTTCAAGTTATAGAGAGCAAAACATTGCTATTGCTACTGTTGAACTATTAAACTACTTGAACGAAGATTTTCAAATCCTAAATAACGAAAGCTGTTGTGGTTCGCCCGTATTCATGACCGGTCAAATTGACAAGGCCAGAGAGATAGCGGAGATTAATATCAGGAAATTTAAAGATGCTGGAATTGAAAAGATCATCACATCTTGCGCGGGATGCTATCGAACGCTCAAGGAAGTTTATCCCAAGAAATTAGACTTGAAACACGGAATTGAAATCGTTCACTTGCCCGAGTTCTTGTTAGAAAAGATAAAAACTGGAGAATTAAAACTTACCAATAAGCTGGATATGAAACTCACCTATCACGATCCTTGCCATATTGGCAGGCACATGGGAATGTACCAGCAGCCAAGGGAACTCATACAAAGCGTTCCCGGTGTGGAACTCGTGGAAATGCCTAGGAATAGGCATAATGCTTGGTGTTGTGGTTCTGGGGGAGGCGTTCGATCGGCATTCAAGGAAATGTCGCAATTTGCGGCTAGGGAGCGAATAGAAGAAGCAAAAAATACAACTGCCGATGCCATTATCTCGTGCTGCCCGTTTTGTTTGAATCAATTTAAAACAAATATTAATTCAAAAGAAATAAAAGCCCTTGATATTTCTGAATTGATAAAAAAAGCACTTTAATTATTTATGATATAATATATTAATTAAAAATCAAATATCCTAAATTATGACAGAAAAAGAATATAGGATAAATTATTTCTTGATTCTTTAAAATCAAGAATAGAGTTTTATGATTGATAAAAAAAATTGAATAACGAATTTATAGATAGATAAAAAAATAAAAAAAAAATATACCAAGTTAAAAATCGTCAGTCTTTCTCTTAGTCTTGAATATCTTATATTTTATTACCGAAATCATTGTCACAAGTGATAAAACGCTAATTATTATGCTTAGTTCGTAACTAGGTACCGAGTTTTCAACGAATGGCGTGTAAGATTCAAAAGACGCAGAAAATACTTCTATATTTTTATAAAATGCAGTCACGCTTGAGATAAATCCTTCCGCGTCTAATTCTAACAAAAGGCTTCGGCCAAGTGAATTAGTCAGATTTAAAACTCCGGATACAACAGAGTGATCGTCCCAATCGCCCGTATTTTCTAAAGCGTTTCCAAGATCGTTCAATCCAAATTCAGAGGGGACTCTGCCAATAAAACCTAATTGAGAGAGGTCTGAATTCAGTGCGAAGATTACTTTAGGACCTGAAGAATCCACGCCTAACCCGTATGTTCCAGAAGAGCATATCGTCGTTGCAACACCAGAATCGGGATTTATGGCTTCCAATTTTGATTTGATATAAGTAAGATTTCCAGTTGTTTGCTTCCCTTGAATCGTCATTTTTATTGTATCTCCTCTGTAAAATTCTAACAAATAACTCGCATTCCTCCTATCAACGTTCCATGTTAACGTGTCTCCACTCGAAAGCTCTATTGAAATCTCTCCTCCCAAGTTCATTGTTGCACTTGCGGACACGGTTAATATGCCAAGAAATACAATCAAGGTAATAATTAGCACACTTGCTGATTTTATTTTTTTCATGTTATGAATCAATTAAATCCGTTGTTGTTGTTAGATATTATTTTTCTTTTCGACTATATAAATGTAAGTTCAAATTCGTTTCGACAAAAAGATTTCTTCAATATTAAGACAGGGAGTAGGATAGATTAATTTTCTTGCTTATATTTTGAAACAACCACAAAACAGAAATAAGATGAATAACAACACACGCAAATAAACCAATATAATAAACCATCAGGTTTAAAATGAATCCCAATAATGCAGAAAAAAGTATGAAAGAGGATAAAATTTTCTTATTTTTAAACTCAAACCAAATATGGATGTGATAAATTGAAAAAGAGAGCGTTCCAATGGTTGTTGCAAAAAAAAGGTCTAAACTAACGAATAAAGTAACAAAAATGAACAAGCGGAATAATAATTCTTCGAATAGCATTGTTAAAGGAAAAATTATTACTAATGTTGTTAAATCTTTCCTTTGAAGGGCTTTAACCACCATTTGGTCTTTCAATAAATCAATAGAATTTTTTAATATCTTTGGGTTTAGGATTAACGCCGTGATTTCGAATAAAGCAATGAAGGTAAATAAAAATAAGATTATTTGCCAATCTATTTGATCTCGTGGAAACCACCATCTTAATCCATAGACGAAAATAGATATTACGAGAAAAACTATAGCCAATAGAGGAATGATCCATTTCCTGAGATTTTTCAGAGATACCACTATAATTTATCATCTTGGAAATATAATGGTTATTAAAAGTCGATTTTTTCCGTTTTCTATTAGATTTTTCATCCGAATCTCGACATTATCGTTATTCTTTTTTGAAACTTCTTTTAATGAGCCCCGATACGCATCCAAAAACGCCTTCACTTGGCTATCAGAATTTTCCCAGGCTTGTATCACTTTATCGAGGCAAATTATGGTATCTTTCGTTCCTTTTAAGTTCCACAAGCTCGTTATTAACGATGGTTTAAATTCGTCGTTCAAATCCTTAGGATATAAGGCGTCGATAAAACTCTTTGAAATATCCTTTCCAAATGGGTTTATAGAAGCCTCGTTTCCAATCCACTCTCGATCGAGGTAAAGGAAGGCTTGTACGATTTCCTCCTCGTTGTCTAGACATAGAATTAAATCAATATATTCTTGAAATCCTCCGGGTTTGAGGCAAATTCCCTTGAAAGAAAGATTAAAAAATTCTGACTCTTGAAAATTAAAAAAACTAAAAAAATCAGTATTTTTAAGAGCTTCGTATTTCATTAAAAATATCTTCTATTTCGCTGAATCGTACAATTTATTAAATATATTAAAAACATTAAAATGTAATAAAATTTTAGATTGATTAGTCTAACTACGCTCTTGACTTTAAAAACAATGAAAAATGAGAAATTATTTCCAATTTCGATAAATCCTTCCCTCTGCGTTAGATGTCAAAGATGTTTCTATAGCTGTCACCCAAAAGCCATCTTTTTCGACAATTCACTTCGTTACGTGAATTACGATAAATGCGAAGGATGTTTAAAATGCGTGGATGTTTGTGAACACGGAGCAATTGAGGTCATCTCTATAGCAGAGGGTTCTTTAGATGGTTTTTCAATAGATTCAGATAAGTGCGTATTATGCAAAATGTGTTTAAAAAAAGATTTTTGCCCTAAGAACTTATTTATTATTTCCACTGACGAAATTGGCCAAGAACGCATTGAATTCAAAGTTTCTGAAATAATAGGGTGCTCAAAGTGCTTGAAATGCTTTAAAGAATGTCCGAGTAATGCTATATTACCTAATATTGTTTGATCAGGGATGGACTTCAAGCGAAAATTTTATATCCAATGGATGATTTGTTTTATTTATGGAGAGACGATTTAAGTGCGTGGTGCCAACCACTCACGAATACATGAGAACTAAGTACCTGCCAGTATGGGCATATAACGGTACTTGTCAATAACTCATGAAAGCGTCTCTGGCGATTCATTACTTCTTTTCTATGGATTTAGCGTTTTATTTTCTACGAATCTAAGATTTTTGATGCGTTTTTACAGGAGACGCATTTGATATTAAAATTCGTCTTTGTCCTGGAAATTGAAAAAAAAGTAAAAGGTGAAAATGAATTGGAGCAACACCCCCAAAAAAGTCATTTAAAAGACTTAATTGAAAGCCTGGAAATCGAAGAAAAAAGCGTGATTTCCTATTCGTTCTTGAAAGAAGAAGACGAGAAAAAAAGCAAATAATTTTTTTTTAATATTTTTTCATTTCATTTTTTTAAAAGAAATCTTCTAATTTTTTTTGATTAGAAAACGACAGAATTGGCAATTGGAGCTTCTTCTTGATTTTATTAACAGTATCGGGAGAGAATCCCTCATAATGATTGTTCACAACAATGAAAATTTGTTTTACAATATTGGATTTGTTTAGTTGATGGATGCGTTTAACTAAATCGTTTGTAATAAGTGATTGATTCCTTTGAATCCCATCAAACTTAGTTAATTTTCGATCTCCAATAAGTCTAATATAATATAAGTCTTGATTTGGATGGAAATAGGATTTAACACCTTCAAGATAAGTTGTTCCAATAATTAAGTTATTTTTTTTAAATATCTTCGATAACATATCCGAATCGAACCATGATTCGTGGCGAAATTCGAAAACAAATTTATATTCTGAAGGAAAGCTATTCAATAGAAGCTTGAATAAATGCTCGTGAATCTCAGAATGTTGAAAACGAGCGGGAAATTGGATCAAAAAAAGAGCAATTTTATCACCAAGTGGTGTAAATCTGGAAAAAAATTGGCTAACTAAAGACTCCAAATCGGAATTGTTTAGATCGTGAGAAATATCTTGCCATAGTTTTACGGAAAATTGAAATGAATTTGATACACACGCCCCCCAATGTATTACAGCGCTTTCTGAGGGAATATTATAAAATGTGGAGTTAATCTCCACGAAATCGAAATAACGAGCATAAAATTCTAAGTGTTCGAGTTTTTCAATTTTTTTTGGATAAAAAGATCCCTTCCAATCCTTATAATCCCAACCAGCACATCCAATTCTGATGTTAGCCATAAATATCAATGATAAAAAGAGTTATTTTTCATAAACAACAAACATAAAATACTATTTAATTTTATTCGTAATGTATTAAAGAAAAGAAATTTAAGAGTTAAAATGTCTGAAGATAAGCCATCCACCATAAAGTTAATACCATTCAATAAAGAAAATCAATACAAGTGCGTATTCAGTGACAATAAATTAAAAGAATGCGTAGAAATAGATACTCGCCAAGGTTTGAGCCAAGAGGCTTCAAATATCATCAACAAGGCCGTGTTCAACTGCATAGCAACGATGCTTAACACATGCATTGGAAAGTTAACTCAAAAATTAGATTTTGTTCCAAAAGAGTTTAACCTCACGATGTCTAAAACCGAAGAGGGAAGATGGAAAATCGACGAGATTAACCTAGACTTAATACCGCAGACTTCGAACAAAAATCTTCTGAGCCAACTCGAACAATGTTTAAAATTTTTTAAAATTTCTTGTGTTAACGACCATTCGGTTAACTTCACAATTTCTTATTTTCCAAAAAATCCAGAGCTAAAGCAATATAAAAAAGCATTATTAGATATTAAGGACGAGTTTGAATCTATATTGGGACGCGAATTGAATTTAAGATAATTTATATATTAATCGCGAATCTGTTATTAAATACTTCAAAGCCTTTAAAGCAGCGATTTCCTTTTCTTTAATTTCTAACATTAGATCAAAGTCGAAATTTTTTGTCATGTCTATGAAGTTCCTAAAATTATTAACATCCATCGTGTCGGAGTGACTACCTTTTCCCTTGTCGGGATGTTGCGAGCTATAATGAACAATTGGAAGTCCATCGATTTCTTTCCAAGTTTTTATAAATACTTCAAAGCATTCTTGGATGCTTTCACCGCAATTGAAACAAGCGTGATGGTATACATCAAATATAACGGGAATATTCGTAGAATCATGAATTTCCATACAGTCTCGTAGAGCGTAGCTTTTATCGTCGTTTTCTATTACCAATCTTCTTTTAATCTCTTCTTCCAGAGAATAATATCGACTGATAAAGCGCTTCAAGCTCTTTGTTTTATCACCATAAACACCACCCACATGAACCTGCACTTTAGCGTTAGCATCCAGTTCCATCAAGTCGAGAAGCTCCACGTGATATTTTAAATCCTTGATGGATTTCTCATAAACAGCGGGATTCGTGGAATTCAAAACAATATATTGACCAGGATGCATGCTAATGCGCATTTCATTCTTTTTTACGAATGTTCCCAATTCTCTAAATCGATGTTTAAAATGATCTTGCCAATTGAAATCCATTATGGAGTGAGACGCAAAAGGAACGAGCCCTGAAGTTATCCTGAAGAAATAAATCCCATTTGATTTATTAAAGGTTAAAATTTTTTCGAGACAATTTAGATTTCCTTCGATTACTTCAATTAACCTTTTTTTACTATAATTTTTTAACCTGAAAGTATTGCTACTCCGACAACTTAACGATTGATTGATACAGGTGTATCCAATTTTCATTAAATAAAAAAATAGTTTTTAATGGTAAAAATTAGACCAATTATTTTTAATTTAGTCTTATAAGATATAAGATATAAAATATTAAAAATTAAAAATTAAAATTTTAGACACGGATCAGAGTTGTATCTTGTCTAATTCAACGAGCGCTTTAAAAACAAACCTACTAAGCTTTTCTAAGATTTCAAAATTTACCTTGTCAATTGAGTCGTGTTGCGAATGATAATACTTATAAGTCCTGTTGTCTCCAAACCCAAATCCCCCAAAACCTTTATTTTTCAGATATAATCCATCAGATCGAATTCCAAAGACTTTATTAGAATGAGTAAAATCAAATTTTATATCTTCAGCTATTTTCTGGAACTTCGAATATATTTCTCTATTTTTTTTTGGAGTAATGAGCCCGCTGTAATAATCAACACCCTTTGCAATGCCATCAAAATTGACAATTAATATATTCTCCTTTTCAGGAACTTTTCTCATTATCTTAAGAAAATGACGTGCACCCATCGTTCCACATTCCTCTGCCCCAGTAAACACGAACCATAAATCGTAATTACTCAATCGAATTCCATCGTTTGTAAAATGACGGAGAATATCAAGTAGCACGACTACGCCAGAACCATTATCAATTGCTCCAGGAGACTTATTGTTGGTAGTATTCAGCAAGATCATCGTGGTAGCTGTTAAATTAATAGATAAAAAAATAATTATCAAGAAAACGAAAATAAAGGTTTGAAACACATAATTATTTAATGAAATGATCGTACAACTTAACATGTAGGAATATAACCATAACCTAAAAGAAATAATTCTTAAGGTAATAGTCAATCTTTGACCTTTTGAATCCAAATGAGCAAAAAGGAAAATATGTTTAGAGTCTTTTTTTAATTCGTCTAAAAAATTTTTAGGAATATTGCTTCCATTCTTGATAGAAGGTAATCTAGTGTAAAGCGTTTGAGATTCGAGCTTCTTTCCCAATCGGCTATCCTTTGGATTAATGGATATTAATACCGTCATGAACATGCCAAGGGCGGTAATTGCCATTAAAATGTAATTTTCGGTATTAAAGAATAAAAGTAAGATAAAAGTAAGCGTGAAGAAGATTTTCGGAAGAATTCTCGAGTAAAACGTGCTAAATGTAAATTCTTGCGTCTCTGTTCGATGGTCCATTTTTTCTACTTCAATTTTAACCATCTCGTAAGCCTTTCGTTCAAATTTGCTTCCTGAAACGCGCGGAAAAGTAAGCTGCTCCAATATTTGTCGAAGGTTATTAAATTGCCCCATTTCGTTAAAATTTGCACTAAATTGAATGAATTTTAAAATTAAGGATCTTATTTAAAATTGGTTGAGGCTTTAGGAATTGTTGATTGAATAGTATTTCAAATCGTTTTTTGGATGCTTACATTTTTGTAATAATAATCTTCTCCTATTCTCAATTATAATAAAGGTTTATATATATTGTGACCCATTATCTTAAATTAAAAGACAAAAGAATTGTTAAAAATGACACCAATATCACCAATGAATTTCGCAATAGGTTTAATAACATCATTATTTTGTGTAATGTCTGGTTTATTAGGAGCCTTTATGATCAAGCGATACTTAAAATTCAAAGAAAAACAATTACTCTATGTTGGATTAACATGGACTTTCTTAAGCACGGCATGGTGGGGCGATGCTCTTACATTCGATTCAATGTTGCTTTTTGGAAACGATGTTTGGTTGCCCGATCCCATCTATTTCTTGCTCAAAGTCGTCCTTATACTTCCTATTTTTCTCTTATGGCCACAGGTATATGGAGAATTGGTATTAAACGAAAAAAAGACCCTTCGAAATGCATTCATTTGGAGCGCTATTACATCTACCATTGTATTAGAAATTATCTTCTTGATATATTTTAGTACTGATTATAAGAGTATTGGCATTCGAATTGGTCCATATTCAGCAATATGGAGCTGGATCGTAATTGCAAATCTTAGTTTAATTGCAATTTTTTTTGTGATTCCAGGTTTAATCTTTTCTCGTACAGCGGTTCAATCTGAGAATCCAATTATCAAGAAAAAAGGAGAGATGTTATTTTTTGCCTTTTTATCGCTCCTAATAGCAGGAATATTAGAAGTACTTTTCGGCACGATAGAAATAATTAACCTTATTACCCGCATCATGTATGTTTATATTACTTTTCATTTCTATCTTGGATTTACATTACCTAAATTCGTAAAAAAAATATTTAAAATTGAACAACAATAAAGAAATCAAATCCTTTTACTTTCTTTTATTTCTACTTATCTGTATATTTTACATATATGAAGAAAGGATTTAAATATCTCAAAAAAAGGACTTAAGGACTAAAAAAATGGCACTAATAATTCCTATTAATTTCATATTTCCAGAAGATTCATTAAAATGAGTGTTATTTAATGATAAGCGGATTATATTGGAAATTGATGTTAACTTTTACTCTTTTATGACCTGATCTCCCTTGATTT
>JAFGGO010000069.1 GCA_016930515.1 Promethearchaeota archaeon | reverse complement strand
TTAAAAAAGATCAGGATGACAGAACAAAATTTATTTGAAGAATTATTGGATTCTCTTAAATTTGATATTGATACATTCATTGTTGAGGGAAAAATTGATGAAATTCCCGAATACATGAAAAAATCAATTGAAGAAGCAACCTTCATAATGAAACAAAACATAATTGGAGATTTAAAAATTTTTGGAGGTTCGGTAACTAAAAACAAGGAAAAATTCGAAGAACTTACTAAAAAATTAAAGGAAGAAATAGAAAGAGATAAATTTAAAGATATTAAAAAAGAACTCAAGGATCTCGAAAAAAAGTTCAAAGAATACATAGAAAAATCATGTGGAGTCATTATTCCAGTAAAGGAACTTCCTTGGAAAGATGTTATTTTTTATACTATTCCCAGATTATTATACGATAAAAAGGTCCAACTGCTTGATAATACAATTACTTACTGTGGAGAAATAGAGTGCCTCGTGTCGAAGACAACCGTCTTCGGAAAAATGAAAGATCAGGAGCCCTTATTTGCACCCCTTATCGGAGAACTTGATTTGGGAGGATTTCATATAGAAAGTTCTGAAAAGAAACCGACATCACAGATTTATTCCTATATAATGGCCATCATAAAATCCTTTGATGCAAATTCTGCTCGAAATCAAGTAGCAAAATACCACGAGAGTTATCAAAGACACGGAGAACCAATTTGCGATTTTCTAATGAAAAATCGCGATGCAATGGAAGCAATGACAAAAATAGAATCGGGATTGGATTCGAAACGATTAAACCACGAAATTTCAATTTGTGCCATGGCTTTACCCCAAAAATCGGATAATACAAGTTTAATGATTGTTACTGACGAAAGTAAGCTGGAAACTGGGAAATATTCAAGATGTTTTGAGGGATTTTTGAAGTTTTCAGCTGCTTGCTGCGAAGCGCCCTCTACAACTAAGGGAGGTGATATGGTAGAAGCATTAAGTACATCCGGTGTGAGAACTCCAGGTGGTCAACAATTATCCGCATGGACTGCCGAGGAACTTGCAGAAGAGGCGCAAAAGCGCGGTACTGGGGCACCAAACATGCCGGCTTGGACGGAAGAAGAACTTATTAAGAATTCTGAGCAAAGAAGTTCGGGTTTGCCAGAAGGTATGGAATATTGGAAAGAAGAGGAACTCATGGAGTTAGCCAAAAAAAGACAGGGCGGTACATTAGATATTCCAGAATGGGTACCTGATCCCGAGATGAAAGAATGTTTGAATTGTGGTTATTCCTTGAGAAAGGGATGGGACGAATGTCCCGTATGTGGGACACCTGTTGGACAAAAGGCTCTAACTAAACCATCTGATTCAGAACCTTCCGAAAAAGAAAGTGAAACTGAAGGAAACGAATCCTCAGAAACTAAAGCACCTAACGAGTTGCCTCAAAATCCCGATAATCATACTGAAAAAAACAATTAATTTATTAATTTCCTTAATTTAATAAAAACGATAAGAGAAATTTTTTAGCTAAAGAATTGTAAACTCGATATTTATTGCATTAAAAGGGTTGGGAGCTTTTAAAAATTACATTCCAAAAAAATCACTAGGTTTTAGCAATCTAGATTCGTCATCGTCGTCATCTTGTTCATGTCTTCTTTCTGTTGGATCAACCCATTCTTGTTCGGCTGGAGCTTTCGCCTTTCCCTTGGCGCCAGGAGTTTTAAGTCCAACTGGTGGCTTTAAACCTTGAGGTGCAACCAAACCTGCGGTTATTTCTTCGGGCTGTGCCGCTACTGCACCTCCAGCTACTTGAATAGGCATCTGAATTGCATAAGTTCCACCACTCTTGAGATAATTAAGTTCACTAATAACTTTTTCCAAGTTCATTGATTGTATGCTCTTGTTCATTGTATCCATAATTTCATTGAGTGATTTCGATGTTTCTTTCAATCCACTAGGATTAATTCCCGTTAGGAGCGAATCTAAATTAGAGGAAATATTCTCGTTTAATTCCTTTAAAGATTCTAAGACGGTTGACCAGTGCTTGTTCATTTGCGATTCGATGGCCGAGATCATCTTGATCGTTTCGTTCATGAAATTTACGTGAGCCTCATATCGTTCTTCGTCTTTAGCGCGGAGTTCCGAGATGAGCATTATTAACTTCCTTAAGGCTTCCTTTTCTCCTTCTTCACTCATGATGCATCCTTTTTTACTACTCTATAATATTTATGTAGCGATGTCTATTTATATTTATTTTTTACTCTATTTTTGATAGGATTTAAAATTCATTAGGAGATATTATATATTGAAAATCAATACTTAAAATTCCAATCTGAAGTAAATGCAAGATAATTTCAACATTCAGAAATTACGCAACGATTATTTAAAAAAAATCATTACTGAAAATGAGATTGTTAAGTTAATAATTTCCATCTTGGAAGTCTCAAATACTCCGCAATTAGTTATAGAGGCTTTAGAATTAATCGAAGAACTGTCCTTAAAGAACAGATCTATCTATGAATTACTGGAAGACCTATTAATCTCTGAGGAGAATCCAATGATAAGAAGTGTCGTTGCAAAAATGATAATTAAATTTTATTTGAAAGAAGCGGTCTCCCCATTGAAATGGACTATTCAAAACGAAAAATCTTCTATAGTATTCAAATCCATATTCGAAGCACTTAATAACAGCGAGATCCAATTAATCCAAACTCTTAAAAAAGAGCTTTTACACTCCATCTTTGGAGTTCAGGAGGAGGAAATTACGTTTTTCTTAGATTTAGAGTCAATTCACGAAGAATTAAGCGTGGAAAAAATTGATTTTTTTAAGAAATACCGTTCCGAAGACATTTCGCAAGTTTTAAAAGGGAAAGCGTTATATGCCGTAAAGAATGGACATGTGGTTGCCCTGAATCTTTTTGGTTGGGAGACTGATTTTGAATCTATCTTATCATATAATTATCAAAAGTTCAGAAAAGCAACTTCGAATATTAAAAGCCTTCCAAGAAGCATCGCTCTTTTAAAACAATTGGAACACCTCGATCTGAGCAATTTTGACGCTCTTGAAACTTTACCTCATGAGATCGGGAACCTAACTAATTTACGAATTCTAAAATTAAGAAACTGCACATTTTTGAAATATTTACCTCAAAGTGTTGGAAATTTAGAAAAATTAGAAGTCTTAGATTTATCAAACAGCTTTTATCTTGAAACTATTCCAGATACAATAGGAAAATTGGTAAATCTCAGAGAATTAATATTAGGAAGCAATTTAGGATATGTAATGTTAAGAAATCTTCCAAATACGATTGGAGATCTTAAAAGACTTGAAGTTTTAAAACTAAAAAGTTGTTCAAAACTAACAAAAATCCCAGAATCGATAGGAAGATTAACCAGATTAAAGATATTGAACCTTTCGCATTGTATAAACTTGAAAGAATTACCCGATTCCATCAATAAGATAAAATCCCTTGAGATTATTTGGGACGAACCGATTGAAACAGAAAAATTATCTTCCAACGATTTCTAAAGATTTTTGTAAACATAAGAGAATGCTTAATACTGAATGATACTTTATACAAACACATACTAACAACATCTGAAACTAATGATTGAAAAACATGAAATCACCTTTAGTTAAGCAAAACTCAATTATCCATCATCCAAGAATTTTAGAAATTAATACGTGGCCGTGGTTAAAAGGACTCTCCTTTAAATACAAGAGATCCATTAGCCTATTTAATATCCCTCCTGAGATTTTTAAAGTTCAATTTAAATATTATGATATTATATGGTTAATGGGCGTTTGGGAGAGAAGCGCCGAAGGTAGGGAAATTGCGAGTAAAGACACATGTTTAGAGGGGGAATACAAAAAAATATTAAGTGATTTTTCTCCAGCGGATGTTATTGGTTCGCCTTATTCCATCTATAATTATCGCGTGGATTCCATTCTAGGAGGAGAAGAAGGCTTAGCAGTTTTTCGTCGTAATTTAGTTGAAACAGGAAAATTCTTGCTATTAGATTATGTTCCAAATCATTTGTCGTTAGATAATCAACTTATATTTAGCAAGCCAGAAATGTTTCTCTCAGGCACCCAGGGAGATCTAAGAGACAAACCAAATGAATATTTCTCAAAACGAGGAGGAATATACGCTCACGGAAAGGATCCTTATTTCCCTCCCTGGAACGATACCGTCCAGATTAATGCATTCTCTTCAGACGCTCGTCAAGTCGCTATCGATACTTTATTGAATATTGCATCAAAATCTGACGGGGTTCGCTGTGACATGGCCATGCTCTTATTAAATGATATTTTTAAGAAAATCTGGGACGATAAAGTTGGAAAACCTCCAAAAATGGATTTTTGGGAAGAAATTATTCCTAAAGTTAAAAAAAAACATCCAAATTTTTTATTTATAGCAGAAGTATACTGGGAAATGGAATGGAACTTACAACAACAAGGATTTGATTATTGTTACGATAAAAGATTATACGATAGGTTGCTCCAAGGTAACGCACAATCTGTGAAGGCTCATCTCGAAGCAGATTGGGATTTCCAACGAAAATTGGTTAGATTTATCGAGAATCACGACGAGCAAAGAGCTGTTGACGCTTTTGGAAAAAGAAAATCTATGGCAGCAGCTATAATAATGCTTACATTACCAGGAGCCCATTTGATGTTTGATGGACAGGTGAATGGTTATTCAAAAAAGCTTCCAATTCAATTAGGAAGGGCGCCCTTACAAAGAGAAGATTCGGAGCTTCAAGAATTTTACGAGAATTTACTCGATATAACCTCGAATGATGATTTTTTTGGTGGAAAATGGAGATTATGTGAAATTTATCCTTTAAATGATAACGATAACTTTTATTTAAGCCTCCTTGCCTATTTGTGGCAATTTAATAATAACAATCATCTTGTTGTGGTAAATTATGGCGCTTATTCTTCAAAAGCTCATATAAAAATTAATGGTCTTGAGTTTGGAAATGGAGAATGGATTTTTGAAGATGTATTGAACAAAAAAATCTACTTATATGATGGAAAAAATATACATGATTTTGGTCTTTTTGTGGAGTTAAGTCCTTGGAAAGCTCATATTTTTAAATTATATCATCGTCCTTAATTCTTTTATATTATAAAAATTTTAATTGAGAGAAAAAATATGGAAATTAGTGGACCGTAACAGTTTTTGCTAAGTTCCTTGGTTGGTCGGGATCTAGGTGAGCATCGAGTGCTGCATAGTAAGCCAATAATTGTAGTGCGGGAATAAATGTAATGGGGCTAAAAAGGTTATGAAACCTATCTGCTGGTTGTGGTATTCTTATCGTAATATCGCTCATCTCTGAGATTGTTTCATCCGATTCAACCACGAGAGAAATAATTTTTCCACCCCTAGCCTTGAATTCTGCCACGTTACCTATTAATCTCGTGTATGTATCGTCAGGGGGGGCGATAAAAATGATAGGAAAACCACCCCTTACTAATGAAATGGGGCCATGCTTCGCGTGAGCGGCGGAATATCCTTCAATAAACCTGCACGCAACTTCTTTCATCTTAAGTCCTCCCTCTTTCGCAGTTGCTATCGAGATCCCACGTGCCAAGAAGAAAAAATTATGTTTATTATTGAGTTTTTTACCTAAATCTTTATTACCTAATTTTTTAATTTTCTTGAACTTGATTTTTTCCAAACCCTTCATTATTTTTTTTATATGTTCAATATTGTGATTAAGGAATTTTTCTATAATATTTGGAACTTCATTCAGAGCTTTTTTATAGGATTTAATATCTTCGGAGGATTCTAGATTCTTGATCCGCGCAATTTCAAGCCCAATCATTGCAAGCGTGAGAACCTGAGCCGTGTAGGTTTTTGTAGCAGCGACCCCAATTTCGGGTCCTGCCCTTGTTATAATCGTATGGTCTGAGTACCGAGTAATTGAAGAGCCCACAACATTCGTGATAGATAAAATTGTTGCGTCAGCGGATTCTTTTGCCCATCTTATAGCTTCAATCGTGTCTATGGTTTCGCCCGATTGCGATAAAGCAATTATGACAGAATTCTTTTCTAAGCAATCTGACAACTGTGTTTGAAATTCCGAACACTCAATTTCTTGGATATGAATGCCCAAGAATTTTGAAATGATGAATTTGCCCGCAAGTGAGGCGTAAAAGGAGGTTCCTGCGGCTGTTATGTAAATGGTTTTAGCAGTTATTAAAGATTCTGCGAATGATCGCAAACTTTCTAAAGGTATGCTAAGCGTGCGTTTAAGTGCCTGAGGTTGCTCAAATATCTCTTTTAGCATGAAATGATCATATCCGCCTTTTTCTGCTGCATCCACGCTCCAATCTATCGTTTTAGGTGATTTCTCGATAAGCGTTTTGGTTTTTATATCGTAAAAATCCACTTCTCCCGGCCTCAATACTGCCAATTCGTCGTCTCCTAGCACATAGTGCTTCCGAGTATGAGGTAAAAACGCGGGAATATCGGAAGCACAATAAGTTGTCTTACCGTCTTCAATCCCAATCACTAAAGGGGATTCTTTTCGAACAACGATAATTTTATCCGGGCAATCTGCGTGGCATATCGCAGCACCATAGCCTCCCTCGCATTGCCTTAAGGCCTCAAACACGGCTTCTTGAAAGTTTAAACCTCTTTTTTCGTATTCCTCTATCAGGTGGGGAATTACTTCAGTGTCGGTATCAGATTTAAAAACGTGACCTTTGGAAATCAATCGTTCTTTCAATTCTAAGAAATTTTCGATTATCCCATTATGGACGACTGCAATTTTTTCTGAGCAATCAAAATGTGGGTGGCTGTTTATTTTCGTGGGTGCACCGTGAGTCGCCCATCTTGTATGGGCCAGTGCTATTTTTCCCGGAAGGTCGTCCAACCCCAACTTCTTATTAATCGCATTGATTTTTCCAGCGTCTTTTTTCACATGCAATTTTCCCTCGTGTTGACTCACGATTCCACACGAGTCGTACCCTCGATATTCCAATCGTTTTATTCCTTCTAATGCAAGCTTGCCAATTTCAATATCTTGATTAGTGATTATACCGAATATTCCGCACATTGTTATTCACACGATTTCTTAAAAAAAATTATTAACTAATCACTTACTTATTTTAATAATGAACTTTAATTGCCCATCCTAAATATTATTTTATTATGAATATATTATGAGTTTTTTAAAACAAGGTGTGAAAATTGATATTTCAAGGGTTATTTAACTGTTTAGACCTGTATTTTGAAGGTATACAAGAGTTTTACAATACGATTGATATCTTTTTTCACGAAAAAATAAACGATTACCTGAAAAAAAAGAATCTGAAAGATCTTAGCTATAATAATGTTCAACATGAAATTCTTTTAGTACTTAAGGAAGAATTAATGAAAATAGGATTTAATCAAGAAAAAATCGATAATTATTTTCAAGAAGTTCTTCTCATCAAGCAGGAAGGAAGTTTTGAAGAAATCACTTCTACTCTAAAAATATATTCAAGAGAATTTTCACCTATTGTGTACGAATTATTCTTGGAACAAATTATCGATTATTTAGTTGAGAGCAAATCGGCACTCATAATTCTAAACCTTAAATATAAAGGCTTTTTTCCAACCGAATTCATCTTGGAACTCAGAAATTTAAAAAAATTAATACAAGAATCTCCCGATAAACTAGAAAACTTGAGGAAATATGTCCACATCCAAGGAAAAATCGTAGAAAAATTCCTGGATAATAAGAAAAAAATCGAAATTTTAGAAGATTTAAAAGATCCGCGCGATAAACTTCAACTCGTTTATTCCATCTTTCGAATCATCGATTTCTTTCACCTTCTAAACGAATTTGATTTCTCACATATCAAGACTTATCTCGAAAAAAACATTGAAGAGTGGTTAACTTCCTTTCCATTAATCACTTTAAGAAATCCCGATCTGTATTTTTGTGGAATTTATCTTGCAAACCATTTAAACATAAAGATAGATATTGAAAAGGTAAATAATTTCTTGTTGACCTTATTCGAAGAATGTATTGACGAGTTTGAAGCACCCTTGTTTGAGGCAACCGATAGACTTTATTATTTCTTGAAATCAACCGAAATAGTAAAACTCTGGTTAGATGACGAAAAAATAGGACACCTTATAAAAGATGATCCTCGAATGCTCGAGCCAAACTATTTCAAGGATTTTGAAACATCTCAACTGGTTGTCATATTAAAAATCTACGCTTTATTAGGAGTATCTCAAAAAATCGAAACCCAAAAAATAGAAGCCATCTACGACGAGATTGAAATGCGCGTCACTCCAGGAGGGATCAAGCAATATCGCGATGGATTTGTAACCTCGGAATCCACCTATTACGTCTTATTCGTCAATTACATGAGAAATACCTTGGAAAAGCTTAAGGATTATGTTTTATTAGATAGTATCGTGCCAAGAATATACAGAAACTTGGAATTTCTGGATTTCTCAGGAGACACGAATTTCGACCTTGTAAGCGAACTCTTCTATTCTTGCGAATCCCTAAAACTATTCAATTGCATTGAAACCAAGCACATGATACATCATTTAGCTAAATACTTGTTCCCAGAGGAAGTTGTCAACAAGATCATATCTAGTGAAGGAATGGCTCAAGTATCTCCTCATTTAAGGCATTATAAGGTAAATAAGGTTACCGGAGAAACAATCTATTAAGCTCAGAGAAATTCTCACCTCTCAATCATAACATTTATTTTTGTTTTTTAGGGAAAAAGTATTAATTATAATTTGGTAATATATTTTACAATTAATTATCGAAGAATCCTTTTATATAATGAATCTAGAGAATTTTGAACACATTTACAACGATCAGAGATCTCAAATTAAAGACAAACCTATGCTCCAAGAAGAATTATCTAAAATATTGGGGAAAGATAATGTTAGCTGTAAGGAGATCGACCTACTAGCGTACTCAAGCGATTCCACGCTAATTTCTCTTAATTGGATGATTGAAGGAAAAATTGCTGCCTTGCCAGATCTAGTTGTCTGGCCCGAAACAACAGAGCAGATTTCTGCTGTTTTAAAGGTTGCTAACGAGTTTAAGATCCCTATAGTGCCTTATGCTGAGGGTTCAGGCGTCGTGGGAGGCGCGATACCCGTTTTTGGAGGTATTATATTGGATATGAAAAAATTTAACAATGTCCTTGAAATAAACGACAAGAATTTAACTGTGACCGTTGAAGCTGGTACAAATGGAATGAACTTAGAGAGAATTCTTAACACACGGGGTTATACCTGCGGGCACATCCCGCAATCGATATACACATCGTCTGTTGGGGGTTGGATCGCTCACAGAGCTGCGGGTCAATTTTCTACGAAATATGGTAAGATTGAAGATATCGTTATTGGATTAGAAGTAGTGCTTCCTCAAGGCGAGATCGTGAGGTTCAAGACGACGGCACGAGCTTCTACGGGTCCACAACTCGATAAGCTTTTTCTTGGCAATGAAGGTACATTAGGAATCGTTACTCAGGCAACCCTAAAAATCTGGCCTTATCCTGAAAAGAGAGCTCTTATTTCTTACGCATTTCCCAGTATAATTGAAGCTTTAGAGTCGTGCAGGCTGATCTTGAGAAAGATGGTATTCCCAGGAGTCATCCGAATATACGATCAAGCCGAAACCAGCAGGCATTTTGAGCACGTGGAAAATGCAAAAGAGAAAGTAATGGTCGTATTCGTATGCGAAGGTAATTCAAATCTTGTCGACTTAGAACAGTCGATAGTGAGTGAAATCTGCAATTCAATGAGCGGTGTGGATTGTGGCAAAGAGCCCGTTGAGCATTGGTTCGAAACGAGGTTTAAGGTGAAAGAATCATCCATGTTCCCACCTTATAAGATCGTGGCTGATACTATCGAAGTTGCGGTAATGTGGGACAAAGCTGTCGAATTGTATTTATCGGTGGTGGAAGCTACGAGCAAGATCTCCGGGAATGTGCTAATTTCCGCACACGTGTCGCATTTTTACCCAAACGGCGTTGGATATTATTTTACTTTTGGTGGCGTACCTCCAAAAGGAACATCCGAGTTTGAGTTTTATCAAGAATGTTGGAACATCACGATTAAAGCAGCTCTAGACGCAGGGGGATCTTTCGGACACCATCATGGTGTTGGAATTAATCGGTCTAAATGGATGGAAAACGAATGGGGCGCTGTAGGCCTTGAAACGCTAAGAAAAATCAAGATGATTTTTGATCCAAATAATATCTTAAATCCTGGCAAGGTGTTTGAAAATTTATGGAGAAAAAAGGGAGATGAAAACTAAAAGTTGTCAATCATAGATATGTTAAAAAAATACAAGTGGATCGTTCCGCTGATATCGAAGGCCGACAGAAGAGTGAAAGCTCAGATTTTGAAAAATTTGGCTGCGAAAGAAAAAAATTTTTACCCTGAGGGAGAATACAAGGCTGATGTGAAAAATTTGATAAATTGCATGTTGTGCCCGAATATGTGTCGATTCGATTGCGGATCCTTACAAGCCGCTCAAACGGAATCCATGAGTCCCGCTTTTAAGTCTCGAATTGGGTATTTTCTTTCTCTTGGAAAAATTGATCCCTCGTTAGAAGAAAACAAGGAGTTTGTTGATTTAATGTATAAGTGTTCGAACGAGGAGAATTGTAAGATATGGTGCCCATTCGACTTTTCCGTGGTTTCGTTGCTTGAAACGGTCAGGGAAGACCTAAACGATAAGGGATTAATGCCCGCTTACTGCAAGGAGCAGATAGATAAGCTTAAACGAACAAATACCATTGAGGAAAGGAATATTTTCAAAACATTTGGGGAAAAAGGCATTGAAAACATCGAAACTGACGGAAACGACGAGGTGTATTATTATATCGGCTGTCAATCCATGAAAATTCCCAACATGGTAAACGCTTACATTCAAATCCTTAAAAAAGCAGGAGTCAAGTTTTCAACCAACCTTGATGCCAAGACTTGCTGCGGAGCTCCCGCATTCAGCATCAGGGAATTATCAGTTGCAAAAGACTTCGCCGAGAAGAACAAGGAACTCATTCAAAACACGGGAGCTAAAATTGTTCTTTCAGATTGTCCCGGATGCGTTGAAACGCTTACAAAACGGTACCAAAAAGCGGGTATTGAATTAAAGAATGTTCAAGTCTATCATATAGCAATATATTTAAATCAATTGATCAAGGAAAGGAAGATAAAACTCAAGACACAAAATCAAGATATGTTAGAAACAATAACCATACACGATCCGTGTCACCTCGCTCGAAATCAAAGCGATACGACCTCGATTCGAGAGATACTCCAACACATTCCAAGTATTAAGCTCGTTGAACCAACTTGCAACAAGGAAAACACTCATTGTTGCGGTTGGAGCGGAACTCTCCATTGGGCAGATAAGGACCTTGCGATAAGAGAAGCATCCTCAAGAGTTGGCGAGCTCAAGGAAACAGGCGCCTTAACTTTCGTATCAGCGTGTCCATTATGCGAATTAGGTCTAGAACACGGATTAACAGAAATCGATAAAGAAAAAATACAAATAAAAGACATATCGGAGTTGCTTCTTGAATCTCTTTTGCACGATTAAAATGTAGAAAAAAATAAATGTGATTAATGACTCATTTTCTTGTCTAATACGGGGAATTTATAAGGAATAAGGATCATTTTATTAAAGTTCCTTGGATATTCGTATTCATAATTACCTAAATGTGGGATGAATTTGACAATGGTTAAAAAATCCAAGTTAATGTTTATATTTGTGTCTTTAACAATATTTTCAATATTGTTTACAAACCTATCAAGGTTTACATTTGGTGCGATAAACAATATATCGTTAAATCTAGAATTAAATAATATATCTTATGATGAATATGCTACAGTTGATGGAACATTTGATAATGCAACATCCTTTGAAATTGATTTACCTCAATCTGGATGGACTGCCGAACATTTAGATTTCAATTTTTCAAATATTAAGCTTGAAAGAGAGGAATTAACCGTTGAAGATCAAGCATATGAATCTATATCTCTATATTACACTAATACTCAAATTAAGGATCTCCTGCTTTATGTCCAATTAAACTTAGAAGTGAGAACTGAATTATTTGGAATTTACATATATGGAAAAACCTTTATTTCACCTGAAAACATTACATTTCAAATTCAAGGGTTTGATTCTACTAATTTAATTCCTAATGGAACTCTTTACAAATCAATAAACTTGAACATGAATACAACTGAAGGATGGTTTCTTCAAGATTTCTCATCGGATTCTGTCGTGCTCGAGAGAGGAAATTATTCGCTTGTTATTAACGCTACAGAGAGGATTACATCAATAAATAACATTTACATACTTAGATGGTATCACAATGGAGCTGTTGCTCCGCTTACATCTGGGTTACACTCTGGAATGTACAAAAAAATAGGACCATCAAGCTTTACCTGGGATAAATTAAATAATACATTTTTGTATAGAACAATCCAAAAGTATGACAAGACATTCTTTCCTGAAGAAATTTCCATGAATGCAACGATAAACGGAAACACTTACTCGATAAGTAATAATTCAATTGTGGGATTAGGTGATTTATCAATATCTTGCGATTTCTTTTTACTAAATGATAAAATTAATATTGAAATAAGTAATGTGGAATTCTTACTTATCAAATTTTCCGTTCACTATAGTGTTTCCTTACATAGAACAAGAAATTCAACAAGTACTCTAACAATTAGAGAAAATTCGGATATTACATGGGATTTGACTTTTTCAACGAATAGAGCGGGATATTCTTTATTTGAAGTAAATTTTGATTATTCCCAATTTTATTGGTACAATTTTTCGTTATTCAGGAATGGTATAAAAATTAACATTGATCCATCAATTAATATTACAAATAATGTAATATTTTTCTATAACGATTCTTTTATTGAGGATTCACTGAATTGGAGGTTTGAAGCAAGTTCTCACCAAGTCAATGAGTTATTAGGATTATCTTTTCCAATAACTCTAGAGACAATAGAAATTGGCATGGATTTGGAATTCTCCGTAAGCGCTCCTCAGGGTAATATAACTGTTATAGTTATAAACTCGAATGGACTTGAAAAAAATCGAAGTGTTTTTGAGCATACTTCGGGAACCTATGAATATGACTACCAAATTCCTTCTAATGCCTACACGGGATTATGGGAAGTCTTGATATTTTGGAATAATCTAACACACGCCGCATCAAGGTCTCAGACATTTAATGTTACTCTACCAATAACACCAGAAGTGCCAGAAACGCCAAATGGCACTTCAGGAATCGATCCTGCTGTGCTCATAGGAACCGTGGTTGCCATATTTGGTTCGATTATACTAGGAGCATCAGGATATCAAGGATATAGAATAATGAAAAGGCGCTTCGACGAGAAGAAAAAGAAACTTCTGAATGTGTTTGGCGACATTATGAACATAAAATATCTAATCGTATCGGAAAAAACATCGGGATTAAACCTTTACGAAAAGAAGATCGGCACAGGAAAGCAGGACGCCCTATTGATCTCGGGATATTTAAACGCCATCAGCAAGTTTGAAATCGCATTCACCGAATCGGACTCGTTATCCCAATCCATCAAGCTCGAATATCAGGACTCTAAAATTCTCATATCTGACTTTAAAGGATTCAGGATCACCCTCATCATGAAGAAAAATCCATCCAAATACATCATAGATTCGATAAAGTCTCTTTCGTACGAGATCGATAGAGATTACGGCAAAGCCTTCAAGAATTTTGACGGAACCACGTCTCCATTTAAGGGTTTAGGACCGCTCATTGAAAAAAATCTTCGCCTCTATTTAATTCACCCGTTCCAAATCTCAGAATTAAAGTTGGAGGATATAACCATATTCGAAAAACCCATTTTAAACAGGGCTCGAGAGCTGTTGCAGACCATGAAACATTTTTACATCGTGCACCTCATCCCAGAAAACATGTGGAACTATAGAAATCTCAAAATCGTCTTGAAACTCATCGATAAGGGAATCTTCGTCCCAGATAGTAGTAGTAAGGGTGAGATCGTAAAGTAATAATTCTTTGTACTATTTTTTTCAAAGGGACTCTTGAGTAAAAGATCACCTTTATTTATTTTCCAATCTAATCACTAAATTAAATTAACGATATTAAGAAAGAAAAATGATGAAAAGGGGACATTTATTAGCATTTTTGCTATTATCATTTTCTCTTTCTAGCTTTATATTTACCTATTTTATAAATATCTCTCAATGTACTCTAAATAACACATCTTTAAGCGTCCATTTAAATAATATTGAGTACGAACAAAGATCAACTGTAAGAGGAGCATTTGAGAACCAATCTTTATTTGATATATTCATTCCTCAGAATGGATGGCGTGCTTCGAAAATTGACCTAAATTTTTCCAACATTCATATAAATCAGGAGGTACGATGTGTTGAGGACCAACCAGAAGATGAGGTAATTTTGTCGTATCAGAATAAAAACTTCAATTGTTTAGCGTTAAATGTTCAATTAAGGATTTTCAAGAAGACTAACATACTTGGCATATACATACATGGAAGGTCAGAGCTTTCGATAGAAGGAATTACATTTCAAGTACAAGCGTACAATTCTAGCACTTTTAAACCAAACGGAATCATTTTTTACTCGCAACAATTAAACATGTCGACAGAAGAAAGATGGCATTTACAAGATTTTTCTTCGGCACCTCTTTCCTTAAATAAAGGTAATTACTCGCTCGTAATTAATGGCACGCAAAGAATATCGTCAGATAAGACAAATATCCTCTTTTGGTCTCACAATGGAGAGCTTATCCCCAGAACACCAGGTTTGCATCATGGAACTTTCGAAAACGAACAAGACTGGACGGTTGAAAGCAATAAAACTCTCTTGTACAAGGTAATACAAAAGGTTAACAAGACTTTAAATCCAGAAGAAATTAATCTAACGGCAAAAATAAATGGTAATAACTACCAAATACGGAATAATTTTGCTCATGGGACGGGAAATGCTTCAGTTCAGATTAATTTTTTCGTCACAGAAAAGCAAATTGCAGTAGAAATTCAAAATAATTATTCTATTCACATTAAGTTTTTAGTAAATTATATAGTTTCATTAATGCAAGTCAAAAATCTTAATGCAGAACTCATAATAATGGAAGGCAGAGATGTTTATTGGGAAATAAGTTTTCTTGTTAATAGATCAATTTTTAATTTTTTTGAGATTTTCGTTGATTTCTCTCCTTATGACTGGCACGAGATTTCATTGTTTAAAAACGGACTAAATTTAACGCAAGATATTACTTTAGACGAAATTAAACAAACATTAAGTATTAAAAACGCAAGTGTAAATATGGAATTGTCCACGTGGGAACTCCTTGCTCATTCTTCCCAATTAGATCGTGGTTTCAATGTCAATTATCCAGAATCGTTAAAAGAAATTGAAGCGGGTAATAATTTAGAATTATCCGTAAGCGCTCAAGCGGGAAATATAACGATCATGATTTTTAACACAAATGGTATTGAGAAATATCGAAATACGATTAGACATATTCCATCAAAGAGTTATCAATTTAGCTTCCAGATACCCCAAAATACCCCAGAGGAACTATGGGAAGTATTGATATTCTGGAATAACGCGAGCCACGCAGCATCGTTCTCTCAAGCGTTTACTGTCACGCCATTAGTAATTAAACCATCAGAAAATATAACGGGAGAAACGCCTTTTGATCCACTGATAATCGGTGGTATAGTAGTAGTACTAGCGGGTTTATTATCTATCGGGGTTACTGGATATAAGGGACCAAAAATAATTAAAAATAGATTTTACGAGAAGAACAATATCACCCTGAACTTGTTTAAAGACATTTTAAATACAAAGTATCTAATTGTTTCGGAAAAAAGCACGGGTTTAAATATATACGAAAAACACATTGGTCCGGGAAATCAGAACGCTCTAATAATTTCCGGCTATTTAGAAGCCATAAGCAAGTTCGAAATTGCGTTCACGGATTCAAATAATTTGTCAAAATCTTTTAAGCTTGAGTATAAAGATTCGAAGATTATGGTGTCAGATTATGAAAAGTTTAGAATTACTGCTATCATAAAAGAAAATCCCTCTCAAGACATGATAAATTCCATCAGTTCACTATCTTCTGATATTACCCAAAATTATGGAATTGCGTTTAATAATTTCAAAGGAAGTTTGAATTCTTTTAAAGGACTTGATACTCTCATTGAAAAACACATACCCATTTATTTAGCTCTTCCCTTCCGAATTTCTATACTAAAAAACAGAACATTAAATAATATTGAGAAGAAGTTAATTTTTCAAGCGCAGAACCTTTTAGAGCTTAATAAATACTTTTATCTTTCACAAATTCTTTCCGAAATTAAACTGAATTATATAACTTTTAAGACAACATTCGAACTCATAGAAAAGCGAATATTTATCCCGGAAACGAGTCTTGAAACAAAAAATATTGTCAAAAAGTAAATTTTAAAATTATACATCAATTTCGAGTTTCAATCGAAAAGATGAAAAAGTTATTTAAGCGGGTTCGTTCTAATAGTGACTAATCACTTAAATAGAAACCAATCAAATGCATTAAAATGTCCTACATCTTAACCCTTGACATCGGAACGACCAATATTAAAGCTTTTTTAATCGATAAAAACGCTAATATCGTTTCCCAGGCAAAAAGACGACCTCGTTATATCATGGACGAACCTGGACAAGTGGAGCAAGACCCGCTTGAAGTGTGGTATGATAGTAAGGAAGTCATGGAAGAGGTTATTGCTTCCAAGCGCTTACAAGCGAAAGACATTGATTCGATAGCGATTTCAACACAAAGAGCATCGTTCATTTTGTGGGATAAAAAAACTGGAGAACTTTATTCAAATATCATAACTTGGCAAGATAATCGCGCGGCGAAGTTCGCACAAAAAACAACAAAGAGATTCTTTTTTAGGGTAGTAAGAACTATTGGAAAGATTACGCGATTTTTTGGAAGCACTAAAATGCTCGTGGCGTCCATGTTAAGATTTCCAACGGATTACGCTTCGATTAGAACGGCTTTCTTCTTAGAGAACCATCCTAAACTCAAGAAAATGGCAAAAGATCCAAATACGACAATTGCTTGGGGGCAAATTGATTCGTGGCTGCTTTGGAATTTAACGGAGGGAAAAGTTCACGCAACCGATTTTTCGAACGCTTCGATGTCTGCCATGCTCGATCCGTTTCTCGTGAAGTGGAACACGATGATAATGAAGCCACTCGGCTTATATCCTTATTTTCTCCCTGAAATTATGGAAACCAATGCCGAATTTGGAACGACTATACTTTTTGGTAGTGGTGAAATTCCGATCAGGTGCGTGGTTGCGGATCAACAAGCATCGTTATTTGGACTTGGCTGTTTCAACGAGGGAGACATGAAAGTCACGAACGGAACGGGAAGTTTCGTCGACATTAACACGGGTGAAAAACCATTTGCTTCGAAAAGGAGGTTATATCCTTTACTTGCGTGGAAAATCAACGGTAAACTTACCTACATGTTAGAAGGCTTTTCACATAACACTGGAACCATTGTTGATTGGATTCAGAAAGAATTAGGATTGTATAATGCTCCCGAACAAACCGAAAAGATGGCTTTAAGCGTAGATTCTACAGAGGGCGTGTATTTCCTCCCTACACTTTCGACAGGGTTATCCTATCCGTATTGGGATTCGACAGCTCGGGGAAACATATTTGGGATCAACCTAACTACAAAAAAAGCCCATATCGTTAGAGCGGTCTTGGAGGGTATTTGCTTTAGAATCAAGGATTTAGTTGACGGAATATTAAAAGATACTAAATTTAAGGTAAATATCATCAAGACAGACGGCGGAGTATCACAAAACGGGTTCTTCCTTCAATTTCTTTCGGATATCCTAAACCTTGAAATCCAGCGACCATCAAATCTCGAAACAACGGCCCTGGGAGCGGCATTTTTCTCCGGTTTAGCAACGGGATTTTGGAAATCAAAAGAAGAAATATTAAATTTAATATCAACGGAAAAATTATTTTACCCCTCAATGGATGATAAGGATCGCCAGAAAAGATATAACTGTTGGAGAGACATTATAAAGCGATCCTTAAATTACGAGAATTTTTAAGTAATATTATAATAAGCTATTTCTTATAAAAGTTCCATTCTCTTTTCAATTTAAATCCTTTAAAACCGAATCAACAAAGTATTTTTTGAATGAAATATTTCAAAAAATATACAAAATACTTAAATGTTAGAAATTCATGCCGTACTTTAATAATCAAGACGGTTATAATCTTTATTATTCAGATATCAACGGGGATAGAACCGATGTGGAAGGTACAATCATCTTACTTCACGGTTTTGCATCTTCTGTCTCTTTTTTCAAGTCTCAAATTAAGGTGTTAAAGGAAAGATATCGGATTATAGCCTTTGACGCTTTAGGACACGGCAAGAGCGATCATCCAAAGGAGGTGAACTTATCGGGAAATATCAGGTACGAAATAATAAGGGACCTCGAAGACTTGCTCAATTATTTAGGAGTGACTGAACAATACGGCATAATTGGCCATTCGCTCGTCGGAGGCATGATTGCTCAATTATATACCATGAAGCATTCAGACGAGGTGAAGTTTCTCATCTTATTGAACTCTGGATATATCATGATCGATAATGTCATCAGAAATATCTTTTACAACCTTTTACCTTATTTCATCAGGATGAATTTCTTGGAAGTTGTCCAAAATTCGCTTGAGGATGTTCTTGATAAAATCATTCCATATATAATGACGGCTTTATCTAACCACAAAAACAAGCACAGTTTGCCAGAAGAAGAGCTACTAATCAATATAGAGACTCAAATTTTTGGAATGATAAACGAGATAAACAAGTACGATCCCTCCTCAATATCTTGTAAAACATTGATTATTGGAGGTAGACTAGATAATTTCGCACCATATGTGATGTCTGAAGAATTGCACGAGAAAATAAAAAACTCGGAATTAGAAATTATCGACATGGCAGGACATTTTGCGCCCGCCCAGCGAGAAGAAATAGTTAACGAGTTAATATGTAATTTTATTAAGAATATCAGTTAAATATATTAACATTTACCATTAACTGATGCTCGTGTTTTTACAATGAATACAATCAACGATGATTACACTACCATCTCTTTTTTAAAACAAGAAGTAAATAAATTCGTAATTGAACGAGATTGGTGCAAATACCACACACCAAAAAATTTAGTTCAAGCATTAAACTGTGAAGCAGGTGAACTTTCGCAATTATTATTGTTTAAGGATCATTCAAGGGAGAACATTTTAGACAACGAGGATCTTCTCTCTAAGATACGAGACGAGGCGGCAGATGTATTAATATACTTAATTAGTTTAGTAAATTCCCTTGGGTTTGATTTAACGAGCGCTTTTATTGAAAAAATGAAAAAAAACAAAAAAAAATATGATATATTGGAGTTTAATGATGGTAAATACTATAAGAAGTGATTTTAATTTTATATTATAAATATTACTTCAATACTTACTAAAATGCCAATTTTTGACATGCATATTCACTTGAAAAATAGATCTCCTTGTTCTCATTTATCGATCGTGGATTTAAAAGAGGGATTATCTGAAAAATACGATGGAATTTGCATTACAGATCACCACATAGTAAATGCAACCAAAACGGTTTCTCATATAGGAGTGAAAGTATTTTTCGGTGTTGAAATAACAACCGATTTAGGAGATATTCTTGCCTATGGGATTGAAAGTGTTCCTGTAACGAGAAGGGCAGAGGAAGTTATTAATTTCATACACAAGAATGGCGGAGTGGCAGTTTGTGCCCATCCATTTAGTCCACACCATTCTTGTTTTCAGGATGCTGTCCAAGACTATAATTTTGATGCAATTGAGATTAATGGCTCTCTTGCTAATAAATATAACGTTCCAGCGAGAAAAATAGCAGAAATATTGGATTTACCAACGATTGGAGGGAGTGATGCACATTCAAAAGACCAATTAAATAAAATGGGAACCAAGTTTTCAATCAAGATAAAAAAAATGGCAGATATGGTTCGAGCAATAAAGGAAAAGAAATGCAAGGCAACTAAAATTTATTAAATCTTTAGAAATACTCTTTTTTCTGTTTTTTCGTGGAAACTCGTGCATAAATGACTTGGTTTCGTGGAATGTCCTTATTCATGAAATTATAAACAGAGTGTTCATCGTAGTCATACC
>JAFGGO010000068.1 GCA_016930515.1 Promethearchaeota archaeon | reverse complement strand
TAATATCAAAACGGAATAAAATGGTATTCTTCCTATTTTCATCTTCTAATCAATTAATGTTTAATTATAGATAAAAATAAATGTTTTTAATGATAAATTAAGAAAAAAAGATTTTTAATGTAGGAGTAACAATAATACAATATAATTTTTAATTTTTTGAGATTAACATGACGAAAACAGAATTAAGGGAATTTGAAAGTATTGGTGATCTCTATAGTAAGAAACTCAATGATGTGGGGATAAAATATGTAGATGATTTTTTGGAACATTCTCCAAGTCAAATTATTGAAATAACAGGAGTCGATAAGGAACGCGTTGGGCAATGGTTTAATGTTTTGAATTTATACCACATTCCTAAAGTTTCTGTCCGGGACGCAGAATTATTGTTCAATATCAATATTAACTCGGTCGAGGAATTATCCCATCGTCAAGCATCAAGAATTTATTATAAATTAAAGAATCTTGAGGAGCAGACATATTTTATAATTTTATCTTTACCCACTTTCTCAACTATAGATGAGTGGATTTATTTCTCAAAACTGATGACAATGAATATTAAATATGGATTAAACATACCGCTGATTAGTTTATCTTTTTCCTCGCTAATGAATCTGGAGAGAGCTCTTGAATTAAAAAAATATCATATCTTCACCATTGAAGATTTCATGAGTAAGAAGCAGTTCGTTAGAAACATGCGTAAACGTTTGAAGTTAAAGAAATATGAATATAAAGATCTTCTAAATATTATTGAATTGTTAAAAATTGATGGAATTGATGTTAATATAGTTCAAAAATTATTTGAATCAGGTATAAAAAATCTCGAGGATTTAAAAAAAAAAGCAAAGATTGATTCAATTTTAAAAGATACTATAGACACCAAATCTATTGAAGAAATAAAAAATAACATAAAAGAGGGGCATGATTAAATTGGCATTAGAAATATTATATGTATTGTATATCGGTATTGGACTATTGTTCTTTATTTTTGGATTCATGCTAGTTTACAAAAATCTGAGAAAAATAAATTTAATTGAAGGAGAAAAATTTATTGCCGAAGATTGGATCTCCTGTACTCTTTTTGGATTAATGTTTTCAACCTCGTTTGTATTTATTATCAATTTAACATTTGATATCTTGCTTGAGGCTCAGAATCCAGTCTCAATTTCAGGATACTTGCTAATCGTTTTGATTGTAATTCTTATTTTCTATCCATTATGGGAGATTACCTATTTAGGACGTCCTACGAGTGATTCCGTTCATGAGATTCATAAATTCTTGGAAACAAAGATTTTGGATCGATTTTCAGGGATCAAAGTCTATATCGGCACACTTTTACTTTATTTGGTCATTTATATCCTACCTATTTTCATTATCTCTGCAATTACCGCTAAAGGGCTCGGAAGCGTTGTCATTTTTTGGTTTTTAATTTTTCCCTTGTTCTTTTTAAATTATTTCGCAGCATCGGGTCAGATGTCAACCATCCTTCAAACTACTTATAGACGTTCGCATTATATAATAAAAAAGCAAGAGAATGTTCTTTTGAAAAAGAAGAGTAAAATAGGTTTCATCATGCCTCTTATTTTAATAGTTATCGCATGGGTTCCTTTCATATTATCCATATATAACTTCGGAGGAGCTATTTCAGGAATATTTGATCCTAATATTGAAGAAAGACAGGGATATATGGCCTTGCTTTCGTTATTTACTACAGTCGTTTTTGGAATCATGGGATTTTTTAAAAAATTCTGGAATAAGAAATCCAAAACAAAGACAATTGATTTTATTTTTTCGGGATATATTTTTATTGGAATAGGAGTTAACATGTTGATAAACTTTTATGCCATTAATCCTGCTGTTGTTTCCCAAGTTTTATCTGTCGAAATTTTGGGATTTTCTTTGAATAATATAGGAGCCGGTGAAATATTCTCGGATCCTTTCTCAATTAATTTATTGATTTTAGTTCAGAGTGGCATTATCCTATTTTATGGAGTTTATTTATTATTCAATAAAGTGTCGGAATTTCAGGCAGACACTAAGCTCTCGTCCTTGAATAAAGCATATAGATTACTAGAGGTATCCAAATTATTAAAAATTAAAAAAGGTAAAATAAAATTACGAAAAAATAGAAAAGAAAAAAAACCGGATTTGCCAACTTTATTCAAATCAGTATTATTATCTCCATTATTTGATAAACACGGGTTAGATATTAATGAACCTGTTCGAAAAAAAGCAGCACGATATCTCTTATTAATATGTACTGAAAATCGTGATAATGCGGAACTTGTTCATTCAATAATCGATAAGGTTGTTGAGAATACGATTGAATTACCTGAGGAAAAGCAAGGATTATTTATTAGTAAAGATGCCATTGACCTCTTAGGAAATATCGGTAAATTATCAGAATACGCCTCAAATATTACCTCCCGATTAATTGATGCGATTCCTAAAGTAAATATTCAAGTTAAACAATATATTTTAGATGCTTTAGGGGATGTAGGAGAATCAAAAGAAAATCTCAAGCAAGTTTTAGAACATCTAAAGCCCCTACTAATAGAACGAGATTATGCCTTAAGAAGGGCGGCATGTTTGGCGATTGTTGAAATGGTTCTTGAGGGAAGTAATGACGATCCAGAGTTTATTAAAATGGCTTTAAATCCTTTATATGAAATTCTTGAATCTCACACCGAAGATGAAGTGATTATCGAAACAACTCTGGAAACATTATTGTCTTGTTGTGGAAAAGCTGCTGATGATATTGACATTCAAAAAGTTCTTCCCTTTTTAAATTATAATGTTCATGGTGGAGATAAAGTTATTATCGGCTCTATAATAAGGACTACCATCAGTATAGTCGCTTACATGGTGTATTATAACCTTGAATCTTTCCCAGTAAATGATATCAAGAAATATCTGGATGACGATAGAGGTTATATTCGTTATGTTGCTGTGGATGCTATTGGAAATTATCTAATTGAAAAAGTCGACAAAGAACTCCTGAGAGTATTGATGGAAATGTCCATTAAGGATGAGGATCTCGATGTTACTGAAATGTGTGCTGAATCCATAGCGGAGGTTTTAATCATAAATAAAGGACTTAAAATCTCCATTGAGGGTCAAGACATTTCCGTTTTAGATTTCTATTTGAAAGCCTTAGAATCTAGTAATAGAATCGAAGCCGAAAATGCAACCGAAGCTTTAAAATCCATTGCTCCTCTATATGAAGAAGAAAATATATGGCCTATCCTTAGTAAACAAATTCAAGGAGATAATTTAGAACTAGTTCGTGATTGTTTATGCATTACGGGTTCCATTGATAAATTCATTCATGACAAGATCGATGTGAATATAATTTTAGAAAAAATAAAACATCCTAACGCTACTGTTCGAGCGGAAGCTGTTCATGCGTTAGGACTGATGTCGGATAATCATCCCGAAATTAATCCTAATGAATTATTTAGCTTATTAGATGATGAGGACCCTACTGTTCGACAACAAACTATCTTCGCCTTGGGAAATTTAGGAGAAGAAAAGCCCAGCGAAATTGTTCCTATTTTGATAGAACGATTCCTTAAGATGATATTACTGCCAAATGTTGAAGAAAATGTTACTGAAGAAGAACTCATTGCTGAATCTTTAGGTATAATTGGAAAAATCCATCCAATGAATGAAATAATCGTTACTTTACAGAGAGCATTAATGGGAGACATGAATGAATTCGCTAAAGATGTCGTTGCTAAAGCCCTATATTCCATCGGTGTGGGATTAATAAAAACAGGAAAGGCTAAAAAAACTATTGATGATGCTGATTTAGTAAATGTGGACTATTCAATAAGGAAAATATTATTGGGTGCTAAAAAAGAGTATACCATCGGTAATTTAATCATAATCTTGATCGAAGCACTTCAACAAAAAGGGATTCCTGAAATTGTAATGAATGAAATCAGTGATAGCATGCAAGATTTATTACCTGCATTTACATTTAAGAAGAATGAAAAAAAACCAAATGAAGTATTAAATGCAATTAAATCGCTACTTGCTCAAGCATATTATTCAAATTACGATAGTGAAATCCTAGAAACTATTGATAGATGTGACTCGTTAATCAATTTCAGAGCTTCATTTGATGCTCCGGAAGAGAATAAAGCTTTACGGAAACGATTAAAATTCTATTCTTCTCAATTTACAAATGATGGAAAACAATTTCACGATCAAGGAGAAATTTTCTTGATGCTAGCACAAAACGATCCTGAATATTTGGATTATGCACTAAAATCATTTAAAATGGCTGCTGAATTAGCCGCAAATGAATATTATACACCTAATTGCCTTTATCAAATGGCTGTTATTTACAAGATGAAAAATAACATTCCAAAAGCAAAAGAGATGTTTCAAACAGCATTGGAAATATTTGCTTCGTTAGATGAGGTTGGAATGATGAAAATTTGTAAAGAAAATTTAGCTCAACTAAATTAATTTTAAAAATTTTTTTTTTATTTAATTAATCTTTTTAGGGTAATGAAAAATTTTTTCCGCGATTTTTTCCTCACCATTTTGTCGACGAATTCCGAATCCCGTCGTAAACTATAATGATTTTGTCATTTTTCGTAAAAAAAGAATTAAGAAGAATACGAAAAACTAGTAAAGAGTGCCTTTAAAGTATTAAATCCGTTTTTCGTCTTTTAATTGTTCAAAAAAGGAATATTTACGAGAATATGACAGATTAGACAAATTAGGGCGTGGAATTTAGCCCATTACATTTAAATACTCGATAATTCTTAATCATAAATAGAAAGCAAATTTTTAAAATGAATAATAAACAGGAGTGAAAAAAATATGATGGAACAAAAAATTGGTATGGCAAAAATAACTCAAATTTCAGATCAACAAAGGAAAGCAATATACAAGGCGGCCTCAACTATTGGAAAGGACACTATCGAGGAGGTGTGCCCCGCTCTCTTGAGGATCGTGCTCAATTCTGAAAAGGGTCTGCTCAAAAACGAATTAGGAAGGGTTATTTTTCACCTCCAAAAAACCGAAACTTTAAATAGCAGGATTGGCCTAGAGAAACTCCTGGACGCCTCATTAATGGTTGCTCCAGAAGAAACTTATAAAATTCTTGAATCTAGCGATAAATTCGCTCAGGATTTGGCCAAAAGAATAAAGGAAATAATCTAAATAACTTTTTATCCTCTCTTTTTTATTACATTAATTTAATTTTCATTAATATTCTCGATTTTAAGCGGGTAGTATTAAATACATTTAATAATAAATTGATATTCAATCCATCTTATTAATAAGATGGCAAAAAATAATTGAAATTATAAAGGATAAAACATGTAAAACAACATCATGTTGAATATCGTAATGGCAACAGTCGAAATATCTTGGATCCTTGTATTTTTTGGATACTGGACTATTTTCTTTATTAGAGATAACAAAACTCGGATGACTGAAGCGGAGTATAAGCACGAACTCTCCTTTCCATTTCCCGATTTGGGGTGGATAACGCCATGCTTGCTAGTGGGAGCAATTGGTTCGTTTACGAATCAAAATTATGGTATATTTTTCTCAGTTTTAGCAGGAAGTGGGATGATTTTCTTAGGAGTAATAGATCTTGCATTTAACTTGCAAAATCATTGTTTTAATAGGGAAAAAAAAGGATTTGATGCGATTATATCCATAGGTGTAGTAATATTAACATTAGCCTTTGGTCTTAGGTTATCAAAATTATTAAAAATGTTAAGAAACAATAGCCATTTTTACAAAATATTGTTCATGTGAAGTTTGGAACACGTCCCTTATTCGCACGGGCTGAAACCAGCAGCCCCTATCGGATAGAGTTTTAATAAAATCATCTCCGATTACTTTTCTCATGATATTAAGCGCACCATTTACATCGGCGTTGAGAAGGAAATTAGAACCGCGAAATACCCCTCGCTTGATTCGCTTACCAATGTAGATTTCGCGTTTTTGAATGGGTTCCAGATCTAACGAGCTACACTTAGAAGTGTAGGATTCATCTACTTCCTCAACGTGAATGCCAACCAATTGCGCTTTATAGGTTATTATTTGTTTAAGCTTTTGAATGGGGATGGTGACAAAATTTTGGTTATTTTGCCTGCCCATTCGAATGTTTTTTTTTATATTTTTTAGGTCACCTAAACAAATGGTGCCTATCTCGTTATTCACGCAATACTCAACAATAAAACGAGCCGTTTTATGCATGTAATCGCGGACTCTATCATTCCGGGTGATTGTAATGGTGTCCAGCTGATCAGTCCACTGAATTTCTTGTTTATCCTTGATGGAATGTAATCTTGCCTTTCTCTTGTTCCAATGTTGGTTGATGGACTTGAGAATCCTGCCTGAAATGATGAAAGGTCTCGAATTGCCATTTTCAACGGCCGTGATTAAATTATTGAGCCCAAAATCGATGGAAAGATACTTATTCTTGTCAAGTTCCCTTTTTTTTTCTAATGGATTGTATACTATTTCCACCTCGTAACATTTTTTTCTCGGTAAGATCCTTACTTGTTGGTAGTCCTTGAACGACTTGTTTTTATATTGAGGGATGGAAATTTCGAGGGCATGGGCAAATTCAGGAAAGGCTTTTTTAAACTGGCTTGACATCGTAAGGATTATCTTATCTTTTGAAATCTTACTATTTTGATTTGTGAATATCACTAATTTATATCCCTCCTTTTTATAGCGTGGAGGGGCAGGTCGTCCATTGAATTTACTTCGGTTCACTCTCCATTCCTTGATGGCCTTAAAAAAACTCTTCCAATTCTTTTCCACGACCCTGAGAAGTTGCTGAGAGGATTGAGCTTTAAGTAGTTTATAGTTGTCAGTATCTTGTAAGATGAAGTTTAGATCTTGATAGGTAAGCCAATTTTCGAGATGGAAAAAATCTTGTCTCACGTACCAGTTGGCTTGATTATATAATTTCTTGGAAATCAAGCATAATAGATCCAGGTGCTCATTCTTGGGCACTCTAAATTTATACACTAATTTCATCTTGAAATTCCTTTTTTTTTCTTCGAGTAAACTCTTTTCTTCTTCTTGAATACATTGACAGTGCATAGCAATGCAATAATGAAATGATCTCTTGAAATATATCTTGTTCCGTAGAAATAGATTCTAACTCATTAATAACAATAATTCTTGTTCCAAATTCACGAAATAAATGTTCAAATAGGTTAAATCCGATACGGCTTAATCTATCTTTATGAGAAATAATTACCACCTCAATCTTATAGGACATGATTTCTTTTAGTAACTCAAGAAGGTTGGGACGATCTAATTTCATTCCAGAAGCAATGTCTTTATACACGTTATTTAAAGCGATACCATTTTGAAAACAATATTGTTTTAACATGTGAACTTGATTTTCTAAATCTTTTTTCTGTTTTCTCGTGGAAACTCGTGCATAAATGACTTGGTTTCGTGGAATGTCCTTATTCATGAAATTATAAACAGAGTGTTCATCGTAGTCATACC
>JAFGGO010000067.1 GCA_016930515.1 Promethearchaeota archaeon | reverse complement strand
ATTTATTTATCTATTGATTATAGAGGAAATTATGAAAAAAGGTGAAATGAATAAGAATTCAATACAATTCGTTATTCAATTTAATTAAATAGGCTCTTTACTCTTGATTTAAGAAGAAGAAATAAAAAATAAGAATAAACAGATTTAATTTCTTTGAGAATGCACTGGTGCAGGAATTCTACCTTTTCTTCTAATGAACGCTTCACAAGAGCTTTTTTTTACCGGCATCACGATAGAGCGTCCCAAAAGGCCTCCAAATTCAATTTCATCGCCTACATCCTTACCTATTACGGGAATGATGCGAACTCCAGTGGTTTTATTATTAATCATACCAATAGCCGCCTCGTCAGCAATGATACCAGATATCGAAGAGGGTGGAGTCGATCCAGGAACACAAATCATATCAAGCCCCACAGAACAAACGGATGTCATAGCTTCGAGTTTTTCAATTGAGAGAATTTTTTTTCTAGCAGCCTCAGTCATTTGAAAATCCTCGCTTACAGGTATAAAGGCTCCCGACAGGCCTCCAACATAGGAAGATGCCATTAGTCCACCTTTCTTAACCGCATCTGTTAATAACGCAAGCGCAGCAGTCGTTCCAGGCCCTCCAGTTGTTTCTATACCCATTTCTTCTAAAATACCCGCAACACTGTCAAACGGCCTTGATGTTGGAGCAAGCGAGACATCTACGATACCAAAGGGTATTTTCAAGCGTTTTGCCGCTTGTTGGGCTACTAATTGCCCCATTCGAGTTATTTTAAAGGCTGTTTTTTTAATAATTTCTGCAAGTGTTTCGAAATCTACATTTTGTTGGTTTTGAACAAGATTTCTGATGACTCCTGGACCAGATACACCAACATTAATGCAACATTCAGATTCCCCTATACCGTGGAAACCACCAGCCATAAATGGATTATCCTCCACAGCATTAGAGAAAACCACGAGCTTTGCGCATCCAATCGAATTATTATCCTTGGACATCTCAGCGATTTCATGGATTTTATCACCCATTATTCTGACAGCATTCATGTTCATACCCGATTTTGTGGATGCAACATTTATTGAACTGCAGACTCGGTCTGTTTTTGAAAGTACAAACGGCAGGCTTTGGATGAGACATAGGTCAGATCGGGTAAAACCCTTATGAACTAAAGCTGAAAAACCACCTAGAAAATCAATATTCACTTGTTTTGCGGCAGAATCAAGAGTTTGTGCAATTGAAAGGCAATTAGAGATTGCTTCTTCTGAGACTAATAGATCTTTCGAATTTTCACCGTGAAACAAGGGATCGTTGAAAGATTGAATGCTTGATAAGGACATGTCTTGGATTGCTTTAAGACCCCCTAAAAGTAGTGATATAGGAGTCACGGTAATCCTTCGATTTATGATCGGAATACCATAATCTTCTTCTATCGATGTTGCGACGCCTGATAGATCTTGAGCGATGGAGATAATTTTATTATGGATATTCTCTTGCATTATTTCGAGAGATTTGTCAATACAATCCAATAAATTAATTCCCAATGTGATGGTACGTACATCCAATCCTTGCTCTGATATCATGCGCTTTGTTTCTAAAATTTCTTCAATAGTAAACGACATTAGTGTGCCTCTTGGAGCTTTTATTTTTCTTATTTTAAATACGATGCATTGCCCTAAAAATATCCTCGTGCTGAATTGAAATGAACATTCCCATCTTATCTCCTGTAATTTTCAATTGATCAGCTACTTCTTTAAGCGTGTTTTCGCTCGTGCTGAAATCAACAACCATTATCATCGTGAAAAATTCACCAGCATAATATTGGGAGATATCGGTGATATTCACATTAAAATTTGCTAATGTAGTAGATACGGCCGCTACTATCCCTGGTTTGTCCATTCCAATTACTGTAATTATAGCTTTCATTCTAAAATCTTCTCAGTCTTATCTTGCACTGAGAGTTAAATATCATCTATTCCATTTAAAACATATTGTGGTCATTAATTACTTGACTGAATAAAAGTAATTATTAATCCACTTTCTTCAATATCATTCCAATTGCATATATTAAATAAATTTGATTTTATTAATTAAGAAACTTCTAAAACCATCCAAAATTGGTATTAAGTAAATCGCGTAATATTTATTATCTAATTAATAAATTACTAGCATTAACCTATGATGAAACCTGTTCTCAAGATCCTGATTCTCGGCGACGGTGGGGTTGGAAAAACGACTTTGTTACATAGATTCGTAAAGGGTAAATTTATTGACACGATGACTATGACGATTGGTGTCGAAGTCTTAACAAAGGAGATTGAGATCGATTCAAAACCCTGTCAATTAATGATTTGGGACGTAACGGGACAAGAGCGTTTTCGCTTTATGATCGAAGATTATTTTCGGGGAGCACACGGAGCACTCATTCTTTTTGATATTACAAACATGAAAAGTTTCGTTAACATTGAAAAATGGATGACGCTCATTAAAAAGGTCTACAACAACTTTCCCGTCATTCTAGTTGCTTCAAAATACGATTTAGAAGAGTTTTCAATGGTAGGTGATTTATACGCTACAAAATTGCAAAAAAGACTTGGAATGATTGATTATGTGAAAACCTCTTCTAAACTTGGATTGAATATCGATACACCCTTTGAACTCGTTTCAAAACACGCAATAAACTCAGAAACAGCAATTTTTAAAGAAAAATAAACTTATTTCGGAAATTACCTCTTTTTACGCATTCCCTTGCTTAAAAATTGACTCATCTTCTTTCTATAAGCTTCAAAAGCAGATATTCCTTCCTTGGTCAATTTTAGCATTGTATGAGGTTTTTTTCCAATAAATTCTTTTTTAATGGTAATATAATTTCTTTCTTCTAGTTTACTCAAGTGAGACGATAAATTACCATCACTAAGACCCGTTTGGTTTTTCAAGAAAAGGAAGTCCTCTTCGTCAACAACATAAAGACAAGACATGATAAGCAAGCGGGCGGTTTCGTGTATGAACTTATCCGAATCGCTTAACACTGGAAGTTCAATATCTTCATTTTCTTCTTTAATGCTCGTTATCTGCCCCCTCTTTTGGAATGCGATAAGCCTTCAAAAATTTTACGAGAAAAACTAAACCAATCGTTATTATACTTCCACCAATAGATAAGAAAACGATTAGTGATGTTAACGATTCCAATAATGGATACAGAAGCTCTACGAGTAAAAAGCTCGGTGCAAATGCAATCGCATAGTAATATAATCTCTTGAAGTCTAGAAAATAGGCGACCACACTAAACGGAATTGTAATGAATAATCCTATACACAAAGTAAGGACATAAGCATCTATTTCTAAATCGTTTAATAAACCAGTGAATGGAACAATTAAGAAAATAATGTTGAGAAAAAACATGACAATCAAAAACATCATTAACTTTTTTTTCGCAGCTTTCCTTTTTGGACCAAATTTAACGAGACCCATTCGAGGAACGGTAATCAGTTTTTTCCCGAGGGTAAAAAAAACAACAGCCATTACGGTCAAAAGAATCGGCAAGAGGAGTCTCCCAGGAATATCAGGTAACCCAAATAATGGATCCAGATCGTATAATCCCATTACCACGATCAACATTCCAATGTAAATATCCCAAATTCCGTCTTGAAAAGTGGATCGGTACGCTTTTTTTTCAAGCTCTTTAAGATCACTATTTTCTGTCATTTTTCTAGTTTTTGTTTATACTATTCAATTTATTTAATATTTTGGAGATCTAATTACTTGATATCGGAAATTTCTTAATGAATTTTATCAAAAGCAAAATACCTATTGCTATAATAACGCTTGATACTGAAAAAACCGCAATAGAGCCGTATAAATAAATTCCCGTATTTATTATTAACAACTCTTCAATAAAGAAAATTATTCCACCAAGGAGCGCATAAAAGTAATATCGATTGACTTTGGTCAGATATGCTGCTAAAAGCATTGGCAAAGAAAAACAGAACCCAATAACGAAAGCTAATACATAATCAGGAAGAAATTCTGAAAATCCAAAGAGCCCTATCGTAGTTATAATTACGAGACAAAAAAGCAAAATAACGAGTCGTTTTTTCTGTAATTTTCTTTTTTTCCCGAATCTCACGAATCCAATCCTTGGAATGGTTATTCTACGTTTTCCAACAAGCAGAATGGCCATACCAACACATACCATAAGCGCTAATGTTATATAATTTAACAAGAAAGATATTTCTGACAAAAAAAGCGACAATCCGAATCCGATATATAATATTCCGAAATAAATATCAAACAATCCGTCTTCGCAAAAAGACAGATACATTTTTCTTTCCAAATTTTTCAGATCTTCATCAAAAGTCATGATATAAAT
>JAFGGO010000066.1 GCA_016930515.1 Promethearchaeota archaeon | reverse complement strand
GAGACTCTAATTAATTTAGAGAGTTTAAGAATTGGAAAAAATCCAATATTAAAAACAATATTACAAGAATGTGGGGGCATGGACGATAAGGGTTTTGCTCATAGACCACAAAAATTTGTTGAATATTCATCTAAAATGAAAGTACTTTAATTTTAATATTTTTTCATGATTCACTTCCAATTTAAGAATTTCTAAGGGATCTGGAATGAAATAATTTTGAAGATTATTCCCTTAAAAGAAAATTTAGATGATCCTTCTACTTTCGACCAAATAATAGCTTACTTTGAAATCACGGAACCCGGGGGAGAAACCACATCTCCTGTCCCTGGTTTTGATCTAATAGTAGTGATTGTGATCATTGTTACTTTTATTGGAGTGATAATCCTATTTACTGGTGCGGTTGCCCTGAGAAAATAGCATCATAAACCTTCAAAACAATGCCTTCCAAGGTTGATAAAATCAAAAAGTCCGAAAAACAAGCGAGGATCAAAAAAAATATTTGATGAGAAATTTTTACAAATCTTTCTCGGAAAATATTATTAAATCCAAATTTTTTTTTAATTCATTTATTTCCTTAAAATTCAAACGAAATCGTATCGTTATTATATTTTGCGTGAAGTTCGTTGCTATCGATCATGTTCTTGACAACATCGAGAACCCAATTCCTGTTTTCCAATTTTAAATCCTCGATTATTTTATCTATTTTAATTTCGGAGTATTAAAAGGATAATAGCGATAGTTGATGCTCTAAATTTATTGAATTTTGGAATAATTAGTCCACCTGACTTTTTTCTTAAAATGATTGTATAAATACATATTGTATGCTGTTATATAAATACATCTAGTAAAAAATTGAACTGCTTTTTTTCTTTAAATACTTCCGTTTTACCTTGAATATACAAATTCAGTTGAAAATTAAATTACGACAAAGGTAAAACACGAATGTCAGAATTAAGTCAAATCAAGGGGATCAACGCGCGTCAGATCAAGCTCCTTCAAGAAAGCGGGGTGAGCACGGCAGAAGCGCTTGCAATGTCTTCCTTGAATGTGATTGCCGATATAGATGGTCTTGGCGATAAAACCGCTAAAAAGCTCGTTTGGAACGCCAGAAACGCTTTAGGAATGACGGAATTCGTGGCAGCAGAGAGCATCAACGAACATGTGGAAATCATCACGACGGGCTCTCAAGCTTTAAATAAAATTCTAGGTGGGGGTGTTCAGACTGGCAAGCTCACCGAAGTGTTTGGTCCATTCAAATCGGGTAAAACCAACCTGGCTCACACCATAGCCGTTTCGGCACAGCTTCCACTATCTAAAGGAGGCCTTGACTGCGCGGTTGCTTATATCGACACGGAGAACACCTTTTCAAAGGACAAGATAATGCGGATCGCCAAGCGGTTCGGTCTCGATCCCAAGATCGTGCTTACTCGCTTGTACCACACGCGCATCTATAGTTCCGACCACCAAGCGCAAATGATCCAAAAAGCAGAGAACTTGTGCAAATCTCGGGGTGTGAGACTTCTAGTGGTCGATAGCTTGATGGCCTTGATGAGAAACGAGTATATGGGTATTGGTATGCTCGCAAGACGCCAGCAAGTTCTCAATAACATGATCCATGCCTTATCGAGAATAGCTGAAACATATAATTGTGCCATACTGCTCACCAATCAGGTCGCAACCAAGATGATGGGGATGTTTGCTGCTGATGATGCCATTGGAGGAAATATCGTGGCTCATGGATGTCATTTTCGAGTGATGTTCAAGACAAAGGGATTTTCGTCGAATAATTCCCTTAAGCGCAAGGCTATCATCGTTGACGCTCCCGATCTTCCGCCCGAAGAATGCGAGTTTTATATTACCTCTGCGGGTGTATCGGACAGCGAACAAGGCGATATTCCGGATAATGATAGAGAGGACATCGATGGATTCGAGATCGAAACATTGTACGAGGATTCGGAAGGAGATGAACTTAGTGAGGCTAAACTCACGACCATTCCATTGGTAAATGTGAAAGGTATTGGAAAAGGTACTGCAGAAAATCTTGCCGAACAGGGAATCACATCCATCGAATCCCTACTCTCGGCAAACCCTGATGATCTCGCCGGTAAAATTTCTGGTTTGTCTTCAAAAAAAATATTAGAAATGCAAGAAAACGCCCGGCTCCTCACGAATATCTAATTTTTATTTTTTTTATTTTTTTAAAGATTCTATTTTTTATTAAGATAGATACAAAAACGATTTTTAACTAATACATAAATCCTTTTTTGGTTTCTTAAATGTAATTATTATTAAACTAGAAAGCAGGCTATTTTTTCAAGCTTTCAATAGTATTATCGTTAAAAGAAGCGTGAATAAAGAATTAAAAGGTTAAAATTTACTGATTGTTGTATTTCTTTTTTTTCTGCTCCTTGCTACGCCCACTATCGCCCCGAATACTATTACACCAAACGCACCTACGAATATTACAACTTGCAGGGGAGAAAGACTCACAAGAACATTCTGACTGGCACCATCGCTCGGTATGATCTCCGTTTGATTTTCCTCTAGCTCGTTGCTAATTTCGTGATCGTATACAATTGCAAACGCAATATTCACGGGATTATATTCGCACTTTACATTTAAATTGCATTTGTATTGACCACCATTGGCGGTCCCAAAGCTATATTTTGTTACCTCGCCGATTGGAGCAAGAGCAAGGTTCTTCCAATTAAGCTCGAAAACGGTCTGACGTTCAATATCCGTTAGCGAATAATTAAACTTCACTTGATTTTCAACAATCGCAGTGGAAATGGGAGAAACTCGCGCCAGATAAATCGCGTATTCGGTATCGGATTGGAGAGTCACATTTTGCGTGTCAATAAGTGCGTTTTCGAATTTATGCACTCCATACAAAATCACATTTCCTGAGGCTTGTGAGGAGAAAACATCATAAAGACATTTTATTTCTCGTTCTATCCTTATATAGACATTAACATTGTACGAAGCGTTAACTTCAAAATACAAGTCGTGCCCTCCAGTAATAGCTACTCCAAATGGAACGCTCCGCAAACCCTCCTCTTGATTAAAATTGGAGTCGTTAAAAGCGTCGTATGTTGTTCCATTTGGATCAATTATAGAAATTATTAAATTGCACTGATGAGGAGTTACCATCTTGAAATATAAAAAATAACGATATTCAGCAATCATCTCCAAGTCTTCGAATTTTTTAACTGGGTTATCTGTTGTAAACTCGTAGACCTTATCAATTAGAATTTCTTCACTCGTTCGAAGCTCTCCAAACTCGTTATCAAAACCTATTAGTGCGGTTGGTTCACATTGATTTAATCGAACGGCAAAAGAAATAACAAACATTAAAAAAAATATAATGACCATAGAAGCTTTCTTCTGAGCGTTAATAACCGTACACCTCTAATTCCTTGAACTCGGAAACGAGTTCACTAATTGGCTCGCATTTATCGTAATGCACGCAATTAAAGCACGGCTGATCTGCCCAGAAAAATGCCCTTCCCTCGTTCCTATCCACGATAAGTATAGGAAAATTCCTGATAGGGCATGTTAGGGCGGAATTCAACAATTTACCCCTTTTTGGCAAAGAATACGAGGTTCCACAATTAGAACACTTCGCAAATCGCTTGTACTGGGTAGTCTTGTACGAAAAAATCGAAAAGTCACACTTTGGACAAGTACCTATTTCTTCTAATTTTTTCATATTTTTCCACTTTTTTATGAAATGGTTTGAATAAACTCTCGAGCGATTTTATTTAAAGAAAAAATCGCCCTATTAAAAACGGAACTTCTGAGTTTTTTTTTCTTTATAAACAAGGGGGTCATCTTTCAAACATCATGATGTTCGATTACTTCGATAGTATGGAAAATGGTATTGAATACTTAATAGCACTTGGATCGATCGTGGGCGTATTGGGGCTCGTAGTCTGCTTCGTGTTCCTTCTCGTTGGCACCAAGCGATTGCGAATGAGTCTGATTTCCGTCATGATACTCTGCATTGCACTAATATCGTTGTGCGGATTATACACGGGATTCAATTATTTTCACCTTAATATATGACGAAGGCATTAAATTCGCAGGATATTTTTTGAAAATGGGCTCAAGGGTCTAAACACGAACTTATTTCTGATCCGAAAAGAACTCTTCACTCTGAATAAATTGGTTTGCAGCTTATTAAAATAGATTGAACGGTTAATTCCACCATAAATTTGAAAATAATTTAGCATGAATGTTGAATAATTTAATCAATAAATGAATAATAAATTTAAATATTTAGACTCAATTCAATGAAAGATAAAAAGGAGAATTTAATGATATCCTGTCGATTCGCTGGCATCTGCCCCCAACCCGAATAATTCAAATAAGAAGGGAGTACCTGTCAGCCAGGATCCGATCCACAGGGCTAACACACCGATCAACATCATTGCAAGTCCTCTAGTGCCCTTTAGAAAAATGGATATTATTCCAAACGCAATTAGAATGCCTCCTCCTACTAGACAAATAGTCCCGATTGTGTTAAAAACGGTCTTTAAGACAGCGCTCGTTTGATACCTGAGGTTCGTTCCAAAAAACGGCACATAAATCGCAACGAATAAAAGGAGTGCAAACAACACCCAATATGCTCCCTTGAACGAACTTTTTTTGTCCTTGATGATGATTATGTCGCTATCGTTTCTTGTCATTTTCACTTACTCGAAATTATTTGTGCTTTAAATTCTTTGATATCGAACCTATATAAAGAAAAAACCCTTTTCGAGCGAGAGCGTTTTTTATTTTTAAACTAACAACTTATCATCAACCAACAAGATCAAAAGAAGAGTGCGGAAATATGCAAGAAAATCAGGAAAAAAAAAGGAGCACTAGAGCACGACTGAGATATTCTAAGACTGTTTCATACGATATTGAATCAGAAACATGCCCTCGTTGCCATAGCTCTAGTTTATTCGACCTCGATACGAGTCTAGACTGTTTAAATTGCTCCCTCGAGTTTAATAAAAGTGAGCTTTCGATTTATGACCCTGAAAATATGCTTGCCGAGGAAGAGAAATCAAATATCGTGGCCCTTTTAATACGGTTTTGCCTTGAAGATATAGAGCATAGCAGGAATTAAATTAGAATCTATATAATACTAATAGAGGTACGAGGACCTATGAAAATATATGATGTCTTAATTCGTCCTATATATCAAAGAATCCTTAAAGATAATAAGCATTCTAAACATGCAGGTGCATTTAATAAGGATACTGTCTATTTGTTATATATAAAATCTCAATTATTCAATCTAACTGGCGAATTCGGTATACCATGAGAAAAGAAGAGCAAATAGACTTACATTGCCCTCGTTGTCAGGGAAAAGCTCTCGCGATTTACGAAAAATCATTTGATTGCCTTGTGTGCCAATTGGAATTCGAAAAAAAAGATTTATCCCTATTTGATGACGAGGAAATACTCTCGATCGAAGAGAAACTTGCCTTCGCAAACGGACTTAAGTAAATGAAATCCTAAGAGAGCTAAAATCTCTGTAAACTGAACCCAAATTGATAAAAGAAAAATGATTTATTGTTCTCAGAACATTTTGATTAATTCTCTTTTTTCCTTTAAATTCATTGAATTATAGTACGCATTTATGGGAGTAAAAATAAGGGAAATCGTTAAATCGAACATCATTAAAACGAACGATCTAATGAACAGCATCGTTGCAGTAGATGCTTCGAATATTCTCGCTGCCCTGATAGGATTTTCAAGTAGGATAGAAAATGCTGCTTATATAACGGATCGCACGCAGAAAATCATTTCTCACCTCTATGGTTTATTATACAGGGTAAGTTTTTACTATTCCAATGGCATTTTACCTATTTTTTGCTTTGATGGCCGAGATTCAGAACTCAAGAGGAAGATCACCAAAGACCTACTTGCAGATTTTCTGTTTTCAGAGAAACTTTATCAAAAGGCAATTGAGAGGAGAGATCTAAAAGCAGCACACAATATTGCCTTAAGCAAGGAATATTTGTGGACAAATGTTTTGAATGAATCGAGGCTATTATTAGGAGCAATGGGCGTGCCGATAATCGAATCGCCTGCGTCTGCCGAAGCTCAATGTGCACACTTAGTTTCCTCGAATGTGGCAAATTTTGCCGTTTCCCAAGATTATGATATTCTCGTTTTCGGGTGTCCTCGTACCGTTCAAAACCTCTCGAAATCGAGACGGAGAAAACAGCGTGGAAAATGGGTTTATGAAAAAGTAAATACTCAACTTGTGGATCTTAACCAAAATTTGCGCGTGTGGGGTATCGATAGGTTTCAACTGGTGGATATGACCATTCTTGTTGGAAATGACTATTTTTCAGGTGTTCAAAACCTGGGAGCAAAAAGGTCTTTATCGCTAGTAAAAAAAAACAGAAATTTAGAGAAAATTATTCAGATATACTCCAAAAAATATGATTTCACTTATCTTACTCATGAAGTAATAAAAAATATAAGGAAGATATTTCTTTTTCCAGATATTGTTAATCTAACCGGAAACATTCATTGGAACGCACCAGATACTTCTCGAGTGGTTTCATTCCTATGCCAAAACCACCATCTTAACCGAGAACGGGTGGAAAAAGCCATGTCAATCTTATCGAGAAGCTATTATAAATGCTTGACTAATTTCAAAAGCGCTATTAAAACGCATGTAACCTCACAAAAATCACTAGATATTTATTTAACTGATTGAATTTCTGAATAACAATTTTTACAACGATAATGCAGGCAAACGAGTTAATAGAAAGGGTGAAAAAAATAACTCATTTTTTATTTAAATATATGGGCTCTAAGTTAAATTACGAATAATAGATGTTTTAAGGACGGAAAAATGAACATGTTAACGAAAATGTCTAACGAAACTATTAGAACAACAAAATATAGAGTACTTGTCCCTTCAAAAGAAACTAGGGCTTTAGTTCTTAACATTCTTGTGAGATTGGTCTCCTTAACTCATAAAGGGCAACTGCGTGAACAATTACCTCCAAGTGAGGTGCTTCAGATTTCTAACCTCTTAAACATTCCTCGTTCAACGGTTTGGAATATAGTAAATCAATTTTTGAAAAACCTTTTAATTCTACACGAATTTTTAAACAGGATCGTACTTCGGCGGGCACATGACCCCAAATCCTTAAACCGAAAAGTACGAGCATACCTGCATTTAGTCCATCGTTTTGCCCCAGTATTCGATTACAAGCGAGCAAGAATAAATCTTACTATATTGCACGATAAATTGAGAAAAGTGGTATTTTGGCCACGCATTTCCACACAGATTGCCGTGATCATATTTGTTACCGACAAGAAGGATCTGAAATCGAACCATTACAAGCCGATCTTGCAGAAAAACTTGAGATACTTGGCGAACTGTTCAGCTTATGCTTTTCACCGAACGCGGAACATCTTGAAAATATATGGAAAAGATTAAAACACACGAATCGAGGCAATACGAATGTCTAATGTTGACGAATTGTATGACGCTCTTCTCAACTCAGGTCTCACTGAATCTGAGATTAAAAATGAAATGCAAAAAAAAGAACGGGATTATGGGGGTTATTTGACCACAGAAGCCCTATTGTTCGTGATTGCCAAGGAAAGAGGCCTAAACTTACACCTTATTGAAACCTATTTCGAAATAGAGGAATATATGCACGAAAATGTGGATTATTGCGATTTCGAGTCAAATATTGCTGATCTTTCAGAAAATACTGACAATGTTGTAATCTCGGGTAGGATTGAAACCATCTATGGTATCAAGGAATTTACGAGAAAGGACGGCACGATTGGCATGGTAGGATCATTCGTCTTGAGAGATAAGACAGGTAAAATAAAAGTAACATTATGGGACAGGCAAGTTGAAATAATGCGTAATGATTATATTAAACCTAACGAGATCGTGCGAATTATTGGTGCCTACGCTAAGAAAGGCACAAAAGGAATCTTGGAGCTACAGGTAAAGAAAAAAGGATTCTTAGAGATAGCGCCCCAAAATGTGAAAAAGAACGAAATTCCGCCCTTAATAAACAAAAATTATTTAAGGCAGAAATATATTCAGGCCGCTCCAAAAATAACTCGATTATTTGAAAGCGAAGGATTTTACGAAAAAATTATCGGCATCGTGGAAAACAAGAAATTTGGCGAAAAAAACTTGAAAAGCGGCGATAAATCTTTCTTACTTAGCATCTTTTTATGCAACAACGATAAGCACATCGAAGTCGTAGTTTGGGGGATTCGTGCTGTAGAATGCTTTAAAATGTTAGATATAGGGGATAAAATTTCTCTTTCTAATGTTTTGGTAAAGAAAAATCAATACACTGGACTAAATCAAATAAAAATTACGAAAAAAACCGTTATAAACAAGATTCAATAAAGATCCCTAAATTTTTCCTTTAAATACTTCTATCGTTCTATCTTTGTAAAAAAAATGATTGAACGACAATGAATGGAACAATCCCAAAGATGTTATTTCAAAACAAGATAAGTGAGCTTTTAAGCGATATCAGGACTAATTACGGGCGCTTGACTCGAAAAGGGTATATATACGGGTTAATTGCGATAGACCAAGACGCGAAAATCATAGCCGTAGATTCTCGGTTTGAAAAAAAATTAAATTACTGGGACTTGGGTTCGATAGGCGCTGCGTTGTATGGTATTGCGAGACAGGGACAAGACTTTTTTGAAACCGACAACTTGGAGCGAGCCAGCTTGATTTACAATAACATGCAATTGTTCGTGCGCTCGCTTGGTCCCGTTGCTCTCGAAAAGAAGGGAAAGCGCGAGATCCTTATCGTGCTCCTGACGGATAGGGAAGTCAACATTGGAGTAGTCGTACTCCAAATGGGAAAATTTGCTCCTTTGATCAAGCAAGAGATTCAAAAAAGCAACAATATCAAACATACTCTCAAGATGAACGAGCTTCAGCTTAAAGAACATATTAAAAACCTGAAGAATGAGATTTTCAAGGATAAGATTGGTAGTGCTACCTAGATCCTCTCGAGATGATGATCAAATGATAATCAATACATCAAACAAAAAGGAAGAATCAGCGCCAAGTCAGAACTCTGGCAAGGCTAACAGGAGAAAAGACGGCGTGATACAATTTAAAATCGTGTATTGGGGGCCAGGGGAGTCTGGAAAGACCACGAACTTTTTTCGCTTGAAAGAAAAGTTTAGCATGACCGAAATAAGTCAAGGATATTCCATCGAAACTACCGACGGTCGAACGCTTTGGCAAGATTCACTTTTCTTATCCTTTGATTTTGAAATCGACCAAAAATTGTACGAAATCGTGGTTCAAGTAGTCACATGTACGGGTCAAGAAAGATTCCTTTCTACGAGGGAATATGTACTTGATGGTGCTGATGGTATTGTATTTGTTGCGGATTCAGATCTAGAGAAAATGGAACAAAACAAGCGCAGTTTCAGGGAATTAAAAAGTTTTGCGGGTCCAAAACAAATTCCATATGTTGTTCAGCTCAATAAGCGCGACTTGGACAACGCAATACCAATTGGTGATTTTAAAAAAGATATGGGACTTCCATCTGAAGAAACCTACTCAGACGACACGAGAGTTTTATATCCTTCAAAGGCCCTAGAAGGTGATAATGTCGTGCCGTGTTTCGAAGACTTGATGGTACAGGTTATTTTTAACTACTTCAAGTATGAATTACTATAAATTTGTTCTTATATTATTGGAGGTGTTAAACAACGGACGCAGGTATTGATCTAATCAGACCAGAATTTCTGAATATTTTATTTTTTCAGCAAAAAAACCTTATTTTGTTGCCTTATATCGATTTGAAGCACCTTCATGTTTTAGAAACCTTTACCGTTGGACACAATGTCATTGATTTCGAATCAACAGCATTGCACAACCTCAAGGAGATAGTTGAGAGCGAACTAAACAATTCTTATTCCCAAAATCCGACCTTGTTCTTGATCTATAATCTCAGAGAGGAAATGTTAAACCAGATTGTCCAAGTAAAAGGAATAAGATGTATTTTAAATGTAAACGAGATCGTTCATCTCCAGATAAACGACAATAAGTATGTTATTTTTAACAAGAAAAACAATTCGTTTCTGAATTACAATATTTCTGAATTGGATCTCGAGTTTGAAAATCTTTTAATACAAACATCGAGAAATCAGAATATCCTGCTTGATAAAATCCAGAAAATTAAAACCGTTGCAGGTTCAATATTCGCGGAGTATGTAGATACGGGAGAGCTTGGCTTTTTAAACGAGATATTAGCGGAATATCCTCGCAAATATTGGAACAAGATCTTAAAGTTCGTGGAACTCTATTTCGATATAGAACTACCCCAGATCGAAACGAAAGGAGGTAAGTTTTCCAACTCACATCAAAATAGATTCAATAAACTAAAGACCTTCGTCAAGGAATACGAGTTCGTTATCAATATTAACAAGCAAATTGCCCGGGAATTCGTTCAAGTTCTCCACGATTATCGACACGATAAGGTTAATCCTGCGAATTTAGAGTTGGAACAACTCTACGATCCTCAAAAATTGTATGATTACTTGAGAAATCATCATTGGAAGGACGGAATTCCCGAAGACTTCCTTGCCAGTTGGGTTGCGATGAATTACACGAAATTTGAGTTGTCAGAAACCGATAATGAGGATTTTAAAAAAATCTTTACTTACTTAAAGGTTCCAGATGCCTTAATTTCGAAATTAATTCGAGATAACACTAGTGTTTCGAACTCAATTAAAAGAATACAACCACAAAAGAAGCACGGGATCGAATCGCCTCTTTCTGATTTTGTGTCTTTTAAGAAGTGGTTCTTAGAAACGCTTAATCGAGTAGAGCAAAAAGTATTTGAAAATTCTCTTCAAAACGAGCTATATTTTAGGAAAAAACAAAAATTAACCTTAAAAGGTAGGGTGTTTGTCGTTGACGGTACGAATGTGGCTTATCATTCTCTTTCAAAAAACGGTGGAGCGCAACTCGTAAACATCAAACTCGTTTACGACGCTTTAAGAGACTTGGGTGCAAAGAAGATAGTCATCGTATCAGATGCCTCTCTCGCCAACTGTATTGATTTGCCAGATGCCTATTTAAAATGCGTGAAACAAAATCTCATTTTACAAGCTCCCGATGGAATTCCTGTCGAAGAACTCTTACTTAAATATGCGCGAGACCAAAAAGCACTCATTATCTCCAATAATTTTCTTTCCAAGCGCTTTAACCAGAACATCGACGAATTGGTGAAGAAGGACATACTTCCTTTTTGGATAATGGACGGAAAAGCTTTCTTTAGAATTTAAGGATTGAATACCTTTTTTGATGTTCTTTTCTTATACTTATAAAGCACTATTACAAATTAATTTTATACCAATCATCATCAAAAGCAACGAGATTTTGCTAATTGCCTATTATTAGGTTTGTTGCTTTCACCATTTTGTCGTTTTGTCCAAATCCGTTCGATTCGTAATCATCGTGTTCTATGCCTAAATTCTATGAAGAGTAAACTTTAAACAATCAAGTAATTCCTTTCCCTCGTCTAATAACTGAATGTCTTTAGCAACTTGCCCTCGAAATCTATTAAATAGGATGTAATCTTTAAAATTGGAAGTCACAATATCATATTTCCAGCTTGGTAAGTACCCTCGAGGAATCAATCCCAATTCATAAAATACCAATTGTTCTTGAGGCATATACGCGCTCACGAAGACTTCCATATATCTAACTTGCAAGCGAAATGCTTCGTTTATCAATTCTCTTACTAAAACATGTAGATCCTCAATGCTTTCCGCATGATATTCGACCTTTTCAATGCTCTGAACTGATGGCGTGTATAAGAACGACAAATATGATTCCGTTTCCTTTATGTGGATATTGTATTTTTGGTATCCAAACCTATCCTTGCTGTAACGATTAATTATTTTATTAGAAATGGAATTTAGTCTTTTTTGATCAAGGAATAAAGGAGAATGATATGTTTTATATTTTCCTAATGCGTACCGTCTTGAAGAATAGCGAAAGCAATCAACGACTTCTGGTATTATTGTAGGTATTTCCTTGGATCTCATGTCCGAGATAGCCTTCTGGTCGTAACTTATGATTAAAATGTCGGATTCGACCTTATGGAAAAACACATCCTTATTGGGGAGAAATGCAATAGGTTTAAACCCGCTTGGCCTCATGCAGTACTGTGACTTCGAATGCGCCGTCCTGCTTTCACCATACCACCTAAATATCTTGCCTTCGTATTTTGCAAACATTGCGATAAAAGACCCTAAGAACGCTTTTATCACATCCAACTTACCTTCAAATTTTTTCTTCACGACGAAACCTCTGGTATAACCCTTCATATCTTTAAAATCGAGGACTAGGGTGAAACAACCACAGATTTCGCCAGTATTGGGGTGCTCAAATATCAACCATTCAACATTTTCCTTTTCAATCATTTTAAGAATGTGAGTAGGATCCTCCATCTCCCTGTATGGATGTGTTCCCTCGTAGACATCCTTGTATGTGTATACTATATCTTCTACATCGCTAGCTCTCGCTTTTCTGATAATGGGATTGATTTTCTTAGGTTTTGTTCTTTCCCGAATCGTGAATCTAAATTGCGTTCCTGAGTGAAGATTGATGTTTTCTCTAAAATTGAAGGAATCGAGATAATTTTGCGTGAAATCGGAAAGTAATTTCGAGCGGGAAACAAATAAATTCGATAGATAGCTTTGAACGGCCATGATGCATTAAAATATATTTCATATACTATAGCCTTATTTTCATTTGGTTTAATTTAAATAAAAAATGAATTGTAAAAGAAATAATGGTGATAATATACTATCAAAAATGAAAAAGAGGATCATATAACTTTATTTTTTTTGAGTACCCAGGAATCAACGATTAACTCTTGAAATGCGTCGGAGTTCTCTTCCAATCTTGATGCTATTGAGGACTTAGGAATCCACGATTCTTGCCCATTTAAAAACACGATTAGGAGCGCTTTATCCGTCTGACCATTTATCTTACCTTTGACTTTTATCTTTTCGTCGTTCTGATCAACCAAATCGTTATTAGATTTAATCTTGGTGTTTATTGGACTCGAATCTGAATCTATGGTAAGCTCTTCCTTAATTCGTTCTCTTTGAACGCTCATGACGGTTGCGTGAGCGATCTTTTCATCGAGGATGTGTGCCAATAAATCCCTGAACACGCCCATCTGTCCGCCTTGAAATCTCCTTGCGTATGAATTAATTTTTACCCATACATTCTTCTTTTCCCCATTTTCCCAATTGATGGAAATCTGGGTTTTTTCTCCGTTGAAATCGTGAAATCCACTCCATTTATCAGCGTTTCCCTTGAAAAGATCCACGATCTCCATCATTTCTTCTAAGGAAAATTTTACAGTCTTGCCTTCTCCTAAAGATGCCTTTTCCCACGATCCATCTTGTTTCTTTTTTATACATTTAAGAAACATATAAGGTTCGGATCTTGAATTGCTGGATACTATCATTCCCGTGGTTTGGCCAAAAAAGGGATAATCGTGCCTATCTACCATTGAATTTTTTCACGCTTAGCGATTTAGTTAACATTAAGTATTTTTATTTTATTTAAATAAAAAATTATATTTGGTTCAAACTGAAATCTTATTATTTCTAAATGTTAGCATTATTTATATAAAGACCTAGAGAAGGATTTCTAATTTCATTTCCAAATCGAGTTGTAGATTTCCTTTCTCGATTTTCTATTTACTTGCGTTTATTAAATCAATCAATTCCGTTAAAGTATTTACTATAAGGTTAGGTCGGGAATTTAATAATACATTTCTGTTGCTAATACCACTTGCTAAGGCAATCGTTTGAAATCCTGCTTCTCGTCCTGCTTGAATATCCGTTGGCATGTCTCCTATCATCACGAATTCGCTCCTCTTGACGCTAATGGGATATTCTTTAATGGCGGGTTCTAGGGATTGAGGGTCTGGTTTTAACGCGGGAAGGTCGTCTGTTCCAAATACACCTTTAAAATAATTCAATATCCCATATTTATCCAAGTGAAAAAGAAGGTTTTCTTTCTTGTTATGCGATATAATAAAAAGGTCGCAGCCAAGTTTATTTTTTAAAATTTCGAGCAGCTCTCGTGCTCCTGGTACTAAAGGCGCTTGGCGTGCGTATTCAAGATATTTAGCAAAGATTTTAGTGCTGATTAAGATTTTTTTTATATAAGTTATATCTTTAAAAGTTGTTATATACTTGAAGATTTCGTACGAGTTTAATACGATCTTGGGAAGAGGGTATCCTTGTAGCGTTTCAAGAAGTGCTCCAATCTCTTGCAAAGATGCTTCGGGTTCAAAATCAATTTTATTTTCTGCAAAAATCTCTTCGATAGCTTTTACCATGGCATTTTTAATATCCAACAAGGTACCATCGAAATCAAATATAATTCCCTTGAAGGAACGAGAATTTAATCGTTTTATTGTAGATTCATCAATTGCGTTCATGATTGTTTTATACCTTTAGATTACCATCGTGTTCAATTAAAATACGGATCAAAGAGTTCGTTCAATCATTAATGATCTATTAAGAAAACAATTCTTTAAAGATAAACTTTATTCGCATTACGAGATAAAAGATTGCATTGTCTCGATTTATTTTCCAAGCGTAATCTCCAAAAAATCCTAACATAAGCTTTAACTTCTATTACACATTCTCCTAATTAAACAGATATCGTTCCGATAATGAAAGCACGCTATAAATACAGGCTCATTCCCTTTCTTGGCTTGCAGTTTTTTAGGGCTGCGAGCAGTTTTGGAATAAGTTTGGCAATACCACTCTATTATAACGGAAAATTGGACGGTGGACTAATTGGATTCCTTACTGCGGCGACGGCCTTGTCGTATTTATTTTCTCCGTTTTTATTTCGCAACGCCTATAAAAAAATCGGGATTAAAAACAGCCTCTTAATAGCAACCCTTGGAATGTTGGTCGTTCAAATAGGCTTGCAATTTTCCTTGGAATGCTGGGGCTTGACATATGCCTTTCTATTTTTAGACGGTCTATTCTTGGGGCTTTTTTGGCCAATAATAGCAAGCGCTCACACTTCTCTCTTGACCAAAGACCACATACGAGACGATGAGAAAAAAAAAAGGGCCTTGGATAAGCTCTATGGATTATCTTGGAATTTAGGTGGGATTTTTGGGTATTCTATATGCGCGATTTTACTATTCTTCCTTTCAGATTTACTCCTTGTCTTTGATTTGTCTTTAATTTATTCTATTTCAATGGTCGTCTTAGCTATTATCTTTGAAAACATCAACGGAGTAAATCCTCAAGATCTTTTAATGGACGAAACGCTTTCCAAAAATAATTTAAAACAATTGATTATTCCAATGACAGTTTTCTTCTCGTTAATGTTTTTATTTGCTTTTTTAAGCGGAAGTTTTGGTATACTTTATCCGATCAAGCTAAATAACCTGAATTATCCTGACTATGTGTCATACTTACTCAATTTTGTTCGAACACTCGTGCAAACCATTACAATTTACTTAGTAATGTCTTTATCAATAAAAACCTTGAGAAAATCGATACCACCGGTAATATTAATCATGATAAGCATATTTTCAATATTTGGATTGATTGATAATTTCTTAATCTATGTAATAATACTGGCTCTTTTTGGAATGTCTCTTGCGATTCTTTACAGTTATGGTTTTAAATTAAGCATTCTAAAAAACATACAGAACAAAAACATGAAAGGTACGACCTTTTTTGAATCTGCAAGTGGTTTTGGCTTTTGGCTTGGCCCCATTTTTGCCGGATTCTTGGCGAACCTCCCTAATTTTTCAGGTTTTATCGTCATGAGTTTCTTTACTGGGTTATTCGCACTGGTTTATCTTATTAACAGTAAAAAATTAAAGAGCACTTAAAGGATTAAAACATGACAAAATAAAAAAAAAAAGGTATAACGTAAAAAATATAATGACTCAGGTTTCTTGCTGCATGAAAAAACCCCTTGCTACAAATAATCCACCCATAAGAAGTATTACTCTCGCAATGAATATGCCTATATCGCTTGGAAGTCTCATTCCATCGAGCGCTATCCCTATTGAGAACATTAAAACCCCTATCTCGATTATTCTTACTCGTTTATACGCAAAAGTCTTTTGAGATCGTTCCTTGATTAAAAAATTTATAAAAATCGCGTTAGGGAGGGCAATATAAAACACGATAAGAACGATGAAGTAAATATAAACGATTACATTTCCAATCTTAAGGTCGTTCACGCCCATGAATAAAACCAAATCTACCTGAAATCCCATTATCAAGACGATTATAACACTTGCGAAAGATAAGGGGATGATTACGAAAAGAACCTTGAAAAACAAAGATCCATGACTAGAGCTAAGGTTTAAAACGGCCATATCCAGTGAAATTAGCGCTAATGCGCCCATTGCATAACAAAGTGCCCAATAAGGATATAATAGAGCGGTATTCGTTTCATAGACATCAAGTAATGCAATTCTTAATATCCATGGGATATATGTGATTGCAACTGCCATACTCCACATCATTAGAAATATTTTAGTTTTATCAGCGCTCTTGACCTGGGATTTTAGCGAGTACAAAAAACAAGCTGAATATACGACACTTATGAGAATAAGAGTTAATAATCCTAAATTTCCAATATATTGCGTGTTTATCTCCTCTCTACTTTAAAAGAATTGTATTAAGTTTCTTAATTAAATATTCTAATAACATCCAACAATATATAACTTTTAATAAAAATAGGATAAAAAAAGATTTTAAACAGGAATATCTCTTTTATTAAAAATGATGGTTGCGATTATTGTTAAAACAATGGAATACGCAAAAAGAACGAATATATAGAAGCCTACAAAGCTCGAGTCGTGATTTATAAGGAGGTCGGCAGGATTGAAATAATAGAAAAAACTCATATATTTAATATCTTGAATTGCCTCAGGAAACATCCCTACCATTGTTCCTATGATGTAAAAAAGGATCATACCTCCAAAGCTCACTGCTAAGGATAATTTCGTGTTTAAGAATGTTGAGAAGAAAAAACCCGTACTAACAATGGCAAGCAGGAAGAAGAACATCCAAAGAATTCCCGTGAAAATCTCTGCCACATTGATTTCCAAATCGAAATTTGCCTTGATGCTAATCATTCCAACGAGCGCTCCAAAGGCCACGGCAATAGTAATTATCAGTGCTACGATGATATGGTGCAAGTACTTTCCCGCTATAAAATGCCAACGTTTGATGGGTTTTGAAAGGACGATATCAATCGTCTTATTCTCGATCTCTTTTGGTATGTCTTGGGACGCTCTTAGTATTAAATAAATTCCAAAATACATCCAAGCAAATGAAAATATGTAAGTATTCGCAAAACCTCCAAATTCTGCAAGTACGAGTTGACCTCCGATCATTTCAAGAATGACTTCGGGAAAGTCGGAGTAAATCGATTCAAAACCAGAAAAAAGGTCGGGATCGAAGATAGTCATGAACCACATGATAAACAAAAACATGAGCACGGCGTATAATATAATTCCTTTCTTGGCGTTTACGAGCTCGGTCCAAGCGATTCTTGCGGGTTTTTTAACGTTTCCCAAAATTGAAAAATTTATCGTTGTAGATCGGTCATGTGTGTCTTTATATCGAAATTTTTTCACAGAGTCCCCCCTCCCATGATTTTTTGATTATTATTCTCATCCTTGTAATATTCCATAAAAATGTTTTCTAAACTAGAATGTTTGATGAGCACATCCCGTATCGGAGCGCCCTCCCATTCACGATCGCTTATCTCTCGAAGAATCTTTAAGGTTTCTGCTGGAGAAAGCAAAAATGATACTTGCGTTTCGTATTGAGTTTGAATAATGACATTAGGAAAGGTAGTTTTTAAATACAAAACAAACGATTCCTTACTTTTACCCGTAAAAAAATCCAATTCAATATTTTTCAAGCTTTTTGCCTTGAGGTTTTGTATATCAGATATTTCTATAATTTTTCCATTTTTGATAATAGCAACTTTATCGCAAAACTTCTCAACTTCAGGAAGGACATGGCTTGACACGAAAACCGTGCAATTAGATTCTTTTTGCCGTTCTGAAACGATATTATAGAACTCAGATTGCATGAGCGGATCCAATCCGGATGTAGGCTCGTCCATTACGAGCAAGTCGAACTTCCCCATTAAGGCAGTTAAAACTCCAATTTTTTGCTTATTTCCCTTGCTCAAGACACCCATTTTTCTCTCCATGTCTATTTGGAGACGTTCGGCAACATCCTTAATGAAAATTCTATCGATATCGACATCGTATAGTTTTGAAAAATACTCAACTAATTGGAATCCCGTCATTTGCTTGTAAAGTCCTAGCTCTCCTGGGAGGTATCCAACGCGATTGCGAAAATAAACTTCCTTGGTTGGATTCACGGGCTTTCCAAATATGGTTACTTCTCCGGCTGTTTTCTGAAGCAAGCCTAACAAACAACGGATGGTCGTAGTCTTTCCCGCACCATTCGGACCTAAAAAACCAAAACGAGAACCTTCCGGGACATCAAAAGAAATGTCGTCTACAGCCTTTACCTTACCTCTGTTGTAATATTTAACAAGGTTTCTTACTTCGATTGTATTCATTTTTTCTCACTATTATATTAAGATTCACTTTTCATGAAAAATAAACCTTCTAATATATTAATAGAAAAATGCATATTTAAGTCTTATTCATTCCTCATGAAAGATGAAAAGCCTTTTATATACCTTAGGCATTATATTATCTATAGGAATGGTAATTTTAAAAAAAGAGATCGAAAATCATATTTTCAAAGGAAAGATGAGAAGTTATCAAGACACCTTGATTAAATTCTATTTAGACTCTGGAAAAGCAAAAAACGCAGATTCCAAGCTTCAGACAATACTAGGTTATTTGAGCATTCATAAGTTACTCACGCAATCTCAAATTAAAGACCTGACGAGTTATTCTAAAGGTACCATTTCAAAAAAGCTAAACTTTTTAGTAAAATCGGGAGTAATAAAAAAAATTCCGTTGAAGAATTCAAACGAAAAAGCATATCAAATCGACGAACGCATATATGTTAAGGTGGGCGATTTATCTTATACCGAATTTCCTAAAATAAGAAAAGATTTGGAACAAATATTGGTTAAACTATCAAATCTAGATGGAAAATCGGGGTGCGAATTGCTCTCTAGTAGGATGGAAGAATTGATATCCGTTTTAGATCTCTTAACGAAAATATGGGCTGAAATCAAGAATATATTTAATAAACCAAGCGACGAAGTGAAATGACAGAAGAATTAATCTCTTTTGATCCTAAAATAGAAGAAATTGAAAAAGAAATCGTCTCTCTCTTGTTAAATTCAGTTATCTCTCTCGGACGGGACCAAATCGCTTCAAAAATCTTGTTATATTTTTTAACGAGAAAGAATCTCACCCAAAAAAAAATCAAACAGTTAACGGGGTTTTCTTCGGGTAAGATTTCGCAAGTTGTAAATAGATTCGTTGAAATGGATCTTGTACATGTGATAAAAAAGTCTTCGAAAGGTGAAATTATCTATTCAATACCATCGATCGAATTAGAAATGTTTACACGTGGTATAAACCTCGTAAAATCAAATCTCAAGTGGGAAGAAGAACTCCTTGAAATGCGCCAAGATCTAGAAAATAATAAAACAGAGCTTCAGAAGTTAAATGGTTATGATATGATCAGGTCAAACATACAAGAAAATTTAAATAGGTTTGGAGAATATAAAAAACTCTTGAATATTTGGGAAAAGCTGAAAAAAAAACACTTGGAAAATCTCAATCGTTGAAGCGCTAATCAAAAAAAATTACTTTCTTATTCTTTTTACGAGAAGATTCTTGCTCAAGTAAGCCTTGAGTTAATTCCTCAAAGATTCTTTCTACATTAGTTCCGTCCTTAGCGGAACACTCGATCCAGCCGTTTAGATCATATTTATCGATTAATTCCGTGCCAGATTCCTTTGGAATGGTTCTTAATTCTGCGAGGTCTAACTTGGATCCTACCGCAACAACGATCATGTCTTGGCTTTCTTTTTCTCGTGCCTCTGCAAACACAGAAAACCAATTTTCCAAATTCTTTAATGTGATATATCTCGTGATGTCGTACACGAATATCACGGCGTGTGCGCCCATGAGGGCAGCAGACATTAGAAAACGGAACTTTTCTTCTCCGGCAAAATCCCATATGTAGAGTGAAACTTCTTGACCGTTTAAATTCAGCTTTTTCAAGTAAAAATCCATGCCAATGGTAAGCTGGTATTTCTCTTTAAATACTCCTGTGAGGTATCGTTGAGTTAATGTAGTTTTTCCGACGCCACCATCGCCAAATATACATATTTTGTACTTTTTTGTTGCCGACATAATCCTACTCAATAATAACAATTTTCATATATATGCTTAAGCAAAATAACGCTTGTTGCTAGCTAAAAAACACTATTTATTATATGATATGTTAATGGATTAATATTTATTATTGATCTTGTTATTCAGTTCCTGGTTAGAAAAAAGTATTTTCTATATGGCTCTAAACTAGAATAAGAATAAGTAATTTTTTCCTGTCAACGGTCGTCCCAAAATTCTTAGAAAATGGATGAAAAGCATGGTATATTTATTTTTATTAAAGTTTCTTCGTTTTCGATCGACCAATCGCACAACAAACAATAAAAATCGAGAAAAATCTTATTTGGATGAAATAAATATTAAATTATCTAAATCTTCGTTTGATTGATTTTTAAAAATGCAATCAATGCATGTATCCTTTTTTACCACAAATCCTTTCTCAAAAAAAGAGCTTTCTTATCATTAATAAAGAACTAATTTACCCCGATCGTTAAATTTAAAAAAAGAGAATTTATAATAGTACTATCAAAATTGTAAAAAAAGGTCGTGACTTGGTAAAAAACCAAGTGACATGCTAATTAAATGCACCTATTCTTACAAAAAAACCCAGTTTCTTATAACAAAAGATGATCATGTCATATGCAGAACTTTCCCTAAAATCAATTGATTTTGATCCATCTACTATAGAACACATAATTGACCAACTTAGAAGAGTTACTAAAATAAAGTTTGAATGTTATAAGAGAGATTTTTTAGAAAGGCGCATTAAAGCGCGAATGTATCGCTTGAATATATCGTCTGATAAAGATTATTTGGAACATGTCTGTAAGAATCCCGCTGAATTCAACGAATTTAGCGATCTTTTTACCATTAATTACACCTACTTCTTCAGGAACAATGAGGTTTATCAGCAACTTAAGAACTTATTTTTATCGAACAAAGCCAAGATTCAAAATCCCGATTTAATTCGCATTTGGTCGGCTGCATGCTCAACGGGAGAAGAACCGTATTCAATTGCAATGCTTTTTGAATATCTAAAAAAAATAAAAATTAAAGTCCCTGATCTCGAAATCGTTGCATCCGATCTAGATTCCAAAGCGCTCCAGATGGCGAAAAGGGGTGTTTATTGTGAATATTCCGTACACGACTTACCAGACATTTACAGACCTTTTTTTAAATCTAAATCAACAGCTTATGGTCTTCAGTATAAGATCAGCAAGAAGATCAAAGAAAAAGTAATCTTTATTGAAGAAGATTTAACATCTAAGCATGCTATAAACCATAAATACGATGTGATCTTTTGTCGAAACATTTTAATTTACCTCAACAAGTACTTCCAACAAAAAGTATTCCAAAACTTGGCCAATCATTTGATACAAGGTGGTATACTCGTCTTGGGAAAGACTGAAATGATAATGAAGTCGGGAGGCTCGCAATTTAAGTTAATCGATCCGAAAAATCACATCTACATGAAAATATAATTAATTATTTTTTCATTTATTCTATTTTCTATATTAAGATAAATGTCGATTTAAATCAAGAATTGGACTCTACAAGTTTGAAAATTAATTTTTTATATTAATAGATTAGATTTTAAAATACACCTTTCTTAGTATAAAATAATTATCATTCAAAATGAAAACGAAAAAAAATGGAACAAGAAAATAACAAGTATAAAAACCGCTATTATTCAAATAAATCCTACGAGGCCGCTGCAGGATCGTTTGGTTGCGCATCGACATTCTTGTTTGTCGCCATTCTTTCATTGGTCTTCAACTCGCTTAGCGTTGATTTTATGGGACTCCGTTATTGGGGATATTGGTTGTTCATACCCGCTTTTTTCATATTTATCGGGGGATTCCAACAAATTTACACCAATGTGACCTATAAAAGAGCTATAAAAGCTGCCATAACCCAGCGCGGAACGGGAACCTTTAAGCTGGAAGATATCGCTTTAGAAGTTGGTATCAAACCAAAGGATGTATTAAGAGTCTTGCTTTCCTTAAGAAATAGCGGTAAGATAAGATATCGCTTTAACGCCGACACGGGAGAAATCATGCTTGGTGAAAGCGTATCGTATGTTCCGTCCGAGGAATTTGAACCTCCATCGAAACAACTCATTGCCCCAATCGCTTCAGAAGGCAAGAATTTTTGCGTATATTGCGGGCATCAGTTAGCTATGAACGCAAATTTTTGCGAAAATTGCGGTTCAAAAATTAACTAACTTTTTTTATCTTTACGAAATTCACGCTTTAGAACCTTCAGTTTAAATAATTTTATATGAATAAAATCCCTAAGTCACTCATACGATGAATGTATCTATCGAGCTTGAAAACCTTTCGAAGGTTTTTTACAACAAGCAAAAAAAAATAGACCCGAGAGAAAAGGAAATCTGGGCATTAGATGGTGTTTCGTTTTCGGTTAATGAGGGGGAAATTTTTGGATTGCTTGGACCGAATGGTGCGGGAAAAACTACAACAATTAGGTGCATAGCGGGTGTGTTGCAACCTACAAAGGGAGTAATTTGGATAAATGGGAAAGAAATAGGACCTAAACAGCACGAGGCTCGAAAAAAAATGGGATTCCTAACGGAGAATCACGGTAGCTACGAGCATTTAACAGTTTATAATAACCTCAAGTTTTTTGGAAGCTTCTACGGAATTGATGATGGCTACCTTGAAAAAAGAATAGACGAAGTGCTAGATGAGATTGGTCTTGGAGAAAGAAAACATATGAAAGCAGGAAAGTTGTCGAAGGGTCAAAAGCAACGTCTTGCGATCGCTCGAGCCATCCTTCACGATCCTCAATTTGTTTTTTTTGACGAACCGACTTCTGGCCTCGACCCCGTGGCTTCAGTAAAAGTAAGAGAGCTCATATTGGGTTTAAAACACAAAAATCGAACACTTTTCATAAATTCCCATAATTTAGATGAGGTACAAAAAATTTGCGATCGAGTGGCGATATTAGATCTGGGAAAGATAAAGCGAATTGGCACTCCAAACGAACTCAGGAAGGACTTGTTCAAATCTCAAGAAGTCGTGTGTACTTTAAAAAATGTTATTTCTGAAGGGATTGAACAAAGCTTGAAGCAATTAGAGCATGTGAAGCAATTTAGAATCGAGGGTAACGAGATACACCTGTTCTTAAACGATATTGACGAAACAACACCTATAGTCGTGGAACAATTGGTAAAACACGGTGCTAAAATACTAGAAATCAAGAGAAAGATTCAGTCACTCGAAGACATTTACATGAAACTTATGAAAAACGACGAAAAAAATCAAGGAGATAAATGAAAATGAACTTGCGGAATTCTATAAGAATAATGAAAAAAGATTGGAATGGAACGATTAACAATAAAGAAATAATCGCAGCAATCGTCGTGTTGCCTTTGATTTTCACAATCGCACTCCCCGTCATTATGATGATTGCCATTTTAGCCGATCCCGTTTCCTTCCTTACCGACTTTCCTGGAATAAATATTATCCTCTTTTCTCTGAACATCCCATCGAATTATAACATTTATTTAATTGCAGCCACGCTAATGATAAAAATGATGATCATTCCCTTTTTTTTGTTCATTCCTGGTTTTACATCGAGTTTTATTGCTACCGATTCTTTTGCAGGGGAAAAAGAACGAAAAACCATGGAGACGATGGCGTTATTACCCATCACAAAAACTGAACTCATTGTTGGAAAGATATTAGCGGCTATCGTGCCCTCAGTTTCCATTAGCGTAATTAGTTTCTTTATAATGGGTTTATCGGTTAATATGATTTTATTACCTCATTTAGACGGAAACATCTTGATTTTTACCGACATCACGGATTTATTGATAGCTTTTATATTAGCGCCTCTATTGGGCTTTTTATTCATTCAAATCACCGTGATAATCAGCTCAAGAGCTAAAACTGTTAAAAACGCTCAAAGTGTTAGTGGTTCGCTTGTCATTCCGTTATTGGCAATTTTTATCGTACAAATGATAAATCCTGCGTTTTTATCTCCTTTGACGATTTTATTCATATCTTTAATTATTGGTGCTTTATGCCTTTTATTTATAAAAATTGGAAGTAAATTGTTAGATATCGAAAGATTAATCTTAACACTTTAGAAATAATTGAAAGAAATTCTTGTTTATCACTATTGAAATAATTATAATAGTAAGGGAAAAAATAAATTTGGTTAGATGTCAAGCATTCGAAGCCTTTGGCTCATGTTTCGCCTGCGAATGATCTTCATGAAATCTTGTTGCCTTTGCTCTAATCGATTTAAAAATTCGTCCAACTTGTCGAAGTTGTTGAAGAAGTGCTCTTGCCCTTCGACGATGAGCTTGACTCCCTTTCGCTCGCTCTTGTTTTGAATAACGGCCCAAATCCCGCCTACGGCCTCGTTATGCTTGATGTATACTTTTTCTGGACTGTTTAAATCTTTCTCGTTTCCTTTCTTTGCCCAAAAATCGTTTTTTAACAAATAACTTCTATACATGCTCATTATTTTCAAACACCCATTTTATCGTTTTAAGTGAGTTATCTGGATATGACCAAGACGATTATTATCCTAGTCATCCAAGTACCATCCAAGTAATACAAGTAGAAAATCGTTATTGAATTCGAGTATCATTCAGGATATACCGGTGTAATACTCGCAATTAATAATTATTCGTTTTGATTTTGCATTACTTGCCTTATCACTATTAATAGATGATATAAATCGTATTTAAATGAAAAAGTAAAAAAAAATATCTCTCGTGGTACAGGAATTTTACTTGGGGAAGATTTCCACTGCAAGTTTCATAAATACCTAAAAATAGAGTGGAATTCAGATAGAGATGGTCTAATTGAAACCCAATGTTTCGATTGTAATAACCTAAAATAGATTAAAACGAATTTCTTTTCAAAATTTTTCCTTGATTAAATTTAAGTTATAGATACTCAAAAATCTATTAAAATTTAATAACGCGTTTTCCTATACCTCGATCAAGTAAGAAGTCGTATCTTTAATTTCCACAAAAATGTCCATTAGATATTGTTCGTGCTGATGACACAACTTGGGAGGTTTTTTGCGATCTATTAAATAGTTAATACAATTATATCTATCTGTTTAGTTCGCTCAAAATTTGATTAATAAATAGAGTTAAGGGGAGAGGTTTAAAAACGACTTCAGAACTCGAATACTATTCAAGCGTGTTCAGTAATTATTCGAAAATTAAAAAGGTTGGCGACGAGACAATTAAGGAACTTTTCGTAAACGATTCGATTTTAAAGCTCATAGAAGTCGCAAAAGATATTAAAAGCGATGTTTTTTTTCAAAACGCTCTCACGATCGTGTCTTGTTTATATCACGACGAGAATCTTGATAATTTCCAAAACGAGGGAAAGTCTTCGAAGGAGTTAGATTCGGAGGAAAAGGACGAACTTGCATTGATATTAAAATCTGAATTTCTGTAAATACTCTTTGATTGAAGCCTTCTTTTGAAAAGAATTAAATTTAAATGCGCTTTATTACCTTTATTATATAAAAGCTGAGCTTATTTTGGGAATCATGAGCGAGAAAAATTTGGATTATTACGACAAGCAAAGTAAGGAAGTCGAAGAATTGGACGAATCCGAAAAAAATATTTTGCAATCAATTTTAAAGGAAGAATTTACTTGAATTCCTTTGCAAATTCCCAAACCGAATCCTTTATGGTGTGAAGGTTCTTCACGACTTTACCTTTTTCAAGCGCCTCCATTTCCCCTGCATCAAACAAGCTTTTTCCCACGGCTAAAGTCTTATCGTGTTTTTCGTCCGAGATTCTGACAATATCTCCTTTTTTAATGGTTTCGTCTATCTTGCGCAATCCTGGTCTCATGATGTCCGCACCGTTAGTCACGAACCTGATTGCTCCCATATCCACGACGATTGTCTTCATATTGAAGCTGCTTTTTAATAAATACGATAGTACAGGTATGTATTGATTTTCTAATTGCCATAATCGCAATTCTCCGTTAACAGAATACAGTTTATCGCCCGCTTCCGTGTAGATTACTTCAATTCGGGATTTACTCGGGAAAATTCCCGCAACAAAACGCTCGTCGTATTGTTTCAACACCTCTTCTTTTAATTCCTTGATCTCCGTGCTTTTGATAAAATGCCTTTGTTTAATGTTCATAAGTATCCGTAAACAAAAAAAACATAAAAACCTTTATTTAATTAGCTTGAAAAATAAAACTCACACCACGGCGCTGGTTATCATACCTCCTATGGATGTTTGGCCTCCAATTCAAGAAATTCGAAGAGTACGGGATCGGCACTTTAACAGGTGGATGCCTCATGTGAATTTAATATATCCATTCTACCCCGAAAGTGAATTCAACAACCTCGAAACGCTTGTTAGCAATCTTTGTAAAGAGATAGAAGAATTTGAAGTGAATTTATCGCGCTTTAAATTTTTTAAGCATCGAAATAATAATTTTACCGTTTGGTTGGAGCCCGAACCGATATCTTTAATAAAAGAGCTTCAATCTAAATTGATAAATTTAATACCCGATTGCGACGATTTGAACAAGCACGAAGGAGGTTTTACGCCCCATCTTAGCGTGGGGCAGGTTGTTGGCAAGCAAGAACTTAAAGCGGTTCTTCATCTTCTTGACAGGGATTGGAATCCTCTTAAGTTTGTGTTAAAAGAGATTTATTTTATATCTCGTGAAATTCAAAAAAATTCTAGATTTTCCGTTAAAAGGGCAATTGGTTTAAAAAAGAGCTTATAAGTAAAGTAGAAAGAACATTAAGATTTCGTTTTTGCCTTCCTCACGATTTCGGCAATGTTTTTAAAGATAGTCTTTACGCCATCGCCGGTTTTAGCAGAAGTCTCGTAGTAATTACAATTAAGCTTGTCGGCCAAATGATCCGCCATGGGCTTGATGATCTTTCTTTCGTCTTTTAAATCGATTTTATTTCCAATAATTACTCGCGGAATCGCGCTCAGTCCGTATTTCACGGCAGTGTTAAACCAATTTTGCACGTTTGAGAAAGTACTGCTCCTGGTGATGTCAAACACGAGCATCATGCCATCGGCACCGTTAAAATATGGTCGATGGAGCATGTAAAATTGGGGTTGTCCTGCGATGTCCCAGATCATCAAGTTTACCATTATTATTTTTCCGTTCTCCTCTATCTCAACGATCTCTTTTACGATATTCGTGCCAACCGTTGGGATGTATTGCGACTTGAATTTCTTCGAAGAATACTTGTCCAACAAGGAGGTTTTTCCCACGGCAGGGTCTCCAATCACGATTATTTTATAAATAACTTCGGTTCGTCCTTCAAACACGATTTCCTCGTCTGTCATGTCAAAGCAATCCGTATGTATTTGATATGTTAGTTACTAGTAGGTGAAATAATAATAAGATTAAGGATTTTTAAGAATTTCTATAAAATAAGTTAAATGGAGTTTTTTTTAATCTCAAATAATTAGAATTTTTACAAATCAGATCTTTTTTAAAAATTTTCTATGAATAACTTCCAAGTTTCGATACTCCTTCCATGAAACAATAAAAAATTAATTAGCAGGTTATCTTCATGGATTCATTTATATTCGATTTAAAGAAAGTACTAAACTTACTCAAAGATATATGAACAAAAGCCCTTCTAATCAACCAAATAATAAGCTGAAAAGATTCTGTGCCTAAGATTAGAATTTGGAAAGGAATTTCTTGCATCCAATTAATTTTGAGATATCAAAATTTCAAAATAGTTCTAGATCCTTTTAAATACCCTCTTGAATGTGGTATGAAATAACAATCGATTTTTTACGATCTAAAAAAAATTGAAAATCAATATTTTAACTGAATTAATTGAGAAAAATAAGTTAAAAATATGGAATATGTGATAAAATGATGAAGAAACAAAACTATTTAGAATTAAGGAATTCAACACGATTGCGATGGATTAGAAGAAATAGAAAGCTTGAATTGTTATTTTTTGCGTTCTTAGTCTTTGTAATGTCTTGTCTTTTTTTAAGAACTTCTCTTTCTGGCTCCGATCATCCTAGTACGAGAATCGTCGAAGAAACTGTAACTTCCGACTATTGGGTTTTAACAGATCCTATTGTGATAAACGATATGGGTTCAAATAACTGGGCTTGGGCACGAACTCAAGCTTGGTGTACTAAAGGTGATGGTTCGGAAGGGAACCCATACATTATCGAAAATGTAACGATTAATGGAGGCAGTCTTACAAGTTGTATTGAAATTAAGTATTCAAGTGCTCATTTCATCGTGAGAAATTGCACTTTATATAACTCAGGAAAGGGATTCTTTTACGCTGGTATCAAGCTTACCGTGGTTTCAAATGGACAAATAATTAATAACAATTGTTCATACAATGGTGGTTCAGGAATAACCTTGCATCAAGACTCAATGAACAATTTAATCAATGATAATGTTGCAAACAACAATTCCTATATAGGAATATCCTTGGAAACGAATTGTGACGGCAATGTCATCACAGCAAATACGGTAGATAAAAATGACCGCGGTATCTACCTTGATCAAGGTTGTAATAATAACGAAATCGCTGAAAACATTGTTCTCAATAATTCATATGGATTTTTTATTTATTATAATTGTGATGATAATGTACTTTTGTCCAATACTGCTAATAACAATTCTTATGGGATATACCAATACAATTGTGATAATAACATTATCTCTGGAAATACGGCCGAGTTCAACGATGAAGATGGAATTTATATTAATGGTTACAACAATACAATCTCAAACAACGATGTAAGTTATAATACTCGTGGTATTAAATTGACTGGTTTCACGAATAATAATGTTATTGATAACGAGGTTAACGACAACCAAGAATACGGTATAAATATTGTTGCGAGTGATAATAATATGCTTATTGGAAACACGATAAAAGGCAGTAATTATGGAATATATTCGTGGTCGAGCACCGATAATTTAATTTCAGGAAACGAATTAAACAATAGCATTTTCTATACAATGAGAATATGTGATTGCAGCCGTACTATCGTTTCAGATAACACCTTAAGTGTTCATGGCGATATAGATTTGTCATCTTGTGTTAATGCGACTGTTAAAAAAAACTCTTTAAATAACTGTGGAATAAATTTGAGATATTGTCAAGACCCGTTAGTTTTTGAAAACGAAATAAATGGAGACGGATTTTTTGTATACGGTTCAATTGTTGATTTAGCAACTCACGAAATAAATACTACAAATAAAATAAATGGGAAACCCGCATATTATTACGTGAACGAAATTGGATTAGGATCGAATAATTTTACAAACGCGGGTCAAATCATCATGATAAATTGTTCCAATTCCGTTCTCTCTGACCAAAATATAACAAATACTTCTGCCGCAATTTATATGTACTCGAGTTCTCACAATATTATCTCGGGAAACCGTCTTGAAGATAATTATGAAGGAATTTATCTGCACGAAAACTGTGAATATAATGTTATTTCTGATAATACAATAAATAAAAATTACTACAGTGTATATCAACTCTATTACAGCGTTAATAATTCGATTTTCGATAATGAAATTACTAATAATCACTTCGGGATCTATTTACAAAAGGGAGGCGAAAACTTCACCATTTCAGGTAATAACATTAGTTTTAACGACTGGTATGGACTTCGAATAGATAACGCTAGACATATTGTCGTTTCGGAAAATCATATTCATAACAATTTATATGGATTGGATCTAAGCAATATTTACGATAATTCGATAATTGCAGCAAATATTGCTTGTAATAACGAGCGCGGAATATCAATTCACGGCCATAACAACATTGTCTGGGGAAATAAGATTAACAATAGTTATTGGGGATTGACTCTCTCTACTTATAATAGCTCCATTCTTGGAAATATTGCGAGAAATAATTCTTACGGGATACAAATATCACATCGCAATAATAATACAGTTTCTGGAAACACGGCTATTGAAAACGAATATGGTTTTTACTTGATTGAGGCTGATGATAATATAATTTCAGGAAATATGGCCATTGGAAATACTTACGGATTCTACACATACACTGCTTGTAAAAATTCAATTTCTGGAAATACGGTAATAAACGGTTCTATAGGTATCTCTTTGGATTGTAGTAGCAACAAAAACATAATCGCAGCTAATGAAATAAGTAACATTAGCAATAGAGGGATTTTTCTATGCCAAGAGAGCAACAATAACACTATCTCAGAAAACACTCTTAGTTATAATACTAATTACGGGATTGAAATATATAGAGGTTGTTATAATAATAATATAACTGGAAATGTGATGAATAACAACAAAATTGGTGTGCGTTTATATTCCTGTAGGCAATCAATTTTACACGATAACTCGATTATTGGGGGCGGTCTCTTAGTCTCGGGAGAAATTGATGATTTAAAGACCCACTCTATTGATACTTCCAATCTAATAAATGGTAAGAAGCTATATTATTATGTTAACGAAATAGGATTAAATGAGAGTAATTTCGACAACGCAGGACAAGTTATTTTAATCAATAGCTCGTATTGTGTAATCTCTCAACAAAACATGACAAATACCTATTATGCCATTTATTTACAATCCAGTTCTCATAATATTATCTCAAACAATTACATGGGTAATAATTCACGGGGAATCTATTTATACAGGAGTTGTTATGATAACACTTTCTTGAACAATATTGTTTGTTTTAATTCGGAATATGGAATATATTTATTAAACGAATGTCAAAACAACAATATTATAAACAATACAGTAAGTTCCAATGGTGATTATGGTATTTATTTATACACCTATTGCGATAATAACACGATTTTGGGAAACATCGCCAGCTATAATTATCGTGGAATATATCTTGAATTTAACGATGATAACAATGTTTTAAAAAATCAAGTTATCAAGAATATTGATTATGGAATATATCTATTTTTCTGCGAAGATAGTACGATATCTCAAAATAGCATTATTGAAAACGGTATGAATGCTCGAGATGATAGTGGAGATAATCAATGGGACAACGGATCGGTTGGAAATTATTGGAGCGATTATACTGGTGTGGACGAAATTGAACCTTTTGGCATAGGAGACACGCCATATAACATATATGGAAACACGGGAGCTCAAGATAAATATCCCATAATAATAGGTATTCCCTTAAATGCAGATTTTACGGTTAATATAACCAGCTTGATTGAAGGTGAATGGGTTCAATTTACTTATACGGGATCAAGTGGGATAGGTCAATTGAATTATTCTTGGAACTTTGGCGATGGAACACCTGAATTAACGACTACGACTCTTACAACCTCACACTCATATACAATAGCGGGAATTTATACCGTAACACTAAATGTCAGCGATGCCAATGGCGACTGGGACGAGGAAGTCAAGCTCTTCTACATCACGGTGCTTGAAGCACATGTCGATATCTTTCCCGAAGCAGACTTTTACGCCAATGCAACAACTATAAACGAAGGCGATATTGTTCAATTCACCTTCAATGGAACCGAAGGCAATACGCCTCCGTTGTACTCGTGGAATTTTGGCGATGGAACGCCCGAATTAACGACTACGACTCCCACGACCTCACACACATACGCAATAGCAGGGATTTATACCGTAAAGCTAAATGTCACTGACGCCAATGGCGACTGGGACGAGGAAGTCAAGCTCTTCTACGTCACGGTGCTTGAAGCTCATGTCAATATCCTTCCCGAAGCAGACTTTTACGCCAATGCAACAACTATAAACGAAGGCGATATT
>JAFGGO010000065.1 GCA_016930515.1 Promethearchaeota archaeon | reverse complement strand
TTTAAAATGTATTTTTATTCAGTTATATATCATTTATATATTTATCATAAAAATAAAAAAAATAAGAAAAGATAGTCAAACCTTGTAAGGTCTTACTCTGTAAGATCCTCATAAGCTTCCATAACTAACTCATTTAGCTCTTGAAACGCCATGGCGTCCTGTAAATTGCCTTCAACGGTAATTTCGCCTGCCATATATGCAGAAGTAGAATCAATTTCGCCTGTTAACATCCCTATAGCGGTGTCAAAGCTTGCCGAAAATGTGAATGAGGGATCTTCTACATCGCCCTCTCCCACATCAACTTCTCCTTCCTGTGCTTTTAACCAAAACTTAGCGTCTTTATCGGTAATGATCATCTGGACGACGATATCCATGTCCTCGAGTTCTTCTTTAATATCGTCGTTTTCTTTAGATATTTGTTTGGAAAATTCTAAAAGGTGCTTTATATCGTCGAGAGTCGCCGCCGAAGGATCGTCCACGATGCTTTTCATCTTGTCTAATAACGCTTGATCAACCATTTTACTAACCAATTTCTTAGCTAATTAGTTATAGTATGTAATGATCGCATCATATATAACTTTAGGTTATTTCAAGATTTCCTTTCTTGGTATGAATTGATCATTAATCTATAAATAACAATAAAATAGGTATAAAACTGAAAAAGAATTGAAAATACAAAGAAAAAAAAAATCCTCTTACGATCGACGCTTATTCCGTGAGGTCCTCGTAGGCTTCAGTCGCTAATTCAATTAACTCTTGGAAGGCCATGGCGTCCTGTAAATTTCCCTCAACGGTAATATCTCCTGCCATGTATGCAGAAGTAGAATCAATTTCACCAGTTAATAATCCTACACCAATTTCAAATCTGGCCGTAAACGTGAAAGAAGGGTCATCCACATCGCCTTCGCCCGCATCTACTTTTCCTTCTTGCGCTTTTAGCCAATACTTTGCTTCCTTGTCGGTTATTACAATTTGAACGACTATATCCATGTCTTCTAATTCTTCCTTGATATCGTCGTTTTCTTTGGAAATTTCTTTAATAAATTCTAAGATATTACCTATATCCTCAAGGGTCGCAGATGAAGGATCGTCCATCGGGCCTTTTATCTTGTCTAATAAACCTTGGTCAACCATTTTTTATCAACTTATTTTTTTATTAATTATCGTAAAAGCATTTATTATAACTTTTTAAGATTTAAAAAGATTGTAATTCACGATACTAAAATAATTTTATTTTACTCCAGTAGTGCGAAAACGGTTTACTTGATCAGTAGATCTTGTATTTTTGAAGTGATGAGATCAAAATCATCTATTGTGCTCACATTCAAGATCTTGATCAAACTTATCAAATCAGATTTTTTAAGATATTCGTAGGTTACATTCAGATCAGGATTTTTTTCCTTTACTTTTACCAAAGCTTCTTTAATAAAAACCCTAATAAAACTCTCGGACGTCTCTCGGATCGAAGATTCTTCAGGGTAGAGAAATTTAACCGTAATTTCTTTCATTCCAACAAAAGTTAAAATAGCAATCAGTTTTTCCCCCTTTTTACTGTCAGGAGCGAAAATTTTTCTTTTAAGCTTACCTCCTCCAATTTTATCGGGATGTACTGTTTCCTGAAAGTAATTATCGCTGCCATCTTCGCATCTTGATATTGATTTTGAATATATTTCGTCTGCACCCTTAAAAGAGTGGATGGAAACCATAGATTTGAGTGAATTGAGCACGTCTTTCAAATCAGAAACCTCGTTTTTAAGATCGTCCAGTTGTTGTAGTTTTTTCAAGTAAAGATCTTGAATATCACTAGTAATTCTCACCAATTTCTCAATATCGTTCCCGGTTTTTTCAGTTTCGTCGCTTGTATCCATTGAGTATTACACCGAATTAAAATTTGATCTAGTAGATATAAGTACCATGTTATTTATAATAGATAAGCCTTGCAAAAATTAAAATTCTCCTTATTTTAAACAATAAGACTGCGATAAATTCGTGAAATAAAATCGTAAGAAAGGTTAATTATACCACTAAAATAGTTAAACATTCATCTAGTCCCATAAGGAATTTTTAATTGAAGTAAATCATTTAAAAGTCTAATTTTACAATATTATTAGATAACAACATGTATTCAATGATTATAACCCCCAAGCCATCAGATCCTGAAGTAGAAAGGTTATCTTCAGAATTGAACAAAAGAGGTTTTAAAGTCCGATATTTCGTTCCAGCTTCCACACAAGTTAAGATAAACATCCACGATTTTCACGCTGAATTTGAAGACATTGAAAATAATAAAGCTTTAGTCAGGGGATTCGGAGCTGATGTAACGCAAAAAATCTTTTTTCGTCTTGATTTACTCACCGCGATTGAATTACACGGCACCAGATTGATTAATTCTAGGACCTCCTTGGAAATCGCAAGCGATAAATTTTTAACATCCGTTTATTTAGAGCGAAACGGAATATCAACCCCAAAAACCATAATTTGTGAGAACGCCGAGGATGCTTTAGAAGCATTTGACGAATTAGGAGGAGATATTGTTTTAAAACCATTATTTGGTTCAAAAGGGGTGGGAATAACTAGAATTAACGATAAATCCTTTGCTGAAAATGTCTTTTACACCTTGGAAAAGCTCAATGATGTGTTTTACGTTCAAGAATTCGTGGATCATTACAATCGAGACATTCGAATTCTCGTGCTTGGTAATAAAGCTATTGCGGGGATGTATCGAAAGAGCGACAATTGGAAGACAAATATTCACGCAGGAGCTCGGTCAGAACCAATAGAACTAACAAATGAATTAAGGAATATGGCCATAAAAGCAGCTCAAGTTACTAAAACAGAGATAGCTGGCGTAGACATTATCGAAAGCGACAAGGGCTATCAAGTCATAGAAGTGAATTCAATCCCTGGATTTAAAGGCCTACAGAGAGTTACAGATGTAAATTTGGTTGAAGAAATAATTTCATATTTTTTAGAATGTTAATTTGATTTTAAGAATAAAAATTTAAAAAAAAAACAAGAAAAAAAACAAATTTTTTCTTTTAAAGGTCCTCGATCAATCCTATTAAGAACGCGATGAGTACGAGCACTCCACCTAAGACATGTGCAAAGATGATCAACAATATTGCAAAAATAAGCAATATAATCCAGTTAAATGGAATCGGATCGCCTGGTTTTACGGCGCACATTAGAGTTAATGCTGCAATGACTAACCCAATAATAGATCCAACGAGAACCATCACAATTTCGCCCCCGAATGGGTTCCAGTATGGATATGTTACGGAGTAAACATTGAAGAAATGCAGCAAGCCGAGAATTACGAAGATTAAACTAACGATAGCACCTATAATTGTCAGTGCCTTCATAATTCCCTCGTTTTTATATGTTTTTCTCATTTTTTCTCCTCTTTGTTTATTTCATTGAATACAAATTAAATATGTAATATAATTTAACTTAACTTTATTTAAATGCGTTTCTCCAATCGAATATAATTCGTAGAAATTAATAAAAACAACCATTTCTACTAGGAAATACATGTCTTTCAAAGTTGAGGACTCTCCTGAAAAGCGATTAGAAGAAATTTTTTCAGGCGAGAACAAGCTATTTTTTCTAGTAGGTGCGGGAATATCCATGGATAAACCTTCCTCCGTGCCTTCCGCAATTGGATTTAGCGATGCCTTGATAGAGCTCGGCGCTCCCGAAGAAGAGGTTAATAACATTAAGAACCTCGAAGGGTTGAGATACGAATTAATCGTCGAGATCCTCCAGCATAATTTTGATCCTGATCTGAAAGCCATGGGCTATTTTGACATCTTTACAGAACCAAACCTGATCCATTATTTTTTAGCAAATGCTATAAAAAGGAATTATCTCGTCGCAACAACAAATTTTGATTACCTCATCGAATACGCCTTGATGAGGATTTTGGATAATAAGGAAAATATTGTTCCCATCATAACCAAAGAGGATTTCTTGAAACATAGAAATCCTGGAAACTTATTTCAGGAGGAAAAATATCCTTTGATTAAATTGCACGGTACAAATAAAAACATCGTAACTGGCACTATCACCAAAGAAACATTGGTTACCACATTGTCTTCATTGGGCAAGGAAAGAGGAGAAGGAGAAACCTTTGCCTTGGAACCATATAAAAGAGCAACACTGTTCAACGCCCTTCAAAACGCTACATTGATAGTAGCAGGGTATTCTGGGAGCGATGACTTTGATATTGGTCCAACCTTAAAGGAACTTCATGGTGTCTCTAAGCTCGTTTGGTTAAACCATTCGAACGACATCAATCTCGAATTATTAAAATTTGATTATACCTCATCAGAGGAATCGTCGAGTAAGGAAATAGCGCTCTTAAAAGAGATTGCCAACAGCGCAACGCTTCAGGACAATCCAATCGAAATTTATAAGATTAACACCCACACATCTCATTTTTTTACAAAACGATTATGGAACATTCTCATCAAGAGCGATCTACCCGAGAATATTAGTCAAAAAACATTTCAGCCAGAAAATTTTAAATCTTTTGTTTCAAGAAATGTTGATTTTAACAACAACTTCAAGAAACACGCATTCGCTCACGAAATCTATTATAGATTAGCAAGACCTGACGATGCTAAAAGTACTTCTGAAAAAGGTCTCCAAATCTCGATATCGAGAGGAGATTTGTCCTCGCAAGCTGATTTTCACATAAAGATTGGTAGTGCCGATTTGATGAAGAGCCAGTACGACGAGGCCTTGAGCTATTTCGAAAAATCGCTAAAAATTAGACAAGAATTGGGAGATACAGAAGGTGCAGCAGAAAGTCTGCATTACATCGGAACGGCCACTGCAGACAAGCACGATTATCCTAATGCCCTATCCTATTTTAATTCTGCCTACGATATTCAAAATCAGAAAGGGAATTTAAAGGGTAAAGTCAAAACGCTCAATAACATTGGAGCAATTCTAATAAGACAAGGCAAATACAACGATGCCCTTTCGCGTTTTCAAGAAGCACTCGAAATAAACGACCAAATAGGAGATTTGACCATAAAATCCGTCCTTTTGGCTAATAAAGCGGACGCTTATAGGGATCAGGGTAAGTACGATCTGGCCACGAATAATTATAAGGAAGCGTTAGAGATTGACGATAAATTGGGCGATTTAGACGGAAAGGCTGCCAAGTTAAATAACGTGGGGATCATGCACATGCTTCGAGGAGAATATGAAAAAGCGCTCCCCTTTTTCGAAGATTCACTTGAGATTTCTAAAGTTTTGGGAAATTTATCTAAAACTATAAACACATTAATAAGCAAGGGAACGCTACTACTCAACCAGGGAAAATATGAGGGAGCGTTAGAGATCTACCAAGGAGCGTTGGAGATTAGCGAAACAATTCAAGACGAGAATAGTAAGTCTCGCATTTTAACGAATATAGGAACGTTAATGACGAATCAAGGGAAATACGACGAAGCAACTACAAAGTTTAAAGAATCCTTGGAAATCAACAAAAAATTGAATGATTTAGTTTCAGAATCGCTAAATTTGATGAATATAGGAAATATATGTCAATTACAAGGAAAAACTCAAGAAGCGTTAGATTTATTCGACCATTCTTTAGAAATAAACTTAGAAATTGGAAATGTGCCAGGACAAGCGAAGAATTTGACAAACATGGCTACAACATATCTTAACACAGGAAACTTGCAAGAAGCGCTTAAGAACTATCAAAAAGCACTTGAAATAACACAAGACCTCGGGAATCTGTCTTTAATAGCCCAAAATCAATCAGGAATTGCGGGAGTACTTAACTTGCAAGGAAATTATCAAGACGCCTTGATCAAATACCAAGAAGCCTTAGAAACGAGTAAAAAAATTGGAGATATCGCTACTGCTGCAATGTGCCATACGAATATTGGAGGTATCTACCAAAATTTAAAAAATTTTCCAGAAGCGCTCAAAAACCAAGTGGAGTCTTTAAAAATATATGAAGAATTAGGAAGCTTAAAGGGTAAGGCTCGCGCTTATGTTTGTATAGGTAGCATCTATTATTTTCAATATAATTTCGTCGAAGCGCTTAAATATTATCAGGAGGCGCTGCAAATCGAAGAAAAATTGGAGAATCCAACGGGAATTGCAGACAACGCAATGGGTATTGGAAATATTTATATGGCTCAAGGAAACCACGATGAGGGCATGAATTTTTATCGAAAAGCTCTTGAATATTACGAAAAGTCTGGAAACTTGAGATCTAAATCAATGTGTCTCGTGAGCATTGGTCAGGTGTTAGTGTCGCAGCATAAATTCGAACAAAGCGTGAGCTATTTGGAGAGCGCATTGGAAATTTATAAACAACAAGGCGTAGAAAACTCACCTCAAGGTCTTCAGCTGAATTCAATGCTGATGTATGCAAAATCTCAAATCAAGTGAAGGTAATTCAACTTAACCTTTTTTTTTTAATTCACTAAATATTTAACTTATTGTTTTAAGGTGCGTTCAACAATCCTATTTTTTTCAAAACCTTTTTCGAAAATTCTGGCAAAATCCACCCAATATAAAATTGCATAGCAGTAAGAATTAAAAGACCTCTCAACACCAACAATAATGGAATAGGGAGGGCAAAAATAGCGTCAACATGTGCACATGCGCCCCATATCAAGAAGGCTATTGTCAGTACTTTACCTTTTGCCTGAATTTCGGGATTACTTGATTTTAGAGAGCGAGTGGAAAAAACAAGACCGGTTGCGAGTACGATAAAAATGAGAATTCCCAAGATACTCATTATAAAAGGGTTATATAAAACATCAACAGGACCTGCCAAGCTCCCTATTTGGGACGGATCTATGATAAGGATGGTAAAAAAAGCGATTTCAACGATGCAAAAAAGAATAAAAACTACTCCAATTAAAATCTTATTTTTTCCATTAAAAACCAGTATATTTAACCCTAAAATCCAAAAAAAGGCAAAAACAGGTATGAATGAGACTCCAACGATGAAATACACTTCTTGGGCGAGTCTTTCTTGGGTAAACAAGATTGAGAAAAATGATAGAGTAGAAGGCCACCAGGGGCTCGAAATTCCTACAGTGGCAATCCCTATATAGAGGAAAGCTTTTTCCTTGTATTTAAAATATTTTGAGATTATTAGGCTCCCCGTTATAGTCGTCACGATAACATAAAGTAAGCTAAGTATTCCTCCAATCATCAATTCAAGCGTTAAAATTTCGGCCATTAGTACCAATTTGGATATTTTTAAAGATAAGCTTAACTAGATAAAATCATTAATTAATCTTTCACTATATTAACTAGTACCTATAAAGCTAGAAAAATACAATTAGAATAATCAAATCATATTATAAAAATTCTAGAAAGTCCGCTACTTTAGTTGGTTTTCTGATATCGAGCCCAAAATATCCCTCAACGATGCCAACTAAGAATTCGAGATATGGGAGCGGGATCACCGTATTAAAACGCGAATTAAGGTATTCTATCACCTTTTTAGAAACGAATTCCTCCTTTTCTTCAAGTCCATCGTTATATTCCACGATTGCTTCTGATAGTTGGTAAGTTTTTAAAATCTCGTTTTTAAGCAGAATCAAGCTCGAAATGCCGTCGTATTCTTGGAAAAACTTCCTTACTATTTGTTGTTCCACTTTAAGGTTTTTATAGTAGAAAAACCTATCTCTATCGTTGAATACCTTAGCCCCGTCAAGTACATAAGAATGCTTATACGCTTTTTTGTTTTCCTTGTATTCTTGTCTCGTAATCAAGGAAATCTGAGCAATAAAGGTGTCTTGAGTGATGTATTTGAAGAAATTCTGAACATGACTCTTAAGATGCTCTAATTCTGTCAAAATGACCATTACTTTTCCATAAAATGTTCCACGGATGATATTTACTAGAGCAGAAGGAGGTAAATTGAGTTTTATAATGTCTATGTCAAAATCTAGCGAATCATTGTCGATTTCGCTAATTTTCATGTTGATTTCTGGGATTTCGATCTTAAAATCGCATATATAACTGTCCCTGACGATAAAATTCCGATCTATATATACCACGAACGAATGTTCGCACACGAGACCTTGTGCGATATTTGCGGCAGTTACACCTCTTTCGACTTGGTTCACAAAATCGTTTTCTACATGAATTTGACCCATCTTGGAGCATATTGGGCAGTGAACATCGACTTTTAGTTTCAAGTTGTTATTTCCCATGATGATTGCTCTTTTGTCCATTTTTTATGGATAATTATTCTATAGTAATTAAACTAATAATATTTTTACAAGTTTATATTTTTGAGCATTAAAGTAAAAAAAAAAATACTTTTTCGGATTTTTTAATTGGTGATTTTCCTATTTTTTGAAATATAGGAAATTAAAAGCATTTAACTTAGTTTCTTCTTAAATTGGAAAATTGATAAGTATAACATTATCACCGTAGTTAAAATCCCGATTAATGGGGCTATTACCATCATATTTAATTCTGGCACTAAAACTTGAGGAAGAGTTATGATCACGGAAAGCTGACCCCCCAATATAATACGAAAGGATCGCTGCTGCGGCTACAGATTCAAGCAACATGCCGAAAAGGATTCCTATAGAACAAGATATTGACAAGCTAGCCGCAGAAATAACGAGCGATTCTATATTATCGTAAAGTACTTGCAATGGATCTAGAGTAGTTCCAAGGATCGTATCAAACGCCATCCCTACAATTAGGATCGTCAAGATAGTAATTACCAAGCATATTATAACAGAAAAATATTTTGCAAGAACCAACTCGTATTTTTTTACAGTTCTTATCAGAAAGAGGTCGTACACTCCCTTGGTGCGTTCGTTTACAATCGTAGTACTTAACATGATAGAGGCAAGGGCACCAGGAAGGGTTGTTAGCACGGTGATTGTTATAAAAGTCGAAGAAATAACTTGCACCATCTCAGGATCAGGATTCATGAGAAATCGAATTAATAAAGTAAATATAGGCAATCCTATCCATAAAATAATCATTACTTTTGAATACGAGCTTCCAAACTATCGGAATTGAGACCCGAAAGGTTTCCAAATGTCTTAAGAGCGTGATCTACCGTTCTCCATTGTTGGAATCCCGATTCTTGTGGGAGATATCCCAAGGATTTGTGGAACTCCTTGTTGTCTTTTTTGGTGTCCAGGCCATTAATCAGCACGCTACCATCATAATTTTGGATCAATCCAACGATAATTTTCATAGTTGTCGTTTTTCCCGCCCCATTTGGCCCAATATATCCAAAAACAGTTCCCCTATCTATTTGAAAAGAGATATTATCGAGAACAGGACGTTTATCGTACATTTTTTTGATAGAACGCAGTTCGACATGAGAAACTTTATTTTCGATTGTCATTCGTACAGAACTACTCTATATGGTATTTATACTTAATAACGATCAAGTCTTCAAATAATTATGGATCTCGATAAATTTTGGGATTTAATAGATGTGGTTGATACTGAAACCTTGGATAAAGGAGAAGGATACGAAGATCTCGCAGTGAAACCTTTATCAGGCACTTATTATGCTAAATGAAGAGGATATCAAGAATTTTGAAGCATATTTGACCGATGTGCTTTTTGAACTCGATGGAGAAGAATACATGAGAAACTCTGGGGATTCCAGGACCTCTGCTGATGGATTTCTCTATTGTAGGTGTTATATAGTCGCAAAGGGTAAATCTTATTACCAAGAAGTATTAAACGATCCAATAAAAATGCCAAAGAATATCGATCAATGGTATGAGCCTCTTTTATATATTGCAAGAGATGTGTGGGAAGAGAAAAATGGTACAGAATGGAATTTTGAGCTTGAAAAAAGTTACGAAACTGGAAGCAACGAGAAAAAGTAGTCGTACTAAAAAATTACGATCTTTTACAATTTCTCTCTTATTTTAACAAATAATTTCGGATGCTTGAAACCACAACTTCAGGGTTGTCGTTCATGATCCAGTGGGTCGAATTTTCGACTCTAATGACCTTCAAATCTTTTACATAATCTGGCAACTCGTCGAGTAATTCAGGAAGCATGAATATGTCCTTCATTGCCCATATAACCATTGTTGGAATATTAATAATTCCTGTTAATTTATTAAAATTTTTCTGGTTTGCCCTATAATATAGAGAAGAAGCTCTCATTGCTCCTGGTTGAGTCCAAGCCTTCACATATTGCTCTTTATCGAATTCTGTATAGCCCTCCTTATTTGCCGCAAGATAAAATACCGTTTTTTTTAACATTTCGCAATCGTCTTTTAAAAGATTGCTTGCACCTTCGGGAGATGCCATCTCGTAAGTATACGCACTGGCTTTTTGTTGAGCGGGATTATTTAAAAGATGCTTGAGGAATATAGCAGGATTAGCAGCGTTAAGAATGATTACCCGATCTAGAAGTTCGGGATGAAGCTCGGCAAACGCCCAACTTATAAATCCACCCCAGTCGTGTCCAACGAGAGTGAACTTCCCAAGGTTTAACTTTTCGCTTAATTGTTTTATGTCCTCAACAATCACATCGTATGTATAATTTTCAACTCCTTGAGGCTTATCAGAAAGGTTATATCCCCTTAGATCTGGAACGATTAGCTTATATGAGTCTTTCAGGCCATCTATCACAGTCCTCCATGTGTACCAAAATTCGGGGAATCCATGCAGTAATACTATAGGCTTTCCTGAGCCAACAATTATTGTGTGAAGCTTTACGCCATTTACTTCAATAAAATGTTCTTCAAGTTTCTGTAATAGTTCCATAGAATTTTTAATGAACTATAAATTTTAAAGATTGGTAGAATGATACTTTTTTTGCACTCAATAATTGGACCCCTCAAGACTTTTAAAGATAATAAAAATATCAGACTTATCGTGCAGTGTTCGATAAGTTTATAAATGCGTACATATTTTTATCGTGCAGTGTTCGATAAAATTTACGAACTGAAACTGAAATCCAAATTTTTACAGTTGGATGTTTTATACAAAAAAATATAACAAAAAATAGAGTTAAAGAAAACATGGGTATAATATTAAAAATTACATGGCGTAACATGAAAAGACGCAAGCTTCGTTATTTTCTAACCGCAATCGCACTTATCATTAGTGTTGCCTTGTTCGGAGGCGTTTCTATTGTTTCAGACTCCTTTGAAGTCATGATGGTCGAAACAATTGACAAGCAGTTAGGATCTGCGGATGTATTATTCAAGCCAGCGAATATAACCGATAATTGGTTTGATCCTATCGATATTACTGACCAGATTGAGGGTATAAGCCATGTCGATTCCGTGGCATATCGTATCACTGGTTTTAACGTTAAAGTCAGTCCTACCGATAGCGGCACGGAATATTACAACAGCACGCAAACCGAAATTAACGGCATCAACATCGACAATCCAGACGAGCGAGAATTGGGAGGACAGCCCTACATATTGGATTCGTTAAATGGGGGAACCACCATAGAAGAATTATTAGATTATACGGATAACGAAACGGGCAGCAGGGTAGTCGTCATATCGCAATCTCTCAAAATCGAGTTGGGAAACGACATTGAAGCGGGAGATACCGTTTGGATCTTGCCCTTTGATTACGGAACCCGAGTGGGATACGAAGAAGATAACACGGGAACATGGGACGCATACACAGTTACTGCAGTCATACGAGATACCTCAGAGGCTCGAGATTTTGACGCATCAAATACAACAGAATCTGAAGGATTAGAATCGAGCTTTTTAGGTTCTATCATGGGTCCAGGAGTATTTTTAAACATTTCAAACGCTTATTCTCTCGTTGACGGCTCTGGAAGTCACGCAGGCGAATATAATCTGGGAGTTGTTGGAACAGACAATATTTATCAAGTTTCCTCCGTGACAAAACACATTCAAAATATATTGGACGATCTTGACGACGGATTGGAGTGGAAGACCCAAGACCTGAAGACCGACAGTCTTGATATGATTGATACCACGATGAGCATCCTCGCTACCGTATTCATGATCTTTGGCATAATTGCGCTCATTCTTGCTGTCATTTTGATGATGAACATCTTCAACATCATCAGAAAAGAGCAAGAATACGAGACGGGCATGTTCCAAGCGATTGGAGCGTCGAAATCCGAGACTTTCAAGATGTTCTTACTGCAAGGAGTAATTATGGGAGTCGTCGGTTCAATAATCGGGACAATCGCATCGTACGGCATATCAACTTTGATCTTTACTGCCGTAATTGACGCATTAAAGAGCATAGCGTCGTCTGCGGGTGGTCTCACTATTACAAGCTATAGAATCGTGCTCTATCCGGTAACACTTATATCAACTTTCGTCGTGGGCTTGATCGCTTGCATACTTGCTTCGATTTACCCGAGCTGGAAGGCGAGTCGAAAGCCAATCATCGAATGTCTGAGCCCAATTGAGGAGAAGTCAGAAAGAGTCAAGAAACACGTGTTGAGAAGAATAATCTTCATACTCCTATCAATAGGATTGATCGCTTACGGTATATATCTTCTTAACGCACCATCCGAGACGCATCAAGTCATTTCGAGAAGCGGGGCCTCGAGTGGAGTGGTCACTAGCATGTTCGCACCAGTATTAGTCCTATTTGGCATAATTTGGTTCACGGCACTCTGCTTGAAACCACTTAACAAGTTCGTTGTCACGCTTTTCAGGCCCTATCTTCGAAAGACCAGGTTGTTGACGGAAAAGAACATCCTGAGACATCGAAAAAGGACGGCCTTGACATTCACCATGATCGCCCTTACCACGAGTTTCCTTATCGGAATGAGCGTGATGCTTGAATCCATTCGATCGGGAATAGACACGAGCATAGGTGACTTCATGGGCTCTGATATACGAGTAATAAGTCCAACACCTAGAATTTTTGAAACAGGACTTCAAAGTATATCTGGAGTTGAAGATGTAATGGGTGTGAATTCAGTTAACGGTCAATTTCTCATTGACAACACATGGATTGGTCACGACTCATCAGAAACGGATTATAATGAAACAATAACGGTTAGAGTAGTCGATCCTGCAAAAATTAAAGAGCATCTGAGAGACACCACTATAATTTTGCCATCTACCGCAACGATCGACAGTATCATGGACGAGATCGAGTCGGGATATAATGTTATCATTGATGAAAATCTTGCCAGGGATTATGAACTCAAAGTTGGAGATGTTATTAACGCACGATTATCGTATGGATTTGGTTATTCAGCAATTGCAGCGGGACTTGAATTAAACGCCTATAACGCAAGCGATATGGCGTTTACAACGACATTAATGGTGAGTGCCATCATTTCCGAAATGCAAGGCTTTGCCACCACGAATCTTCTAGGACTGGCAGGACAAGGCAAGCAGTACAACGCCTTCATTTCCTGGTCTACATACACGGAAAAAGCCACGGAAGATATACCAGGAGGTGGAACGGATATCCTGTTGAGAAAGAAAAGCGATACGGGCAATCAAGATATAGATTCAATACAATCTGGCTGGTTTAACTTTTCCGATATTGAAGGATTTCTTAATAACATTAGCGACATTGACTATTACACTACGAGAATGGAATATTCAGCGATTTATTCTAATAACACATTAGAAAGCATCAAAAATTCTGTAATTACGGGAGTTCACGTGAATTCTACTGGAAACTTAAGATCTGATATTTTCTTTGGGAACAATTCAATTATCGCACGACTGCCAGGATACGAGGGATTAACAATGGAAGAAGTATTAAATACAACAGAAAAAATATGCGTTGTTGATGCATCTTTCATTAATAATTCCAATTACAAGTTAGGTGATTTGATATATATTTTTCCATTCGAATTTACTGAAGCAGGGATTAATGCAGGGACATCAACTAATTTTACATCAATAATTCCATATACAGATAACGGTACCATTATAGGAGTCGTAGGAGATTTAACGAATTCAGATAATGCATTCTTGAACGCTACAAGCAACCAAAATTGGCTTGCTTTTGAAATAACTCAGAATTTTAACCATCGATACATTAAAGCAATAAATGTAAGCATTGAAACACAGGTTAATACTACTGTCGATAATATCGAGTTACAAGCGCTTAATTACTATACGCAAACTTTCGAAACATTAGGATCAATCAATAACCTCACAGAAACAAATAATACTTTCAATTTCAACTTAAACCACTTATACTTCAATCCCAATAGTAATAATCTCACACTAAGAATCTTAGGATACAATTCCACATTCAACGAATATTTCAAATTATCAATCGATTCTTTAAGCTTTGGATTCAAAAATTCGACCCATATCTATGATCCATTTAATGCGTCGACTTTATGGGAACCTTTTAAAATCGTTGGAATTATAGAAGCACCTACACTAAGCAATTTCGAAAGATACTCTTTCCCTTTCAAATACCCTCTGGGAAACGATATCGGTCGAAATAGCATATACATTAGTTACGAGAACGCGAGAAATATCGTCTTTGCGGATTATAGCGGGTCTAACGCTTCCTACGATGAAGTCACTTCGGTGTTAATTCATTGTACTAATCCCGATACTATTTGGATGGTAGAATTTTTGCTCGGGTCTCAACTTAATAGCTTCGGGGAAGAATATGCGTTGAGAGACTTTCGAACCTTAGTAGAGCTTAGGAACTTTGTATTTGAATGGTATGTGTGGATCGAGCCAGGTGCAAGCGACGAGACAGTATTAGACGACATTCTTTCTTACTTAGAGGATAACGGTTTCTTGGTGATATTCTCGTTTACCAGATCTTTTATGGAATCTACATTCAACACGATGGTTAATTTGATCGTCTTCATAACGAACAGCTTGCTTCTTTTCTGCATTATGATCGCAATGATAGGTCTAGCATTACATAGCTTACTTACCACTATGGCACGCAGGAGAGAGATTGGCATGCTCAGGTCCATTGGATTGAGTAGGAGCGGTGTGACTCGTTCTATATCGGGAGAGACCTATGTTTTAGCCGTATTAGGCCTTGCCGTGGGTATCTTGGCAGGCATTCTTCAAGGATGGTTGATGGTGGATGTTATGCCAGGAGGAGGATTTCTCGCTGTCACCTTCACGATACCGTTCATTACTATTTTCTGGCTAATTCTCATCGTGGTTGCGACTGTTATTGCGAGTTCACAATTTCCAGCGAGGTGGGCGGCGAGACTAAACATCATAGACGCCGTGAGGACGAGGTGATTAAAATGTCGACAAGTGAAAAGAAGAAGCTGAACAAGGAACAGAGATCCACGGCTCAAGCGGTCAGGATGGACCCCGATACCATTTTAGAGGTTAGCGGGCTTACCAAGGTGTATACGATGGGTAGTTCAAAAGTAACGGCTTTAAACAATATCAATCTCACCGTTAAGAAGGGCGAATTCATCGCCATTGTTGGTCCATCGGGATCGGGAAAAACAACGACGATTAATTGTCTTGGTGCCTTGGATTTCCCAGACGCAGGGAAGATCATCTATAATGTAGATGGAAAGGGTATGGGGCTTGATATCACGCAAATGACAAATAAGCAACACAAGAAAATGCGTTTGAAAAAGATCGGCTTGATATTTCAATTCTATAATCTCTTCCCCATTCTTACCGCCTACGAAAATGTGGAACTTCCCATGCTACTTGCCAAAAAAGACCAAAAAGAGCGAAAGGAAAAAGTTCAATCCTTACTTAAAAGAGTTGGTCTCGATAAACGCATGGAACACCGTCCAACTCAAATGTCGGGGGGAGAACAGCAGAGACTCACGATCGCAAGATCTTTAGTGAACGAGCCACTCATCATTTTAGCCGATGAACCCACGGGAGAGCTTGACACGGACACGACGACGAACATTATGAAGATCTTTCTGGAATTAAAAGAAGCGGGGCAGTCCATCTTGATGGTCACGCACAACACTAGGATTGCGGAAGTAGCGGACAAGATTTTAACCCTCGTTGACGGACAAATCACGGATGAACGGAAAGGTGGAAAACCGCTAGAAGGGATCTACAAAACCTAAAAAGGAGGCTTAGCAAATGATAAAAGATAGCATTCAAAAAGACGGACAGATTGATAGCCCCGAAATAAAGAAGGGGGCCATCATACAAACAATAGACCTCAACAAAATCTATAACATCACAGAAGGTATCGAGGTTCGAGCCTTAAGTGGCGTGAGCATGTCGGTTCAGAAAGGAGAATTCGTGTCGGTTATGGGTCCTTCGGGTTCTGGGAAAACCACTTTATTAAATATGATTGGGGCGCTCGATAATCCGTCGAGCGGGAGTGTTTACATTAACGGAACTAACATCGCTAAGATGAACGATAAGGAGCGCACGAATTTGAGGTTAAAAGAGATCGGATTCATTTTTCAATTTTATAACCTCGTGCCCGTTCTCACGGCTTTCGAAAACGCCGAACTTCCCATGGTATTCGCCGGTAAACCAAAGGCTCAAAGAGAAGCAAGCGTGAATAAATTCCTTAAAATTGTTGGTCTCTCCGAAATGAAGGATCATCTTCCTTCGGAGCTTTCTGGAGGTGAGCAACAACGAGTTGCCATAGCGCGTGCGTTGTGTAATGAGCCATCGATCTTGATTGCCGACGAACCTACGGGTGAACTGGATACGAAAATGGGAATGGAGATTATCAAGCTCTTGCGAAGTCTTAACGCCGAACTTAATCAAACAATCTTGATGGTAACGCACGACCCCGCTGTGGGCGCTTTAGCCGATCGCATCTTAAAAATGCGAGACGGTAGGATAATCGAGACGGTAATAACAAAATCTTAATTTATTTTTTTTTTATTTATTTGATTTAAAACTGATAAAAGGATATCTGAAAAAGATACATGAGCCAACTCGAAGGGAAGGAAAAGATTCTCAAGATTGCAATCGACCTCATTATGAAGCACGGGTATAATTCTATTAGTGCAAGAAGGATTGCCCGAGAAGCAGAGATCAGCATAGGGACATTATATTATCACTTTCCAGACGGTAAATTATCGATCTTATACGATATTATGGCTTCTTTTGGTGCAAAGTACATGAAATTAATCGACTTTACTGACATTCAACAATTAGTAGGTGATCCCAAAAGAAGTAAAGAGTATTTAACGGAGGCATTCAAAGCAATTCGAGAGATTTCACCACTTATCAAGGGTTTTGAGGTTGAATTACTCACGAATACGAAGTTTTTAGAAAGCGCAAAAAAAGAATTAGCGATGAGAGAAGCGAGAAATAGCCATCTAATCACTCAATTAATTAAAGATTACTTACCTAATTTTATTGGTCAAGAGAGAATATTATCAATTCTTTCAAAGCTCCTCATAAACACCATTTATATTCATATCATATTGGAGAATTATTACGGTACTGATGATGAATTAATAGGTGTTCTTATCAAACTGATGAATGGCTTTTTCAATGTGTCCACGTAATGCTTTAAATTAATTTTTTTTTTATCATACACATACACTATTAATTGTTATTTTTCGAGATCTATACCGCATTTATCGCATATCTTCTCTTCAAGACTAATCTCATCTCCACAGTAAGGGTAATAATTTTTTAGAGAAGCTCTTTTTGTTACTTGGATCATTGGTTGTTTTGGTTCTACTGATGATAGGTTTGCAAGGAAAGCTTGTTTTTTTATTTCTAAATTATCTACCCTTTTGGGCCCGGTAATTATGTTTATAATTCCAAATATCATCAATCCAACACCAACAATAACGAAAATACTCGCAAAGACGGGAAAGATATCCGGACCTGGCATTGAAGAGGGCCCATTCCATGCGGAAACAAATTCAAGCGAATGGGAAACCATGGATATGGCAACGATCGTAAATATCAAGCCAAAAAGTACAAAGCAGTATTTCATAGGCGATTTAATAGTCCTAATGCGTCTATCGTAATAACACGGAGGACAAAGCTCGTGTCGGGTGTAATAAGAATGGTGGTGGTGGCGTCCACCAGCATAAGAAGAATACATGTGTCTTTGTTGATAGACCATTTTACATTCAACACATATAGTTTTTTGGCAGGCTTCACATTTAGTTATTGCGCTCCTTTTAGGATGGTAATAGCAATTAATATTTGATTCATTCATCTTGATATTTTAGTCGTTTACAGTTAATATGAGTAATAAATTAAAACAAGGTATTTAAATCAGTCTGGTAAATAACTGATATACAAAAATTTGTCATGTTATTCCCTTTGAAAATTAAATGAATTTGTTAATGTATCAAATTTAGGAGTTCTTTTTCGAGGTTTCTCAGGATAAGGTTTCCCATCCCGATTTTAACTTTTTCGGAAAGAATCACGGTTAAAATAAATTCTTTATCTTGAATGTCGAAAAACTTAGAACAAACCATTTGCCTGTTTTCCAGCACGAGGTAGATGCGATTAATCTTAGCTAATTGTTCTTCTTTTCGGGTTTCAAATTCCCGGATAGTATTAAACAAGGTGTCAGTTGATAGAGAGGAATATAGTACCTTGCCTTCTATGTTAAACAACGCGCTTCCGAGAACATCATTATCGTCCACGCAATTCCTTAGTACTTTAATGATTTCTTCTAGTTCGGAGATCTCTTCGTCTGGTTGTCCTTCTTTTTCCAAGTATTCTAACTTAGAAAAATCGAAATCTACTTGTTGATACCCGCGAACCTTAAAGTTTTTATCAATAAACGCCTGAAATCCGTGTTCACAGCAAATTTCCGCAGGGATCGATACGGTGGTTAATTGTTTGCTTTTATTGATGATTTTGACGGGAATTTGTAGCTTTTTTCTTTTTTGGCATTTTGGGCAAATGATCAAAACATCCTTAACTATCCCCGTTTCTTGGTCCATGACTCTATTATTCTCCGATTTAAGTTTCGTTTAATTTGATTTAAACTTCAATTCTTTTGAAAAAAAGTAGCGATATTTTTACTTTTTTTATAGTTGGATTAGCTTTCAAGTTGTACTTAAAACAACTCGGATTATTGTTTTGAGTAAAACTATCATGAAAAATATGGTTTGACACCTTAAAAAATTATTGAAAGCTAAAAGCTTTTTAATAAAAACTTTTATTATGTATTCAGAAAAAATTTCAAGCATGCATTTTTCACTACAAGAGTTAATATAATAAAAAAAGTTTCGAAATATAGCACGATTATTAATTTACATAAAAAATATAGAATGTAGGGAGAATTCGGGGAGTGGATCTAACATTGAAGCGTTTGAAAGAAATTTTAAAAATCATCTCGTTCAGAATGGAGCAAATAAGCCTTGAACGCTCAATTATTAATCTAATTAAACTCAAAGGTCAACCTCGATGATGGTCATGACGAATAGTACGGATATTGATAACACGCAACAAATAAAACACTTGGAAATACTAGGTGTTGGGTTAGTTTCTCTTTCATTAATAGAGACAAAAGATACCTTTGAAGTATTATTGCAAAAGGGAATAGGAGTATCGCTGATTCAAAACATTATCGAATTATACAAGACTGAGATGTTAAACAAAAAAAATGGAAAATCTTTTTTTCCACTTGAGGAATTTATGGTTTTTCTAAATTATTTTCAAACGAGTTCTGACGAAATCATAATCATAATATACATCGACGAGAAAGAAAGCGCTCATGTATACCCAAAGTTATACTTACACTCAAAAAAAATAATAAATCAATTTAATTCAAATAAAGATATTAATTTTTTAATTGATATATGTAAACAAACCGTTGATATTCCCCGAATTGGAGGCGTGATCGGTTTATTTATTGTTGATTACGCGGGTTGTCCATTATACACGAGAGTAATGGGAATAAGAGAAGATATTCGGGAAGGAGAAGTACAAATTGGTGGTTTTATTTCTGCCTTATTTTCCTTCTCACAATTCGTAATTGGTAAGGAAAGCGGCGGTAAGTTAAGAGAAATTAACTTTGGGAATCAATCATTTTACACGATCACAGAAAAAAAAGTTATTATCGCATATTTGATCGAAAGAATGAGTCCATTGCTCAAGCGATACATGTATATAATCGCCGAAGAATTTGTTGGTAGGTATAAAAAATCTTTAGAACGATTCGATGGTGATATTGCTCAATTTAATGGATTTGAAGATATAGTTTACGAATATCTTATAATTTAAAAAAAGAGGTAGGAAGAATGATGGAAAAGACAGAAACCGAAAAAAAAGCGACTTCGGTAATATTTTTTGAAGTTGAAGGAGAACAATTCGCGATTGATCTACTAAACGCAAGGGAAATAGTTCCAAAAGGGCAAATTAGAAGGTTGCCTCAAACTTTCGAATATGTTGAGGGCATTTATAACTATAGAGGAGAAATCATTTACGTCATTAACTTGAGTAAAAAGTTAAAGCTTTACAAGTATAAACACTTAAGGGCCAAGAAGGCCGGGGAAGAGAAAGAACAAGAAGAATCAAAATCGAACGAGTATATCATAATCGCCAGCGTTAACGATGTAAACACGGGTTTCTTGGTAGACCGAATTATTAACATATCCCACTTGAAAGGAAAGGATGTCGTTGGTCTGAGCCCTATCTTTGAAACTAGCATAAGCATGGAATACATAAAGGGAATTATTAAATCCAAAGATCGTCCAAGAATTCTTCTCGATGTTGAAAAAATACTTACTGAAGCCGAGCAAGTTAAAATTCAAAAAGAATTATCAAAATAATATATGAGGAAAAGAATCATGGCAAACGAAAAAAAAAGAGTGTTGATAGTAGACGATGCCCAGTTCACGCGAAATATTTTGAAAAATATCATGAACAAGACGGGTTTCGTTGAAATTGTTGGAGAAGGCTCTAATGGCAAGGAAGGCGTAGAATTATATAAAAAACTAAAACCCGACATGGTTACCATGGACTTGGTAATGCCTGAAAAAGGAGGTATTGAAACCATCGAGGAGATTCTCAAGGTTGATCCAAAGGCTTTGATCGTCGTCGTATCAGCCTTAGGACAAGAAGCTCTAGTTCTAGAGGCTGCGAAAAAAGGTGCCAAGGACTTCATCCAAAAGCCGTTTAAGACAGAACAAATCCTAGAAGTACTTGAAAGAATTCTAGGTAAAAAAGCCCAATAATTAGAATAGAGATGGTGATACCTTGTCAATATCTAAAGACGACCTCAATCTGTTCATAAGCGAAGCTGAAGATCTCATCCAGAAAATAGAGGACGAAATATTCAAATTGGAAAAGAATCCAAACGAAACGAAGCCAAAGCAAGAGCTCTATTTTGCGTTTCACACATTAAAAGGACTCACCGCAATGGCGGGTTTGGACAGAGCTTCAAAGTTTTGCCATATTTTTGAGTCGTTCTTGGACAAATCAAAAGAAGAGGAGATTGCTGGGAATCAACAAGACACCTTCATCGGACTCCTCTTTGATAGTCTCGATCTTTTAAGATCAATTTTGAAACGAGTAAAAAAAGGAGATTTAAGCGATATTGACGAGAAATTTCTCAATTCTATCAAGGAAAGTTTTGACGAATTCGAAAGTGGAGGAAGCGAATTGGAAGTATCAATCGTTAGTATTATTCCACCTTCAGATGTAAAAAAATTGCTTTCTGATAAGAAAAATAAGTTTTACAGGATTTACATTAGACTTCAACCGACATGCGTATTTAAGAAAGTGAGATTATTCATCATTTCAAGAGCATTAAACGACATGGGTAAAATTTTTTTTAGCAAACCCCACCCCGAAGTTTTAGAATCTGGAGATTTTAACATCGATTTTGAATTCTTTTTCTTATCCCAAAAAATCGATTCAGATATTTTAAAAGTCTTAGACGAAATTTTAGAGATAGAGAACAAGGTCGTGTCTGAACTTCAAAATAAAGATGTTGAAGTAATTTTTAATAAGGACATTCCAAGCTGGAAAGAAGCTAGAAAGAAGCAGGCAGTCACTTTATCTTCCTCAGGTGTTCCGAAAGAAAAAACTAGGTCGGATTTCGAATCAAGATCAACGATTGTTGAATCATTTCAAGAAGAAACGGAAAAGATTGCAAGTGTTAAGGTCGACATCAACATTTTAGAAAACCTGATGAATTATTTTGGAGAGATCGTCATATTAAAAAATCAAATCAACCAAATGTTAAAAGAAAGAGGTCTTGTAGATTTAAACCATCTATTTGACGAACTCGACAAGCCTTTTATGGAAGTTCAAGAAATCATATTCAAGCTTAAATTAGTGAGAGTTGAATCGACTTTCAGAAAATATCGCAGGTTGGTAAGAGATGTAGCAAGAGAACAGAAAAAGAAAGTTGATTTCATCCTTGAAGGTACAAATGTTGAGATTGATAGAAAAATATTAGAAGAAATTAATAGTCCGCTCATACATTTACTCCGAAACGCAATATATCACGGTCTTGAAAATCCCGCCGAGAGAAAGAAGAAAGGAAAGGATGAGTCGGGTTCCCTCATGTTAGCAACATCTAGAAGAGCTGGACTCATTTACATCCAAGTTATTGATGACGGAGGCGGAATTAATTACGATAAAATCAGAGAAAAGATCGTTGAAAAAAAGATCTACTCTAAAGAAGACGCTGAAAAACTTTCTGTTGAAGAATTAAACATGATGATACTCTTACCAGGATTTTCTATTCTTTCAGATGCAAATCAAATATCAGGGCGAGGTATGGGTTTAGCAATAGTTGCCGATAAAATGAAGCAATTGGGAGGATCGTTCACGATCCATTCAGAAAAAGATAAAGGATCAACATTCACTTTAATAGTACCTTTTACAAGAGCCATTCTTAACGCTCAACTTATTAAGGTTGCAGGTGATTTATTCGCCATACCCACTGAGAACATCAATCAAATTTATCTATACGATCGTGGACTCGTTGAAAGCGTGGGGGATGAAGATTACTTTAAAATTGAAAACGATTTAATACCAATTATCTATTTAAATGAATATTTAGGCATTTCCAATCAAAATCAAGAATACAACGGCAGTTCAAAAACTGCTGTATGGATTAAGAAGGATGAACAAGTCTCTGCTGTTTTTGTAATAGACGAAATTCTCCAACAAATGAATTTAGTTGTAAAACCTTTCAAGTTTAATTTTTCCGATTTTTACGACATCTTGGGTTCAACAATAATGTCTGATGGATCCATATGTTTAGTATTAGATGTTTTAAGCATAATTGATACGAACATAACTCCCGATAAATTTACTAAATTAACCAGCATTCAATAAAAATTCAATTAAAGAGGAAAAAAAAATGGGATTTAAAAATATTACCATAACGGAACTAAAAATAAAGCAAGGACCAAGTTTTATTGGAATACCAATAAATATTTTAGGACAGGTTGTCAAGGAAGAAGCACTAGAAGAAAAAAAAGCACGCGTTAGCTCCGAACTTAGCACTTCCATTTCAGAAGTCATTATTGAAAACGAAGAACTTTTGGAATATCATTTGACTCACGATGGTTCGATAAAATCCCTTGAAGGGTATGGAAATATTCTCATCACCAATAACTCAAGTAAGGATAGGATCTGGGACGCTCAGATAACTTTTTCTGGTTCAGAATTCACTAGTCTGGAGTCTGAAAACGAGATGAACCTCGGTATTTTTGAACCAAAAACAAGCAGGAATATCAAATATAACATCATAAACGGAGAACAACTCAAGCAAGTCTTGGGTTTTAAAGAAAAAATCGAAATACTAGACGAGCAAGGTCGAGTTTTTGCGGACGAAAGCAATTTAGAAAAGCTTAATTTTTATTTAATGTACGGAAAAGAAAATTCAGTAATTTTTCACCTTACGGCTAAAAATAATTCACGCTTATCCCTGAAGAACCTCAATGTGAGAAAAAGTTTATCTAAAAGTTTTTATGGGCTGAAATTTGAACACAATACCCAAGACAAGAGTGTAAAAGTCAGCGGAAACACGATCGACTGGTTCATTAACGAAATGAAACCGGGAGAAACCAAGAATTTAACAATCAACTGTAAAGTCAACCCTAAAACTAAGGAGAACATCAGGACGGGAAAGATTGATTTATCTTATGTCATTAGCAACCACATAATTTCGGGAACAAAGATTAACACTTTTTCAGCTTACTCGCACGCACTTCATCTTATAGAAAAAATAGAAATTGACGAAGCGCCAAATAAGTGGAATTGTTCTTTTAGATTCACAAACAAGAGTAGTTTTCCCATTCAACTTAGTTCCATTAAAGTTACTGACAAGACAAAAACGAATACTTACTTGGAACTCGATTCATCTTCACTCAAAGAGTTGATTCAACCAGGAGAGGAATATATCTCTAAATCTTGGCGAGTTGAAAGCGAAGAGGAGCCAAGGTTTTCAAGAAAACTCGGATATTCCATTGTGTATAAAAAAGACGAAAATACGGAAGTAGTAGCTCGCATTGAAGATGAAATTTTCAATATAATTGGTTTGCGGATTACAAAAGAGATTTCAGAAAAGGAAATAAAATCGTTCGAAGAATCTATCGTTCACGCTGTAGTAAAAATGGAAAATATGGGCACCATCCCTGTAAAAGGAATTGTGATAAAAGAAAGCATACCAGAGGATTTTCTTCCACCAAAGAATGTTTCTGAATATGTATTTTCAAACCATACAGGGGCTTTAAATTCGGAAGATTTTGACTTAAAAATTGAACCACCTAACGAAGACCCCAATACTTCACATTCAATCGAGATAAGCAATAAAAGTAGCCTTATAAACGCAATAGGAACAAATGATTTTATTGAATTAAAATATTCATTTAAGGCTGTATCCCCAGATAATAAAAAAGATTATAAATTTCCACTTGAAATAAAATCCATTTATCACAAATTCAAGGATCAAGGAGATTTAAAAGATTACAAATTCGAAGGTCAAGCAGCCTTGAAAGTTTTCTATGTAAAAGAAGAAACCGTTTCAAAGGAAAAGGAAGTACCTTCTCTAAAAGTTGCACATAAACGTCGTAAAGCATCTATAGGAAAGGAAATTTATCCGGGAAGAACACACGACGAATTTGCAATCGTCATTACGATAAAAAACAAGTCAAATGTTGAATTGGAGAATTTAGAAATTGTTGATACTTATCCAGAGTCTTTCGAATTAATAACTTCAAGCATGGAACATAAAATCGTCAGCAACAAAAGCGATGGTATCAACACGATCACTTACACGATAAAAAATATTCTTCCTTTTCAAGAACAAGAAATCATGTATTATTTGAAGAACATATCTGGAAAAGAAATAAAAGCATCAGAATTAGAATCGTATTTCTATGGTTAAAAAATATAGAGGAAAAGTGAAAAAAATGAGCATTCAGTATTATAATACCTTACAAGATAAATCGCAAAAACGATTGGCCTACTTAATAGATTATATCGCACCCAAACTTACACAATTCGAGCTGGATACCCTTTTAGAAGATTTTAATGGGAAAGGTAAGGAAGAGTTCCTGAGTTTCGACAAGCAAAAGAAAGACGAGGCAAATATATCTAAATTAAAAGAAGACAAACTGCAACTTCTCTATAAAGTGTTCATAAGCAAGGAATTAAATAATAAAATTGCTGTAAAATGGAGATTTTATCAATATTTAAAATATATAAGGGATTTTAGCGTTAAATCAATTCAGATCAATAAAGCAAGCAAGGATAAGAGCGTTGACTTGATAGTTGAGACTCAAGATAAAAATACTATCTTCATATCTTGTTTTGAAGTCCTTGAAAAAAAGGATTACGATGCTCTGATAGCAGGAATCGTAGAATTTTCAAAACAAAAGAAAATATTTCCCGATCGCATTATAATTGCTCCGAATAAAACATATAGAAATATACCTATAGATATAACAATCAAAATCGAGAAAAAAGACCTTTCTCCTGAATTATGGATCGAGTTAGTTGACGATAGAAGGCCATTTGCTGGAGTAGATTTATTAATGGTAGATAACACCGATTTAAACATTGCTGGCTTTAATTTCACCAATTTGGATGATTTATTAGATTATATTTATCTAAATATCGAAGGAGGCCAAGTAACCGTTGTTAAAAAGCCGGGGTTTTTCTCAGAATACGCCCATGACGAATCAGAAAGCGAAATCATGTGGAAAGGTATAATGCTAAAAAAAAATATATAGTAATCGTTCTAAAGAGGTAAAAAAAATGACAGAATCAGAGCTCATGAAATATTTGACTCTCGTTGAAATTAAGATTAACGACGAGATATTTTATTTAGAAATGGGAGAAGTTAAAGAGATCCAAGTTCCTGAAATGGCTATAATACCAATTCCATTAGCAGAAAGGCATATTGTTGGAATAATCGATGTTCGTGGAGATATCTACACTATCGTCTCTTTAACCCATATATTGCATCCCGATTATACAGATCAATTTAAAATCTCCGAGGATTCTCGTATCGTATTATTGGAGTATAAGGCCTTAAACCTTGGATTTTTGGTTGATTCTGTGGAATCTATAAAAAAATTACCGAATACGATATTTGAATCTCAATCTTCGATAATTAAAACCGAAATAGACTGGAAATTCATAAAATACATTGGAATGGAAGAAAATCAAACATGTATCGTCCTTGATCTTGAAGCAATTTTTACAAAATTAGGCGAAATTCACGAAGAAATGGAAGCGCCGCGAGCCATGAAAGAGCGATTCGTTCCAACCCCACTTCCAAAGATCGAGCCCCAAGGCCCTCAAATCGTGGCAGATATCGACTTAACTAAAACTACGAGCAAGAAGACACCAACTCAAGTAAAAGCAGCCAGTACTAGCTCGATAAAACCTGCAAAAGTAGAGATTCCTTCAGAGGAGGGTTATATCAAACTCACAAAAATTCAACAAGACGCTCTAAAGGAAATTGGCAACATTGGATCGGGAAATGCAATTACGGCATTGTCAAGATTGATCAACAAACGAATCGATGTTGACCTCACCGATGTTGGTATAATATCATTTCAAGACCTTCATAAACAATTCGGTGGAAAAAACGAGGTTGTGTGTGGTATCTTCAGTCACATAAAACAACCATCCCAATCGACCATCCTTCAAGTATTCGACTCAACACCTTTGATGAAACTCGTTAAAGATTTGGCAGGAAAAGAATCAAAAATCGATCCAAATAAAGTAAAGCAAAAGAAAGACTTGGACGAATTTGCTATTTCGACCGTAGTTGAGGTTGGTAACATTCTCGCAGGTCATTATGCCTCCTCCTTGGCAGACCTCATGGAACAAAGAATATCAATCGAAGTGCCCGAGTTTACCATGAGCAAGGCGGGCGAGCTAAGCGATTTCCTTGCACAAGAGGTTAGCGCACTCTCGGAGTATGTCGTATTAATAAAAACAGAAATGAGAGTTGTTGACTTGCAGCTGAGAGGTTACTTCTTCTTCATACCAGATATCGATTCGTTAGATAATCTTTTCAAATCACTTGGAATTGAGGATGAACTAGTAATCGCCGCAAAACCGTTACCTGAACAATCAATCATATTAACAGAACAACAAAAAGATGCTCTTCAAGAAGTAGGCAACATCGGTGCAGGAAACGCAGCAAACGCTTTAGCAAAAATGATTAATAAAAGAGTGGATATAAACATTCCAGCAGTTGAAATGGTAGAATTGGACACCTACGCAGATAATATCAGTAAAAAGAACTTAAAATTGTTTGTCGCTTGGAGCAATGTTACTGGGAAGACTCGTTCAACGGTACTCTCAATCTTTAAGGTTTCTGACATTTTAAGATTAGCGGGGATCATGGTTGAAGGGGGAGATGCACATAAACTAAAAGTATCAGATATTAATTCGATAACTGATTTTCCCGAGCTTGAGAGAAGTGCCATTGGAGAGCTAGGTCACATCCTTGCGAGTCATTACACCACAGCACTTGGGGATCTATTAGGTATAAGGTTAATGACCGAACCTCCCGATATGAGCATTGACTTGGGGAGACAATTATTTAATATATTAAAAGAAGAAATTGGTATCCTAAAAAAATTATCCCTTGTCATTACTACCGCCGTTATAATTAAAGACATCAAGGTCACGGGTACTTTTCTCTTCATTCCCGAATTGGAAACATTAGAACATTTGTTGGAAGCATTGACCCAATTTTTATAAGAGTAAATTAAGATATGTAACAAAGATAAACTCTTATATTTTTTTCACAAAAATTTTAAATTATTATATACGATAGCGTCCATCATGCAGAAACAGGAGAATTATTTCAATTATGTGTATCAAATCGTGGGAGAGGAGCTCAGACCTAATCCTTCCGAAATTTTTCAAACACCACATGTGTATCTCATTATAGACAAACCCTTGCAAATAATTTGGATTTGGGCGGGTTCAAAATCGCGGCTTTTTCACAGATATATCGCTGCAAATTGGGCGGGTAAGTTAAAGGGAAAAAAAGAATACACTCAATACAAGTACGAAGTTATAAAACAAGATCGAGAACCCAAATCATTTCGATACATAATGGACGAAATTAATAATAGGGGAAACTACAATTACCCTGGAGAATCGAGAGGAATGCCAGAAGGAGATTCGCAGGTTGTTGCCAGTCTCGATATAGAATCTCCCTTAACACCACATCAAATAGTTCCGGATGTCATATCAAAAGGAGTATCAAATATAGACAAGTCAAAATTAAAAACGCTTCTTGGAGAGATTAAAGAGATTCACTCTCATGTAAAGTATTCAATTCAACATGTTGAAAAAAGAATTGAAGAAATCGAAAGAATAATCAAAAAATTATGAGCGAGTGGCAGTTAACGATAATTTTATTTATTTCCAAAAAATGGAGATTCTTTTTTATTAAAAACAACCAATTTTGGATAAACTTATAATTGAAAATTTTCATTATGGTTCTAAAAAATTCATATTAATCAATACTCTTTGAGAATGATGGTTCAAATACGTGGTGATCGAATAACAGAACTTGATGTAGAGGGGGCAATTTATATTCCTATCGGTCATTATGTCATAATCAATAAAAAAATAGTAAAAAACATCCCCCTAATTAAAATTCACGGATTAGGGTCGTGCATATCCTTGATTTTGTTAGATAACTTAGCCAAGATCTACGCAATGACGCACGTTTTACTTCCCTCTTCCGAAATGAGCGCATCTAAGGAGATTCATTTCCCGCAAAAATATGCTAATATCGCCGTGAAAGATTTAGTAGAGAAATTGTTAGAAGAGGGCGCTCGTGTTAACAATCTAAAAGCCATAGTGATAGGGGGATCAAAAATATTTAGATATCACCAAAACAACATTGGTGAACAAAACGCTAATGTTATTAGGAAAGAATTAAACAAATTAGGTATAAGGATATTAAAAGAAGACATAGGGGGCTCAAAGGGCAGAAATGTAATATTTGATGTTAAAAAAGTAATAGTTTTTGTAAAAACAACAGGTCAAGGCGAATTTATTCGTCTATATGGAAAAAGTGATATAAATGGTAAAGAAAAAGAAAATTGAATCAATTATAAATGGTTCGGAAGAGTTCAAATTAACTCCAATGCAATTAGATTCCTTGATGGAATTGGGAAACATCGGATCAGGTCATGCGATAACCGCACTTTCTCAACTTTTAAATAGGGGTATTCACATGTCTCTTACTTCGGTCGACTTAATTCCATTTTGGAAGTTGCCTGAGAAATTTGGGGGTAGGGAAACGGAAGTGTTTGGGATATTATCTTTTGTAAAGGAAGACCAAGAACTTTCGATTTTACAGATTTATGAGAAGGATTCGATCATAAATGTAGTGAATAGCATTTCTCCAGAGCACACACTAATATCTAAGGAGGTTTCTTCACTTTCCGACATTAACGATTTCATTTTAAGTACAATAAATGAGGTGGGAAACATCTTGGCAGGTCATTATGCCAATGCACTCGCCGATTTAATGAATATAAAGTTAATTCCGGGAGTTCCCGATGTTGCGTTTGATGCGCTTGGATCGATAATGCAATATATTGTAGCTAGAACTGCGGAATCTTCGGATTTAGTCTTAATGGTAAACACTAAAATGGATATAGAGGAATTAGACATCAACGGTATGATTGTATTTTTACCAGCGATCAACACTCTTAAACGTCTATTTAAAGCTATAAATGTTGAATAAAACGCATTAAAACTCTTGAAATTTTTATTTGGGAAATAAACCTTTAACTTTCTTTGTTACTTCTTTTAAGAGCAAGTTAGCCATCCCTAGCTTCGTGTTGTTGGAAAAGATTAATATTAGGTTGAACTTTACTCCGTTGGTTTCCATATTGTACGAGCAAATTTTTTCTTCGTTTTTTAATTCCAAGAACATCTTGTTAACTTTAATCAAGTTTTTTTTAGCTCTAACCTCGAATTCCTTGATAGTACTGGAAAAAGTCGTGGAGGGAATTGAGGAATACAAGACTTTTCCATCCATAGTTAATATGGCACCTCCAAGGATTTCAATATCCTCCGTAGCTTCTCTTAGAATATTAACTATATTTTCAAAGTAGGGAATTTCTGCTTGTTTTTCTTCTCCTTCATCGAGAAACTCCAAGGATGAAAACGCAAAATCTACCTGTTGATATCCGCGTACCTTGAAATTCTTATCCACGAAAGCCTGAAAACCATGCTCACAGCATAAACCTTGAGGAATTGATACGGTAGTTAGTTGCTTGCTTTGATTAATAATTTTCGTTGGCGTACTGAGTTTTTTCTTGTTCTGACACTTTGGACAGATAATGATAATTTCTTTAAATTGCTCAGCGTTTTTACTATCTTTTTCTTCCTTATCAATCTCCGACATTATAAACTCCGTTTTGCATTCATCGCTATTCGATAAAAATGGATGTAAAGGAAAGATAAAATATTCTATTCTCCATAAGATAAAAAACCATGCTTCATGTAACTAAAATAGCGTTCTGTTAAAAATTTTTGTAGCAATAACAGGTTTTTCTCTAATAGTTCTCAAGATCATACTTAGACCGTGATGAATAGTGAAAAAAAAAGCACTTTTTATAGATAGGGACGGCACGATAAACGAGGATATTGGATACAACTTCTCGATTGAACGATGTAAGATCCTACCAGGAGTGATAGAAGGTCTAAAAGTTTTAAAAGAGGATTTCAAGTTATTTATCGTGACAAATCAATCGGGAATTGGGCTTGGATTAACAAGTTTAGAAGATTTCAAGGAGTTCAATGCGCACATACTTGGAGAACTCGCAAATCACGACATTCGAATAGAAAGAACATATTACTGCCCTCACGCACCCGATTCGATGTGTTCGTGCAGAAAGCCCCGCATAAAACACCTAAAAGAAGCACAAAAGCATTTTAACATCGATCTAAATCGATCCTGGACGATAGGAGACCATCCGAGCGATATTCAATTTGGGATAAACGCGGGATGTAAAACGGCATACCTCCTCACGGGGCACGGGGAAAAGCATCACGAACAACTCAAGGAACTAAGAATCGTTCCAACTGTAACTGCCCATAATTTCTTGGAAGCCACACAAAAAATATTAGAATATAAATAAAAAAAAATTATTCAGGTTCCTTTAAAAACAAAGTTAGAATCACGATAATTGCAAGAAAAATCGCTTGTAATATCAAGGAAGGAAAATAATCGCCATTAGGGAGAGTTACACCTTCTAATCCAAGCATTAGAATTATTCCCCCAACTTGACCGAACATCATGAGCATTCCGTTTGAACTAGCCTCGGGTACTGGCTTAGTAATATCAACCGCATATTCTAACGCTACGGGAGCAGCAGAGAGAATGCCAAATCCCAAGAGGAAAGAAAAGATTAATATCAATATCTGCTCAGTAGAGAAAGAAATGATAAACAGTGATATTGTAGCAATTATAAAGGATGACATCAAAAGAATTTTGCGGGATTTAATTTTTTCGGCAAGAAATGAAACTACTAAAGATCCTACGATGCCACCAAAAACTAAAAACCCTCCAAAATTACCCGCAAAAAGCTGATCGTATCCCTTTCCTAAAGATATTCCTTCGCTAAAAGTTATCAACCAATTTAATACTCCAACACCGAAAAAGAAGGAAACGAATAATATCAAGAACTTTTTATTGGTAAATAATTGTTTTAAACCTTCAGTCATCATGACTTTTTCAGAGATTAACTCTTTTGAGGGAGGTGTTGGGGGTCTACTTTTAGCAAAGACAAGGAATAGCAACATAAAGATCAATGCAATCGATCCGTAAAGCAAATTCATCACTGGAAATCCTAATTCTCCAAGATTAATAACGATATAAGGCGTTACAAACATTCCAAGCGCAATTCCTAAAAATTGAGAAAGCATTGACAATCCCGTGGCAGTTTGCCTTTCGCTTTCAGGGAACCAATTAGCAGAAAGTTTCGTATAGGCGTTTAAGATGAAAGGTTGACCAACAGCAATCCCTAATTGAAAGATTAATACGAGTATATAAGTATTAAAAGCAAAAAATCGCAATAATCCAAAAATTCCTATCAAGGTAGCTCCTAACCCGGCACCAATTTTAAAATCATATTTATCTAAAACCCACGCAGATAAGAATGTGACGGGAATGTACGCAATCATAAAAGTCATTGCTAATAGGATTATCTCAAATTCACCAACACCATAATAGACTGCCGAAAGCGAAGTTACCGTAGTGAAACTAACCCAAAGCATTTGTACGATGATATTTACTGCCATGAATAGCAGCAAAATTAACCATCGATCTTTGTATGAAATTATTTCAGTACTATTCATGTTTACGCATTACTTTTTTAATTTATAAAAATTTTATAACGATCAATATTGATTGTTTATTGTTTAAATAGATATTCTTTTAGGTGAATGGAAATCGCAGGAAAAATGATTGCTGCCGTTTTTCATAAGAGCTCTTCGGGAGGGGGAGATATTAAATTAGAAGAAATAGACGAGCCCATCATTACCAAGAAGGATCAAGTAAAAATTCGCGTGATGGCGTGCGGAATTTGTGGAACCGATTTGAAGATTGCCTCTGGAGCGCATCCTGCCAACGATAATATTATCTTAGGACACGAATTTGCTGGGATCATTGAAGAAGTTGGCCAAGATATTCGGGACCTACAAATTGGAGACAAGGTTGCGGTCGATCCGAATGAATATTGTGGGTATTGTACTTATTGTAGGAGCGGATACACGAATTTATGCGAATACATGGCAACCGGAACCACTTTCGGAATTTTTCAGCACGGTGGATTTGCAAAACATTGCGTTTTACCTCGTAACGCGCTTTTCAAATTACCAAGAGAATTTAATATGACCAAGGCAGCACTCGTTGAACCTTTATCTTGTGCAATGCATTGTCATAATCTGGCGGATGTGAAGGAGTCGGACATTGTTGCGATAATAGGAGCAGGTCCAATGGGGCTCATTATCGAATCGGTCATCAAAACACATCCCATCAAGAAATTAATATCTATCGAAACCGACGATTGGCGTCGTGAAAAAGCACTAGAGCTTGGTGCTGACCACGCAATAAATCCCCTAACGCAAGATGTTGGTGAGGAGATCTTCAATTTAACTGGAGGGAATGGAGCAGATGTGATAATTGACGCCGTGGGCGCCTCCGAAACGCTTGAAATGGCGACAAAGATTTGGTCATACGGTGCGAGAGTCGTGTGTTTCGGACAAGACACGCGCGCTGAAACTCTTCTCAGACCCAACGAGATCGTGCGGTACCAAAGAAAAATTCTTGGTTCCTACATCTACAACTCAAAGGACATTCTCGATGCGATCGATTTGATAGGGAGCGGAAGGCTCGATACCTCCAAACTCATTACTAAAGAAATCAAACTTGAAAACTTGCTCCTCGAAGGATTTCAAATAATGAAAGAAAAAAAATGCGTAAAAATTATTGTTAAACCGTGATATAAAGTCTCTTAAAATAAAAAAGACATATTTAGGGGAGACTGGGTATCCAAGTTTGATTTTGCCATTCAATGGGGGGAATAAGTTTGTTTCCGAGATCAACAGAGGCTTCAATTCCTGCGTATTTTGCCCCAAAGGATACATCAACTACTAAAGAAGCGTTGTTTAAAACGAGATCGACCAAGTGAGTACTTTCAATAGAAAGCGTGAAGTTTTGCGTGGTATAGGTGTTTTGACGAAACTCCCATATGTCTAGCGGAGTGCCACCAATTCTAGTGCCATCTGCTATGTGTGTATCCGTACCATTGAGATCGACATGTGTACAATTGTATACGATAATTCCGATGTTAATTCTCACATTTAGGATGGAATACACACCATAGTTGCTCACATAAAAAGGAATGTACATCCTAAGAGAATCGTCTGCAACCGTGTCGTTCGTACCTCCATCGTCATACGCAAACTCAAATTCAAGTTCGTCAAGCAATCCTATGCGCACATTGACAGCGCTTGCTGGTATGCTAATAAAATAAGCAAGGATGATGATACTAGTGACTATTCCTGCGACCTGAAACACCCTACTGGCTTGAAATTTACGCTTGATAGTTATATGATATTTCTTGTCCTTACTAAGCTCAATTGTTCTAACAATATGTCTTGCAAGACTTAACAAAGCACCAATAAGGAACAGGTAAGCAAAAATCTGTATTCTCACGCTCGCCACTATTCCTTCGTAAGTAACTACAAATGTTCCGAACGGGAGTCCTGGAGTAAATCCCCCAAAAACAAAAACAAGAAATATTGCAGAATAGGCAGAATCGATTATCTTGGTGTATCCGTGTGCTGGCGTGTTTTTTTCGAACATATGAGTGATTACTGCTAAGACCGTACCGATAATTCCAAGTACGATTAAAACAACCTTGAATTCGATGCTAACTTGCATTATATTATAGGATTCTAATACGCCTATGAGCACTAAAGGCAGGACGAGATAAAATATGGCCTTTAAAACGCCCCAAAAGATCATGGCTCCGTATCTAATTTTCATGAGTCTTACCTTCTCAAATATATATTCAAAATGTTATGTGTTATTAGCAAAAATTCTGTTAAAAAATAAAATAACATCTTTATATATAAATTCATTGGAATACAAAACTCACATGGTTGATTCGAACATTATCAATAAAGATTTTCACAATTAATAAAAAAATAAAAGATTTACGAATGCTGACAACGATGTAAAAGATTTATATATCTCCTTAACCTACATCCATTAATTTCTCATAGAGTAATTATTTTTTTTAAATATCGAACTATTTCAATTCACAAAACAACTAATTTTTTCCATATTTGGAGTTAGAGTGTTTTTATTTCTTTTTTGCCCCTATACACTATTATTCTTTGTTCAAAACAAAAAGAGTGGAAGATCCTTTTGCAATGATTTGTTTTTTTTTGTTAATTATTTTTCCAGAAGTATAAATTAACCTTTTTCCTTTATTTACTATTTTGGCAATAACATTTACCTTTTCACCAACATATGCCTTTCCAATAAAATCTATATTCATGCTTGTTGTAATGGCTGAGACTTTATCTCCCGGATGATTAGCAAATATTCCAAGAACATCACATAACATTGCTGCTCGAATACTACCGTGAAGAATGCCAAGGGGATCGGCCATTTCTGGTCGAACCTTAAATTCGCATTCCATAATTTTTTCATCTACGAAAATCAATTTTGGTTTAAGCCATATTGTTACTGGATTCATAATAATGGCAGATGACAAATACTTACCTTCAAATGCTTTCAGTTCACTTATATTCATATTTAATCTTGTTTCATGTTAGATAGATGATTGAGATCAGTTTCAAATTATTAATATATGTTAACAAAATATTTAATAGTAATATTATTCCAAAGAGAATGGCTTTGGAATCAATATATTTTTATTATCAAACTCTCATTATTACTGTAATTATCTATAGACATGATAATTGGAAATAATTATATGGAACGAAAAGTAAAAGGCACATTAGTAAAAATGATCGTAAAAGGCATAAGAGCAGATCAAGTTAACAAAGCAACCTACGACAATGTGCTTTCAGACGAGGCAAAGGAATTAGTAAACATGCGCATTCTTGATTCGATTTGGTATTCTTTTGATGCTTATAACGAATGCTATACTGCAATATATAACTTTTTGATAAAAAAGAATTATAAGATCGTAATTCAATGGGGTAACGAATTTGGCGAATCAATAATGAATTCGGCTTATAAAAACCTACTACTTGAAAAAGATATTGATTATCTCTTGGAAAAATATCAACGTTTCCACAAGTTGGTTTTAAATTTTGGCACGTTAAAAATGGAGAGAGTTTCAAATAACGAAGTGTTGGTTAGCTATCTTAATTTTAATGTCAATGGTGAAGTTTGGTTTTACACATCTGTAGGATGGATGCAAAAATCATTAGAGATGTGTTTAAATAAAAAAGTAAATTACGAATTCCTGAAAAAATCATGGGAAGGAGATGATATAACACAATACAAACTTTCTTGGATTCCTTAAATTTTAATCAGTTTTATAAGTTCAAGTAGAAAAAAAGAAATACAAATGTTCCTTAAAATAATGCTTAATCAGATTTTTATAGATGGATATAATACAACCATATCACATAATTATTACTTATAGATGCATAATTATTCGTGAAATCCCTATTTCACGCTAATTTATA
>JAFGGO010000064.1 GCA_016930515.1 Promethearchaeota archaeon | reverse complement strand
TATTATGGATCATAAAACAATAAAGCTTTCAAGTTATTAGTTTAACAAATTTTTGCTCCGAGATTTACTTTCTATTATATACTAGTTCAAAAAATGATTGTAGGATTGAGGAAAAAAAATAATTGAAATCCTAATATATATTCTTTTATTGCTTTAGATTTATGTTATTATAAATATTAGAATTTTTATAAAAAAAAACAATATGCGAGTTTTTTTTAAATTCCTAAAAACATACTTGTTTTATTTATCATAAAAGTGAACCTTTTATGAAGTAATTTCATAAATATCATAGGTGAAAAAAGTGACGCACGCCTGCTCTAGTTCTATTTGCGAAGTTCCATTAGGAGAAATCGAGGAAGAAAAAGAATCGTTTTTTGAAGAAAAGTTCTGGTTTTTTATCATTCCATCAGCAATATTGATTGGTATTGCAATATTTGTAGAGTTTGTTCTTGAAGAGGTAATTATCTCTCAAATACTTGCTTTTACATCGATAATGTTTTCGAGTCCAGGAGTGGTGTTGGAAGCCATCGAAGACTTAAAAAATAAGAGAATATCTGCTAATATATTAATGGTTATCGCAGCAATTGCGTCCTTTTTCATACTACACGGTCAAGAAGGTGCAATGGCAATTTTATTATATTCAATTGCCGAAAAATTAGAAGAAATAACGGCAGATAAGTCCCGAAACGCAATAAAGGACTTATTAGAGCTAGCACCAGACGAAGCTTTATTGAAAACAGAAAAGGGATATAAGAGTGTACTATCGAAGGATGTCAAAATTGGGGAAATAGTTGGCATTAAACCGGGAATGAAGGTGCCTTTAGACGGTAGAATAATAAAAGGAAGTTCATATTTCAACGAAAGCGCGATAACTGGTGAATCAATTCCCGTTTATAAAAAAGAAGGTGATGAAATATTTGCAGCTAGCCTAAATTCAGATAGTTTTATAGACATGACCGTTTTAAAGGAAAGCACGAATACTTTGGTTGCACAGATCGCTGACAGTGTGAGAACTGCCCAATTAAATAGGAGCAAGCAAGAAAAATTTATTGAAAAATTTGCAAAATATTACACGCCGGTTATTTTAGCATTATCCTTGACAGTAATGATTGTCCCTCAATTCTTCTTTCATAATTTTTACGATTGGTTTTATAGAGGGCTGGTTCTCCTCGTGGTTTCCTGTCCGTGCGCATTAACATTGTCAACACCCTTAGCTAACATCGCCTCACTTACAAAACTCGCAAGAGAAGGAATTTTAGTCAAAGGAAATCGTTTTATAGAGAAGGTAAAAGAAATTGAAGTATTTGCGTTTGATAAAACGGGAACATTGACGGAAGGAAAGCTTAAAATATTTGATATCGTACCATATAATGGACTTGAAAAAAGCGAACTTCTGAAGATTGCCGGAAGCTTGGAATCTCTTTCGGAACATCCAATAGGAAAAGCCATAACGAATCAAACTAGCACGTTAGAAATATCGTTTTATCCCGTAAATAATTTTGAAATTGCGAAAGGCAAGGGGATCCAAGGTGAAATTGAGGGTAAAACCTATCGAATTGGAAATCAAGCGTATCTGGAAGAATTCGGTGTTGATCTACCTATAAAGGACTTAGAAGAAGTCGAACAGTTAGGCACCATTCCAATCTTATTAGCTCTCGATACTAAATTTATCGGTTTTATCACTATACGGGACGTGCTTAGAGTGACTGCACCAATCATTATTGAAGGTTTAAAAAAGCGTGGATTTAAGACTGTATTAATTTCAGGCGACAATCAACTCGTATGCAATACAATAGGGTCCTGTTTGGATATAGATGAGTCGCTAGGTGAGAGGTTACCAAACCAAAAATCAGAGGAAATAAAAGATTTAAAAAAGAAATATAAAGGCGTTGCGATGGTCGGAGATGGGATCAATGACGCTCCTGCTTTGGCATTATCTGATTTAGGGATAGCAATTGGTGCATCAGCGACAGATATTACCGTTGAGACTGCCGATGTAATTATAATTAACGACGATCTTAAAAAGATTCTTACTTTCGTGGATATTGCAAAAAAAACGAACAAAAAAATTAAACAAAATATTTGGACTTCTATTTCAATAAAGCTCACTTTTGCGTTTTTAACCGTAATTGGACTCATGACACTCTGGTTAGCCGTAGGTATTGGCGATATGGGCGTTTCATTGCTCGTACTCGCAAACGGAATGACTATCTTCCGTTATAAGTTCTTATACAAACAAATGCCCATAGAAGAGATCGAATCGCAAGCAACTTCGCTGATTTGTTCCCATTGCAAGACAAAGGACATCATTCCTCAACATCACGGGAGAGACATGATTTTAAAAGGTGACAAGCTCGTGTGCTGGAAGAACATTTTAAAAAGCGAAGAATTAGAGACCTGCGACGAGGAAATATTATTAAATTGCCCCTATTGTAAAAATCAATTGGATGTCCAATAACTCTCATTTGAAGTTCTTTTAATGGAAAAGTAAAAGGTTTTAAATCTTTAAGAGAGAAAATTCAATAATTTATTTTTTAATTTAAAAGAGTAATCTTTTATATTTAATTTCGATTCTGTAACTATCATGACGGAAATGCAATTACCCATTGTTATCACAAAAGAAGGTTGTTCTCATTGTCACGATCTAAAAGATTGGCTAAAGAAAAAGAATGTCCAGTATGTAGAAAAAAGTATCGAAGACAAAGAACTCGTGGACCAGCTAGTGCACGATCCAAACTTCCTGAAAATATTTTGCGACGAGGATAAATGCGTCGTGAACACACCCGTGGTCATTCATAAGGGAAAATATTGGTTCAAGGAGTTGTGGGGAGTGTCGGGTTTGAGAGAAAAGGAAGCAAAAAAATTATTCGATGTAAAATAATTTTATTTTTATTAATTTTTTTAATGGAAACACTTGAAGAATATTAACAAGATTTTATAAGAAATCTGCCATTCTTTTAACGACTTTCCTGATCGCTCTAAGGCCCTCTTCATCCTGTTCCACGCCTTTTCTTCCCTGATCTCTCGTCCATAAACTTGCTCCAATATTTGCTCCAAAAGCTCCTCCAGAAACGGAAATCACGTGATTTTGCTGAAAAAAATCAAGTATCGTCCTGATTGCGATTTCTTGTCCTCCGCTCCGATCTCCACCGACCGCTAGTGCCATCCCAACTTTTCCCTTGAATACATCTGGATTTAACGCGATTAAAGCCCGACAGCGATCCATTACAGTCTTGAGTTGTCCTGATAAATTTCCTTGAAAAACGGGTGTTCCAAGGAGGAGGAATTTAGCTTCCTTTAGTAAGGAATAAAGTTCATCCAAGTTATCAACATGCATGCATCCTTTTTTCTCTCGAATGCAATAGTCGCAATGGATGCAAAACTTTATGGTTTTACCTCTAACGCTCCAAAATTCCGTTTTAAAATCAAACTTCTCTTTAGCGTAATCCAAGGCATATTTAACGGCGTATTCCGTACCTTGATTTCTCGGGCTACCACATATTCCAAGAAGTAAATTTTCTTTTTGTTCCATGCAAATTAATTATATCTGCTAATTTATTAAGCTACTGGTTAATAGGCAGTATTTCGATAATTAAAAACCCAAATATAAAGAAAGAAAATAGAAATTAGCTAACTCACTTTCTTTTTTTTAAAAATTGGATTTTATTTAATTTTTTTCCTAAAATTAAAGATCTCTGATATCTCTGACCAACTTTGATGCTTCGTTTATTTTGACCTTTATTAGATCGTCTAAATCGTTAGACTCTTTTTTTTCGTCCTTTTTGAAATTTGAAACAGAATCAATGTTAAATAAATCGTATGTCATAGAAATGACGTGGAGTATATTTCCTAAATCGTGAGAATATTTGTCCTTTAGCGAGTTTTTTTCGTTCAAAGTGTCATAAAACTTTTTCTCTAATAATGCAATGAATCCAGAAGATAGCATTAATGTAGAAAAAAAAGCATTAAAGAGATAACTGAGAAAGGAAGTGCCTTTAACCCCAAAACTATATAGAATATTCATTAGCACGCTTAATAACGCTGATACGGTACTTATAAGGAAGAATAACTTGGTGACAGACCGAGTTTTCATATAAATTCTTATCAACATTAAGATACTAATCGATATAAAAATAAACATAAAAATTTGAATCCCTATTACTATTGGAGGAACTAGCGAAACACCAATCGTTGTATTTTTTAAACTCGTTTTGATGTGGTCAGCTCTAACGAAAAGTTTGAAATATTCCTTAAATACTACTCCGAACAAGAATACTACTGCCACCGCAAAGAAAATATTTGCCAAGTAGTAAAACAGGAACAAAGCAAAACGGATAAATAAGAAAAGATTCGCTAAGGCAAAAGATATATATACTAAAAGCCAAGATCTCAAGTTCTTTTGCGTTTTACTAGCTAGTCCTAACGCCACGCACGCAAATATGGCAATAATCGAATTGTAAACAACTATAATAAATAACTCAAGACTGTCCGTATTATATTACCTCGTTTATTACAAAAAATTCCCCATTATTAACTTAAAACAGATTCTTTAAGAAAGTGATATTTGATAATATAATAATCTTCATTTCAATATATAACAATTTCTTCTGAACCACGATATATTTCTCTCAATATCTTAAATAAATCCCTAGTAGTTATCAAACCAAGCATTTTCTTATTTCAATGTCTTTCGGTTTATTTTATTTTTTATTTTATAATTAGGAACTCTAAAAAGAACTCCGTGTAAAATTTTTATTATAAATAAAATAAAAAAATATTAATATCAAATCATTTAAGCACTTGCAATGAACGGTGGCACTCAACCATCTCTCGCTCGAATAAAAATAAAATTTCCTAAAGACATTTGGATAGCAACGATTTACAACCAATTTCCGGATGTTAAGATGGAAATTCAATATTTTCTTCCTTACGATTTGGAGAAATCCATTGGAAATTCGATCGTTGAAATTTTATACCATAAAATCGACGCTATTATCGAAGTAATTAAAAACCATCCTTCCGTATTTGAATTTAACCTGATGGAGCGAGAAGACACTCGCGTGAAATTTAATGTGAAAACAAAAGATCCCTACTTATTATACGCTGTTATTAAATGCGGCGTGCTGGTTAACTTTCCTGTAAATGTGAGAGATGGTAATGCTTACTGGAGACTTATTGCCTCAAGGGAACGCATCGACAAGCTGCTCTCGTTATTCGAACAGAAAGGCTTAGATTTCGAATTACTTCGTTTAGGTAGGGCCCCCTACAATCTCAACGACGATTCGAATAAACTCACGCTCGAGGAATCAACCGTTTTGGATAAAGCAATAGAGACAGGATTTTTCGAAATTCCCCGGAAAATATCGCTTGAAGAGCTCGCAAACGATTTGGGTAAATCTAAATCCGCGCTCTCCGTCATGATGAGAAAGATCATTAAGAAAAAAGTAGTTTTCAACAAATAAAACATGCTCTTGATTATAATCTATATATTGATATGACTTATTTGGATTATAATATTGCTAAAAATATAAAAAAACCAGATTTGAAAAATAAAAATAGGTCCGAAAAAATAAAATTTTATCAATTGATTATCTTACCTTCTCGAGAAATAATCTTTTCTTCGATTGAAATATCCCGATCTATCTTTCCAATGATTGGGTCCAAAAAGATTTTTAATTTCTGACAACAAGGCACTTCCATTAGAATTACTTCCGCGTGCTCGATTGGGTTACTTTTTAAAATTTCTTCTAACTTATTCAACTCGAGTTCTCCTAGTCCTAACATGGGACAGACGGTGACAAGAGGCTTACCTTTCATAATTTTCCTGTGAAAATCGCCAAATGCCACGGGGGAGCAATCAGATATAATTAATAGCTCTTGATTATTGAAATATGGTGCATTTGGATTAACTAGAGATAGTTTTGTCGGCCATTGCCGCAAAGCAGATAGAATCTGATCAGAGCCATCGATTTCCTCGTATGGTTGGTCGTAAACTATTGGTGCTGAAGAGGGACAATTACAAACATGTCCTTGATTGATGGATTTATCTTCTGGGATTTTTTTAGTTTTTGAAGTACTTTCCAAGTATTTTTCTACTGCTTCTTCATCGAAATCTGGGGCTTCCCGTTCAATAATTTCTAAAGCGCCTTCAGGACATTCACCAATACAAGCACCTAAACCATCGCAAAATACATCGTTTACGACTCTTGCTTTTCCATCAATAATGGCAAGAGCACCTTCAGCGCAGGCAATAACGCATTGTCCACAACCAGTGCATTTTTCTTCATTTATTTCAATTATTTTTCGTTTTATTACTTTTTTCTTGGCTTCCGTCATTGAAAGTCAATTCCATTTATTTCTTGTTCTTTAGATGAATATACCTTCGGCTCGAATATATTTTTTATTTCGAACATGTTCACAAAAATTTTTTTATCAATTTCAATATTAATGTTTTTAAAAAAATAAATAATTGAGGTTGAAATATGAAAATTGTAAACATGAATGAAGTAAATATCGCCCAAACTCCCCACGGAGTTGACGTGCGAAAATTAATGGAATTTGAACACGCCACTATTGTACACATCAAATTAAAACCGGGAGAAGCCGTGAAAAAACATGTCACTCCCGTAGATGTGAACTTTTACATAATTGAAGGAGAAGGTGAAATCGAAATTGGTGACGAAAAAGAACTCGTAAGAAAGGACGATTTGGTTTTTAGCCCCGCAAGGATCCCCCATAAACTTTCGAACAATTCTGGCAAGCCATTCCGATTCTTAGTAATAAAAACGCCAACTCCTATGGAAGAAACAAAGATTCTTTAGAAGGTAAATATCTTTCATTTTTTTGAGAAGAATATATTCCATTTGAAGTATAATGGACAGAGAGATTCGTGATTGCTTAAAAAAAAAATTAATATTTATATAATTATATCTAAATTAGATGTAAAATTAAAAAATGAAAACCATACAAATAAAAGGAAAAGGGAATAAGTGAAAATGACAGAGAATTTTAAAATTCTTGAAGTTACCAATGTAATGAAAGCCGGTAGGATTGTCAAAATTAAAACTTGGGAAGAATTTATCGAAATCGCAAAAAATAACAAGGTCGATAAAGTATATAAATACGGAAAACTGCACTTCATGCTTTTATCAGATGGAGTATATCAAATAAAAAAGAAAAAATAATTTTTTTTAAATTCCTAATTTTTTTCTGTTAGCTTCGATGTGAACGAGCATTGCGTCAACGGCTTCTTTTGCGTCCGTTTCCACATGCATTATTCCACCTGTAACGTCCTTGCAGTCGACCGTGAGAAGCTTTACCAAGTCAGGACCTCCCGTTACAGTGGGAACTGGATTTACATAGGTATAAAGACCAAACGCAAGCGCAAAAATCGCGTCGATCGTTGCCTTCTGTTCCATGTATTCCGGTGCAGCAGCCACGATAGGTAGGTCCGGGATTGGAACGCCCCCTAAAGCGCTTGAAACGGCGGCGATCAGGTCAGCAACCCTACCCGTATCAGTACACGTCCCATAACTTAGAACTGGAGGGACTCCAAGTCTTTCGCATAGAGCCTTTAGACCAGGACCTGCTAATTCCTTGGCTTCGGGAGAGCATAGCCCTCCAACTTGCATAGCGCCATTTCCGCATCCCATTGAAAGCACTAAGACATCTCGCTTGATGAGCTCCTTGGCTACAGCAATCGAATGCACATCTTGTCCAGAATCACGAAGAGTCGTACATGAGATTAATCCCGCAATTCCTCGTATCGTACCGCTTTTTATGGCGCCTAAAAGAGGTTCAAGCGTGCCACCAAGCGCTTCGAGTATGCTTTCCGTGGAGAAACCAACTACAGCATTGTTAATAGTCAGTCCCGTTATCGGATCGACAGTATCACGTCTTTCCTTGAAATTTGCGATCCCCATTTCAAGCAATTTTGCTGCTTGCTGTTCTGCCAGTTCTGGAACGTAATCCAATCGGTTTTCAACGCCTTGGAACGCAACTACTTCAGAGACTGGTATTAGCTTGAACTTGTATTTTTCTGCATATATCGGATCGATCGGCATTGAGCAGTTCATGTCGCATACGAAAACATCCACGCATCCGCTCGCAAGAAGCGCCTCCTGCATGATCCAATTACCCGTGAAACCGTAAAAAACATCATCCATTTCCCATCTCTGAATCATTTCTTGGCCTGTTTCGATGTTTGCAATTATCCTCAAACCCTTAGCACCAACTGCTTTGGCCTTTTCCTGCCACTCGGGCTTGCGAGCTAGCTGAACCATTGCAAACCCCAAGAAGGGTTCGTGTCCGTTCGGTAAGATGTTAATGTAATCGGGATCTAACACGCCTAAATCCACCCGCATCTCGTGTGGTCGAGGAATATTAAACAATATGTCCTGTGTATACTCGTTAACGATTTGACTTTGATAGGCCATTGCGATGCCAAGCCTCATGGCCTTCAACGCCAAGCTTATATAATATCCGTCCACATTTGTAAGGCAAGAACTGGTGGAGAACATCATTTCACCGTACAATCCGCCAGGAAAAATACCAATTTTTTTCCATATTTCTTGTCTTTCCAAGGGTGCTAATTTCTCAACTATATTGCTTGGTTCGGTAAAAGGTCTATTGAAATCCTCCTTGACGAAATCGTGAAGTCTCGATGCAATCTGAATCTCGGACCCAGAAACATTTAACCCCAATCGGGAGGCGAATTTCCTTAACTTTTCAGGTTCGCTTATTTTAAACGGAGATTTTCCATCAATGACTGCTTTAAGCGTCCTCAAGGTAGTTTCCGTGTGGTAATGATAGGTGGATGTGCCCATCACATTCCTGAGAAGCATCATCCTCATTGCCATTCCGTCTGATGTCATCCCACAAACGCCACGTTTATCAATGGAAGCGTCTGCCCTACAAGGGCCATTGGAGCATAGATCACATCTCGCTCCTTTTAGACAAAACGGGCATCTTTTATCTGGATCTCCGCTAAACCCTTGTGCTTCATATCTATCCCATATATTGGTAATTCCGTCCTTTTTAATCCTATCGTAAAGCTTTAAGACCGTATCGTGATAGGAAATTCTTTCTTTTTCCAAATTATTTCACCACTTTTATTCTTTTTAAGAATCGTGTAAGATTGTTTGATTAATATTATTTTTATTTATAATTTGTAGATGATCAATGAAACATAACCGACTACTTGATATAACGATTTTATCGAACATGTTCTCTTAAAATAAAATCGAGATATTCTTATTCATGTAAAATAATAAAAAGTTTAATATAAGATGTTCACAGTTATAAACCTATGAAAATCGTTATCATTGGAAACGGCGTTGCTGGGACTTTTACCGCTCAATATCTAAGAAACCTTGATACGGAAGCGGACATAGAGATTTACTCAAGCGAGACCCATTCCTATTACACGAGAGTTAAACTTCCCGAAGTCATCTCGGAAAAGATATCTATTGAGGATTTAATCGTATTTAAAGAAGACTGGTACGATAAAAACCAAATCAAGCAATTCTTGGATAAAACTATCACAAGCATACATCTTGAGAATAAAGATATCTCAATTGATGGATTTAAAAATCCCGTTTCTTACGATAAACTCGTTATTGCAACTGGAAGCTTGCCAAATATCCCTCCGATTAAGAATGCATCCAACATGGTAGGAAAAGGTGTTTATACTTTACGTAACATTAAAGACGCTCAAAGTATTAAAAGATTCATTGACCAAGAAGATGTCAAGAATGCCCTTATAATAGGCGGTGGATTGTTGGGGCTAGAACTCGCAAATCAAATAAAAAATTGTGGATTGAACACAACTGTAGTTGAGTTTTTTCCAAGGCTTTTACCAAGGCAACTGGATGTTGATTGCGGGGGATTACTTAAAGATAAGATAGAATCGATGGGTATCAAGGTTGTCTTAAATGCTTCAACTGAAGAAGTCCTTATTGAAGAAGATAGAGTAAAAGGCGTGCGATTAAATGGGGGAGATTTCCTCAAAGCTGAACTCGTTCTTATTCAAGCGGGAATTACTCCAACAATTAATTTAGCGAGAAATTCTGGACTCGAAGTCAATCGAGGAATCATTGTTAACGATCTTTTAGAGACGAGCGCAAAAGATGTATATGCGGTCGGAGATTGCATAGAATTCAAGGGACAAATATGGGGCATCATTCCTGCCTGCATTGATCAGGCGAAAATAGTCGCAAATTCGATTGTTGGTAAGCACTCAATAAAATACAATGGAACCGTGCCTAAAAACACGCTTAAAATCATGGGAATAGACCTCACTTCTATTGGTATATTTGATCTTGAGGACAAGGATACCATCGGTGCGGGATGGCAAATACTTAAGGGTATGGATTCGAAAGAAAAATGTTACAAGAAAATCGTGCTTAAAGACAATAACCTAAAAGGTGCTATTCTTTTTGGAGAAAATGAAGCTATATCATATGTGACGAAAAATATCGAGAAATCGATAAATGAAGCGGAATTGCGGAAAGCCATCAACTTATACAAATGGATTTGCTTGAGTTGTGGGGCAGTTTACGATGAGGCTATAATGGAAGTTTTATTCAAGGATCTGCCTGAAGATTGGACTTGTCCAGAATGCAATGCTCCAAAAAAGAATTATAAAAAAGAACGCTTTGAATAATAAAAAATAGAGGTGAATATTGATTAATGGCAATATATCGATGTAAGCGATGTAATTTCCTTTATATTGATGAAAAGAACGAGAAACCATTTGAAAATTTGGACGAAAATAGCTTCAAGTGTCCTCGTTGTAAGTGTTCAAAAAAGTTATTTGATAAAGTTAATTAATCAATTTAAAAATTTTAAGAATTTGAACTATAAATAAAAATCCCATTATTATAAGAAAGTAAACAAATTGGATAGAATCCCCGAAATATTCTTTTTTTAGACGATGTATATAATCTAGAGGGAAAGAATGAATTATTCTTCTGGACACATCTTTCATTATACATATTGCGTTATAGTTCATTATGACATCAATTGTTCCTTGCTTGAAAAACAGAGGATTGAATTTAAATTAAGAAACCCAATCCATAATATAAATTCATTATTATTAGATTCTCTACAATATCAACACCTTCCAATCCCAAGGTTTTTGCAGAATTAATATAGATAAAAAGCAGAAACATATTCATTACAAATAATTATTCCATCGTTCTCCCAAGAATAATTTTGTCCTATGTTTGGAATTTATTTTCAAGGTATTCGATTGATCTTTTATTATTATTTTAGACTACTGAATAGTCAGGTTTTTCGTCCAGGTAAATTGAAAAGGGAAAATTCGAAAACTGGATGTGAAAAAATAAGAACAATATCGTTAAAATTGATCTTTTTATTGTTTTTGCCTTATTAGTAACAATATTACTTTTATAAATTTTCAAGATAGCATAGATTTTTATAAAGTGCAAGATATTTTGCTGTGAACCTCGTCAGATTCTTTACAATTAAGTTCATTGAATATAGTTTTTGTATTTCTTTTCTATCAGAAGAGTCCTGTATTTTTTATTTTCTTCCAAGTGCTTTACTTACTCT
>JAFGGO010000063.1 GCA_016930515.1 Promethearchaeota archaeon | reverse complement strand
TCCTAAATGAGATGGAGCAATTGTTTTGATAAGATTTAGCAATGAATTTTGCTGAATTCTTTCAACAATTTTTTCCTTTTCTTCTTCTGCTTCGATTTTACAGAGATTTATATACTCATCCAATAATTTTTTAGCCTTTTGGGCTTTTTCTTTATCCATAATGAACCATCCACTAGCTTTTTTACATTTAATAGGTATTTTATCCTCGCTCGAAAAACCAGTGGGATATATCCAGCATTGAGGGGGTTTAATACCCGAATCATGAACTGAACAACCATTAATGGATTTATCAAATAAGAAACATTTTGTCGTACTCTCGTTAAATCTTAGTTGAAATGTAAAAATATTACTTCTTATAAAATCTGTTTCCTTGGCATATTTTCTTTTAATATATTCTTCTGCCAACTTTTTTGGAACATCAATTCGAATCGAACAGCAATCTCCCAAACAGATGGTTGGATCCACACAATTCGGCCCTTGAATTGCTTGACCCATCAAATAGTTATATTTTTGAACTAGGCTTATAAGTTTTTTTTCTGACATGTTAAATAACGTAATATATAAACTGGTACGCTTATTTTAAATTATTCAATTTTAAAAATAATAATGGAATTTGAAATCTATAGATTACAACTGCTCTATTGTTGCAGTACGAAAAAAGATTAAGAATTAGCATTAATTATTAATGCACATAGATAAGGATTGTAAATATTACTTTCACAATTTAGACTACACCCACCTAAAGAATTGAAAAAATGTCCGAAGAGATTGAGCGTGTAAAAGGAATAGGCCCTGCTGCGGCTTCAAGATTGTTTAAAGCAGGAATAAAGACCATCGAGCAATTAGCGGAAGCAAGGCCCGAAGATTTAGCGTTCGTCAAAGGCATCGGTGTAATATCTGCAAAAAAAATCATTGAAAACGCAAACGAGATACTTCGGTTAGAAAAAGGAATAGAAAAAGTATTAGAAGAAATAAAGAACAACTTTCAACGCTCTTGTCCAAAATGTGGGGGAGATATGGAAAAAAGATTCATAATCCTTGGTCCCGAACGTAGGATTAGCGCAAATCAATGTTTGTTATGTAAATTTTACCTTCCCATCTAGAAGAGTTTAGCGTAATTTTTCGATGATCTTGCTCAAAACGGGAGCGGACATCGTTTCAAGAAATAAATCTGCGAGGTGATTCATTGCGGTTGGTTCTTTATTGATAAAAATGGTTTTTGCTCCGTTTTCCTTGGCAATACTTGGCATAAAATTAGCAGGAGAAACTTGCAACGAAGACCCAACTAAAATAAAGCAATCACAATTGGCTGCCATTCTCATTGCACCTTCTAACACCCCCGTTGGCAATGCCTCCCCAAAAAGTACTACACGGGGCTTGATATAACCTCCACAATTACAAACGGGATAATCAACACTATGGTAATCAACATCTTCAATATTAGAAATGGTATGACACTTGACGCATTCGAGTTTGCCATAGGATCCATGTAATTCGTATATTGGAATGTTTTTATAAGAACCACTTCCCGCTCTTTGGTGGAGCATGTCGATGTTCTGAGTAATGATGGCGCTTACTTTCCCCATCTTCTCTAGTTCAGCAATAGCATAATGACCAGGATTCGGCTCAACATTTTGCATAATTTTTTCTAATTCTTTATGTAAGGACCAAAACTTACTTGGATCTCTTAGAAAAAATTGATAACTCGCGTAAATCGAGGGATCGTATCTATCCCATATTCCACCAGGGGATCTGAAATCTTCTATGCCAGATTCCGTGGAATGACCAGCACCCGTGAAGAAAACGATGCGCTCAGAGTTCCTGATGATATCTACTGCTTCGTCAATTAATTTTTCGTCTATCATCGTGAGTAAATAATAATGCAGACAATTAAAAAATTAGCCTTTAGTGAACGAAGCCAAATATTTAAAAATATTTACTTTTACTTTAAATGTGCAAGCATTTACTTACAAGAAATGGATTTAGATGAAATAACATGGCTGATAAAAAGAAAGTGCTTTTAAAATGGGACGACAAAAAAGGCGCGTTCGATCCCATTGAATCTATTGACGGAATGCACGAGGGCGTATTTTTAGAATTACTCGACGACGAGAAAAAATGGAAATATTTTTACATCAAAGGCGCCTCCCTGATTGCGCGACGCATCGCACGTAGAGCCGCAACTGGAATTGCCAAGACGGGATATGTGCATCCAAAAACGAATGTTCGGATGGGTATTGAATTTGAATTAGACGAAGAAGTCTCTCCTTTCGAGGATATGCCCGAAGACATCCAAAGATCCCAAAGGGATTGGTACGACGGTCACTACAAGCAATATTGACTCTCATAAAATTATTATTAGTCAATCACATTTACTATAAATTATTTTAACTTTTTCACTATTGCAAAAAATTGGTCCCTATTAACTTAAATAATGCAACTAAATTTATTATCTTAAGACTGAAAATTATATTTGAAAGAGTTGATGTGAAAATGAGTAAAGAAGTACTTGTTGTCGACCGAATATATTGGGAAAGCATGAGGTTTTTGGATAAAAAAGCTGCTTTTATGAGGCGATATCTCGAATTAGAAGAATTAAACGGCGACGATCTAGATTTAGATTAAGATTTTTAAAAATATTTACATTTCAAACAACTCAAAAAAATTAGAAATTTATTCTACGAGCTTACAGATTTTATCTATTTTTTCAATCGTGGAATCAATTATTTCGTCTGAATGTTGGAGGCAAGTATAAAATCGACTTCCAGCGACGGATATGATTTCCTGATCGACTAATGCAGCGCCTAAATGTCCCATAAATTCTTTTCGCTCGTTAATTTGACCAATATGGGTAGGATTTTTAAGATCTAATCCAAAGACGCAGCTAGTGTGCATATGGATCGCTGCTCCCTCATTATACGAGAACCATGGAAGGTCGTGTGATTGGAACACTTTATTAAGGCCTCCAGAAAGGCGATTAGCGCATTTGGTCGCTTTTTCAACAGCGTTAGTTTCTTCGATGAGCTTTATTGCGTTATATGCTGCTGCGCAAGTGAGGGGATTTGCAGCAATAGTTCCTCCCGTGTATGCCTTTTTATCGCCTCCTGCCACGCCTCCGGCAAGAACGCTCACAACGTCTTTTCTACCACCTATAGCGCCTGCCGAAGGAAAACCGTGTCCCACTATTTTTCCAAACACCGAAATATCTGGTTTCACGCCGTAATACTTTTGTCCTCCTCCATCAGAAAGTCTGAACGCACACACAACTTCGTCAAATATCAGTAAAGTTCCGTTCTCGTGGCAAAGCTCTTCGACTTCTTTATTAAATTCAGGTCTCACTGGATTAGCTCCCGATTCGCCTCCCATTGGTTCCATTATAACCGCAGCAATCTTTCTTTTTTCTTTGAAGATAGCTTTTAATTCTTCGATATCATTTGGTTTTACTGATTCTATCCATTTAAAGGTCGATGGAGGTATTCCATGAGATTCAAGAGTCTTAGTTCCAGGTATATGCAAATCATAGACGAGTTGATCGGACCATCCGTGATAACTACCACCAATTTTCACTATCCATTTTTTCTTCGTAAATGTGCGTGCAACCCTGATTGCAGCCATCGCAGATTCAGTTCCAGATTGATACCATCTAACCATCTCACAGGACGGGAAGTGTCGTTGTAAGGCTTCTGCAGCCATAAGCTCGTATTCGTTGGTAATTCCGTGACACGGTCCTACATTTTGGATGACATCAATCATTTTTTCTATAAACGGTTTGTAATTATGTCCAAGTATTATTGGCCCACCACACATTAAAAAATCAGTAAGCTTTACATCATCAACAGTTTCCATAAAACAATCGTAAACGCGTTTACTAGCGAGAGGGAACGGAAAGTTAAAAGCCAAGTTGTGTTCCACACCACCTGGAATAATTTCTTTCATCTTTTTATAAATCTCGTTCGATTTCGGGTGATTTCTTTCGATTCTTTCTACGATTGCTTTAAGCTCGTTTGTTCTAATTTTCTTCATTTCAGAATTTACAATAATTTCGATTTTTTGCTTTTTTTCCTCGTAATCCAATTCTATTTCTCCTCAATTAACATTCAATATTTCATAAAAATAAAAAATAGTTTTAATAGTTATTAAATCTTTAAACGGAAGTAAATTCGGTCTTTTTAAACCCAAATAAACCTAATGCTTCTGCGAGCTCCTTATGGTCTTTTGCGTATTGCTTCACGGGAATTCCGTTCATTACGGCATCAATTGCTTGCCTAAAGGCCTTGGCACCCGCTATTGGACCACTAGGATGGGCGTGAATGCCTCCGCCACTTCCTATCATGATATTTTTTCCAAGATCAGCAACCGCTTTTTCAACTAGACTCACGGTAATGCCTCCACTCGGCATTGGAAGCGTTCTCTTGATATGGGGGGCATTTCTCATCGGCATTACCATTTGGCGAGCTGTTTCTTTGAATCTATCAGCAAGCGTAGGGGCTTTTCCATACGGTGCAGGATGGACGATCGTGTCACAGCCAGCTAAACGTCCAAATTTTCCTAAAACCAACGGACTCGAAATGCCGCTCAATGGATCCTGATAGAAAGCACCTGCAAGGTCCATGTGTCCCAAAATCGGAACTTTAACGCTTGGGTCTTCTGCAAGTTTTCTCATCGCCGAATATCCCGTTGAGATATGATTTACCATCAACGCGTTAGCACCATGTTCTTGCACTATATCGGCCAACTCAAACATTCTATCTACTCTATCAGTTATATTAACCGTATAGAGGGTTTTTTCTCCTTTCTCAGAATCCGCCTTGTCAAGCGCTTCCATGAAAGCAACTGTCCTATCTATGACGGGATTAAATTCAACATCCGCTATGAGTTCGTCGTCCTTAATCACATCACACCCACCTACTGCAGCATCATATGCTAATGTTGCGCCTATTTTTGGATCGGTGTAAACACAAGGTTTAATCATATTGTTCAAGAGTGGACGTTCTTTCACGCCTAATATTTTTCTGATACCCACGTCTCCAAATTTAGGCCCTTTAAATTCGCTCAAAAAGGCTTTAGGAAACCGAACATCAACCAACTTAAGGGGACCACCCATTGAAATATTGCCGTAAATAGTTGTGAATAACATGGGGAATTGGGGTTTAAAATTCAGCGGGAAAGCAATCTGTATTACATATTGTCTTTGTTTCGGGCTCCCAAAGAAGTCTTCCGAACCATCGTATTCAAAATCAGGAATTTGCCACAAACCTATCACCTTTGCTACATGTCTCCTACGCGTTTCGGGAGTTTCGGCTGGAACAGGAACAAAAGTTCCCGTCGATTGTTCAACGCAAACCGCCTGCATCATATAAAAAGCGTCCATTTTTCTAGGAAGAATTGCCGTATATGTTCCAATGATATGAGTTTCATAATCTATATCTTCAGGTAAGGCATTTGGGCGGGATAAGTGTTGTAAATCAAAATCGTCAAATTCAGGGGGTAATTCACACATTTTTTAAAACCTCTTATAGTTATAAATTAATACTAGCATGTATTATAATGCAATTTTGTATTTAAAACTATTCCAAGAATAGAGAGAATCTTTTTCCAAAAGTGAAGGTTTAATAATTAAGGGATCTTTTTCAATTATAGAAAGAATTAAGTGAATATTAGCAAAGGAATTAAAATGATTGATAACGAAAAAGAATTTTACGATTATGCCGCATATTATGGCATCTCAGATTTTGCGGATTTATCAATTGCGGAAGTAATCATTTTAGAATTCTTAGCAAGATACACAAATTCAGTCATAAGACACGAATTATTCACTCAAGTACGTCAATTTATAGAATATCAAGAAGATTTCACTCCATTAAGGAGATTAAACAAGGAATCTGAAGAGAAGAGGAAGTTTTATAATTATGTTCAAAAATCTAAGACTTATGGGACTTCAAGCTTTTATAATAGCTTAAAAAATTTGGAAAAGCGAGGTTTGCTAAAATTTAATCACGAAGAGAACAAAAAAAGACCTCAAATAGAACCCACCCTATTTACAAACTACATTCCAAAATTATTAATGAAATTTCTAATAAATAACCTCGTTTTAAACGAAAAAAGTAATAAAATGAAGCCTCAAGCAGGTTTGTTTCTTGATGTAATGCATGAATTCAAAAAAAGTGGAAAATTATCGCCTTCAAAACGAGTTTTATCCATATGGTTTTCAGAATTTATCGTTTTTTCGATAATCGAGCAAATAGCTGAACATGTTGACATGTTATACATACTTCCTAAAAACGAATCTAAAGTAGATATAAGCCTACTATCGAAAGAGAAAATAAAATTGTCTAAGTTGGACAATCGGAAAATATACGCACCAGAGAACGAGTTTGACGCAGTTATAGTTCCTGTATACAAAAAGAATCCCAAATTTTTTGGTATGGATCGAATAGAATTGCTTGAAGAGATCAAACGTGTTACAAAACCGAAAGGATTGATTTGTCTTATTTCAATGGCAGACCTCCCCTTGACAGAGAATCAATACGCTAACGAATTGATCAAACTTTATAAGGTACTTATTAATAATAGATTATTCACACATGAAGAAATGGAAAGTGATCTCGTCAATGGAGGTTTGATGGAAGTTAAAATATCTGAAAAAGATGGATTATTGATTGGAACTGCCTTAAACAAAAAATAATACCGAATCTCTGAGAATAGGATAAAAATAAAAATTGTTTTAAACATGATCTTCTAATACTAATTATGGCTACTAAATACATCCTTGCAATCGATCACGGCACGAGCGGGGCAAAAACTGCAATCGTATCTACTCAAGGTGCAGTCGTTGATTGGGTTTTTCAAGAGGTCCCATTACACTTATCCGAAGGTGGTTGTGCAGAACAAGATCCTGCTGATTGGTGGAACGCCATTAAAATTACAACCAAGAAACTTATCGAAAAAAAATTAGTTCCCGTGGAAGACATTGTTGGCATATGCAACACCAGTCAATGGAGCGGTATGATTCCGTTGGACGAGCAGGGAAATTGTTTGATGAGATGCTTGATTTGGATGGATACACGAGCGGCAGAAATCACTCAAAAAACATTTCGAGGTACTCTTAATGTTTCTGGATATGGTGCTAGAAATATTTTGGCTTGGCTTAAACGAACGGGCGGAGCGCCGTCGTTATCTGGCAAGGACTCAATCTCAAAAATATTATGGTTAAAAGAAAAACATCCAGAAATCTACAATTCAACGAGAGTATTTCTTGAACCACAAGATTACGTGAATTTTAAATTCACGGGAAAAATTGCAGCTTCTTACGCTTCAATACACCTTCATTGGCTTACGGATGTTCGAAAAAAAAAAATAAAATATTCAAAGAAGTTAATAAGGCGATTGAAGCTCGATCCTAACAAGTTTCCAGAACTTATGAAGTCAACGGATGTTTTGGGGACTATTACTGAAGAAGTTGCGCTTGAGTTAGGATTAAATCCAAGAACAGAGGTCGTTATGGGCGCACCAGACATCCAATCTGCAGCTATTGGTTCGGGAGCCATAGAAGATTACAAGGGTCATATTTGCCTGGGAACTTCTGATTGGATCTTTTGTCACATTCCTAATAAGCACACGGACATTTTTAATAACCTTGGGACGACTCCTTCGGGCATTGACGGAAAATTCTTGTACGGAAACGACCAAGAAATAGCGGGTGGCGCCTTGACATTTCTACGCGACAACATTTTATATCACATGGATTTATTGTTATTAGAACAATACAAGGAACGATTGAATGAAGCTTTTAAAAATCTGGTTAAGGAAATTTCCCAGATAGAATCCGTTTCCAAGGAAGACATAGAATTTATCAAACAAAGACTAATGAACTACGAGGCAGAACTTCAAGAAAGTAGGGAGATTTGCAATCTCAGCGATGCCTTCGATAAGATCGGATCTGATTTAGCTAAAGAATCTAAAATCACGGGAAAAGCCTTAGATTATTTGAAAAGTCAATATATCAAGTATAAAGACGAAGTTTTGAAGGAAGCTCCTCTTAAAGATGTGATAAAAATATTTGATAAGTTAGCCGCAAGCACACCTCCAGGATCAAACAAATTAATCTTTACTCCGTGGTTATACGGTGAGAGATCACCAATTGCGGACGAATTTATTAGAGGGGGTTTTTACAATGTGTCTTTAGACACGAATAGAGGCGACCTCGTAAGAGCCGTGCTAGAAGGCGTCGCATATAATATTCGATGGCTCGTAGAATCAACTGAGAAATATATCAAGAAATTGTTGTTGAAACAAAATCGAAAACTCCGAACTTTAGAAAGAGCGTTTGACGAGCTTCCAATCATAGGAGGGGGCGCTCAGAGCGATATATGGTGTCAAATCATCGCAGATGTGTTGAATATAAGGATTAAGAGAGTAAAGAACCCAATTCAAGCAAATGCTCGTGGTGCTGCGTTTATAGGTGCCGTAGGATTGGAATATTTGAGATGGCAAGACATCCCAGATCTCGTTGAATTTTCCGATGTATTCAAACCAAGCCTAGAAAATCGAGAAATTTACGACTTTTTATTTGAACAATTTAAAACAATATACAAGATAAATCATAAATTATACAAAACTTTAAACTTACAATAGTAGTAAATTTCTTTTTTATCTATTTTATCTATTTTATTTAAGATCGTAAAATTGAAATCGCTAGGTACATTTCCCACATTGAATTATCTTAAGTTTTAGAGTAAAAATATTACCAAAGATTAAATAAATACATTATCAATGCGATTTAAACGAGTTCTGCAGGAACATTTAAAATTTATTCTTGAAAAGGAAGAATTAGAAATTCTTCCTCGAGGTTTTCAGTCAATTGGAAGTATAATGATTTTAAAATTGGACAAACGGTTATTAGAAAAGAAAATACTCATTGGTGAAGCGTGCTTCAAGATATATCCTTATATAAAATCGATTTACCTCAACTTAGGCATTATAAAAGGACAAATGCGCCAACCAGAAAGGATTGAATTTTTAATGGGTGTTGACCAACCTATTATCATTCACAAAGAGCATGAAGTTAAATACAAGCTTGATATCACGAAAATAATGTTTAGCAAGGGGAATTTAAAGGAACGAAAATTTTTAACGACTTTCGTCAAACCAGGAGAAATTTTGGTTGATATGTTTGCAGGAATCGGATATTTTTCCCTCCCTATTGCCAAGCACACTAAAGTAGCAAAAATCTACAGCATCGAATTAAATCCCGTGTCATTTCATTATTTGAAGGAGAATATAATACTAAACCACTTAGAAAATAAAATTATTCCCATTAATGGGGATTGTAAAGTAGAAGTAAGAAAATTAAGCGAAGCGGGAATCAAAGCAGATAGGATCGTGATGGGAGTCTTCCCTGCCCCGATCGAATATATAGAGGACGCACTCACGCTCACTAAAGAAGAAGGTACGACTATTCATTTCGAAGGAGTCGTTGACAAATATAATTATGTAGATTTATTCAACACTTTTAGTACCATCGCAAATAACAATGGATATCTCAGTAATTTAACTTCAGAACGATTTGTGAAGAGCTATGGGCCGAACTTAGCACATGTGGTATTAGATATCTTTGTTGTAAAGAATAAGAATCATAGAAGCATAAATTTTGATATATAAATTTTTCCCTCTATTTATGTGTAAAATTATCAAAAAAAATATAATATACAACGCCGAAAAATGGAATTGCACTTAGCTCCGATGAAAAATATAAGTTGCTGGGCTTTTCGGGCTTTATTTCCCGAAATAACAGACTCTTATACGGAAATGATAAATTTAAAAGAATTAATTAAGGAACGGCAGAGGGTTTGGGATCATATTGACACTTTTCAAATCAAGAATCATCGACAATGGATTCAAGTGCTCACTAATAATGTTAACGACATGCTTCGCCTGCCTGAGTGTTTAAAGTCGTTTTATTCAAAAAATCCTGAAAGAGCGAATATTTATGGCGTGTGTATTAATGCTTGTTGTCCAGATCCCCGAATAATATCCGCAGGAGAGGGTGCTGCTCTCGTTAAAAGAACAAAGAGGTTAAGAAACCTTATTGAGGTTTTTTTAGGCGACTCTGAATCGCATCGATTTCATATTAGCTGTAAAATGTTGTTGGGACTTAATTCAAAAGAAATGTATTACAATAAATGTTTGGATTTTTTATCTTCTATTGAATCTATTGACGATCCTCGTTTAGCACCAACAATCATACATTTTAAACACGCTAAGCAGCCCTCTATCTCGGAACCGCATTGGGAATTCTTGCAAACATCTCTTAAAGCTGGAATGCCGATAATTATAAACGGAAATATTCGTACAAATCAGGATATTCAAAATATTAAGCAAAAATTGTCCTTGGATACGCAAAAAAAGTGGAATGAATTAATTCTTGGATTAATGATCGGACGGGAGGCACTTAGAAATCCCGATTGTTTTCAATTTTTTATAACTCGTTCTCAAAATGAAAAAATATCTAAAAAAAAATTATTAAAAAATAATATTAAAACGCACTCACCTGAAATGAGGTTCCTAAAAAATATCAAAAAATATATCCATTTTGAATAAGGCAAGAATATAACTATTGAGAATCATTATTCATTATGAATTCATTCGATCAAGCTTAATTATGATAATTTTTCGACCTACAAATTAAAATAAGGAAAATCCATGCGATCTATTATTATTGAAGGAAGTATGGCTGTAAATGCAGTGTTAAGATCAAAATATCGAAAAGTATTGACTGTTTTTTATAACACGGCTAAGCTCCAAAGAAAGAGGAATTTAAATAGAATTAAAAATATAAAACAAATTTTATCAAAAGCAGAAATAAAAAAAATAAAGATCGAGGGCGTTGATCAGGATTGGTTCGAACAGCACGCAATTGGAAAAACTCATGGTGGAATTGCTGCCCTAGTTTCCGAGAGATCCTACCAAAAATTAGACGAGCTTTTAAAACCAAAACCTCTTGTAATTTTCTTTTTGGATGGAATTGAAGATCCATTTAACCTCGGATATACGATAAGGTCGTTATATGCTGCAGGAATAGACGGGATCGTCATGAAACAAAGAAATTGGTTTGAAGTAGACAATATTATAATTAAATCTTCTGCGGGCACCTCTGAATTAATCCCAATCGCATTAGAGGAAGATCAAGCTAAATTATTGAGCTTCTTCAAATCTAGAGATTATACCATTGCTTGTGCGGATAAATCCAATGGTCAATCGATATATCAAAGTGAATTAAAACCACCTTTACTAATTGTGATAGGAGGTGAAAAAAGGGGAATTAAAAGCAAAATTTTAGAACACGCAGATTTAAGGCTTATAATTCCATACGAGGGCGATTTTACAGAATCTCTCCCCCTCCATTCAGCAGCTACAATAATTGCGTTTGAAATCCTTAGACAGAGAAATAATCTTCACAAGTCAGTTATTGAGAGAAATTACCGTAACATATAAACTCAAATGATTGTATAAGTGAATTCATTCACACACAAAAATACTTAAATAGAGGCTTACTTGAAATAAAATATACAAGATTTGATAATATTTTAATCGAATTATTAAAAATCGTTTTTCTATGTAGAAAACAAACGAATTTATCGAAATCTTAACACTAAAAAATACAAATGGATTATAATGCCAAGCGACCCTACTATTGGATTGGATTACTCTCATAATAATAATTTAACTTTAGAGGCTCCAAGTTACGCTGAATTTACAGAATTTTTATTTTCATCGGGGTATAAATTGGGTAAAATTCAAGCTGGTTTTGATTCAAAAAGCAAGGTAGAAACTTACGATGTTATATTGCTTTCAACGCCTAAGAATACAAATTTATCCGAAAACGAGATCAATGTCCTTGAAGAATATGTAAAAAATGGAGGTAGTTTGCTTATTGTGAGTTCAAGCGGAGGGGATTTGATGAACGAAACGAATCTAAACGAACTCACAAGTAATTTTGGGTTTGAATTTCTCCCAACTGAAGTAAATGATTCAATGAATTACATTAACATGCAAAAACGACCGCTTTTAAACAAAATAAAACCCCATATCTTAACGGAACATGTTAGACAGGTAGTATATTCTAGCGCTTGTTCCCTGAAAATTTTAGATTTTATCGATGTTGAGGACGAGATTAAGATCGATGTCATTTTAAATGGAGGTCTCAATTGTTGGACGAGAACATACAACGGTAGCGATTGGACAGAGCAAGATAGCCCTAATATCCCATTGATGGTGGCCGTGGAGTATTACAAGGGTAAGGTTGTAGGATTTGGGAACCTCTCCATATTTTCTTCTCTAGGACGAGAGTACGGCATAACTGCATTAGACAACAATGTACTAATCGCGAATATTTTAAGATGGCTCACGATAGGGGCATATACAGAAGGAAAGGTGGTAACGGTTAATTTAATCTTAGAATTATTTTACTGGGTCAAGGCGATTATTAAAGAGGACAATTGGGAGAGCATTTCAGATATCGTAAACTTAAGCTTGAATTATCTAAAAGAGAATTATTCGAACATCGTTGCAGATTTAAAAAAAGCAAGAGAAGAAAAGTTAAAACAGAAAAAAGCATATGAAAAAGCAAAAGGTAAAGAATCGCCCCAAATCGAAGATAAAATAATCGAAATGGTACCAGAAACCCGTAGAAGAGAGGACTTGGAAGATATAATGAGCGCACTAGGAGATATTACCGGAGAAAAATACGAGATCGAAATTGACCTTGAAAAAAACAAGGAACAAAAGCTCGAAGAAACTGAAGAAGTACAGTTTGGTCCTGTAACCTCTGAAGAAGAGTCTCTTAGCGAAAAGGATATTAAAGAAATCGGGAAGAAACTAGAGCAGAAATCAAAAAAGGCTAGCGAATTAGACTACACTGAGGAAGAGGTCAGAGAATTCGAAAAAACAGGCAAAAATGCAATTTGGAGAGGGAAACCAACGAAGGCATTTAAACTTTGGCTTAAAGTTAAGAAGTCGTGAAGCGCTTTAAGTATTCTACAAAAAAGGCCTTTGCTTTTTACAAGAATTTTCGCTAATATTTCTTTAAAATTTTGACAAAAAGGAAAAATAGATAAACGAAACTGCATTTTAATCTCATATAATCGATTTAGTACGCGTTATGGATAAATATATTTTTGTTTTAGGGTCAAATTGGCAATTATCACTAACGGAATTAGATAATGTGCTTAAAAATTCGCAATTCAAGGGAAAGATTACCGATTATTCAGCAAATATTGCTATTGTTGAATTTGAAAACTTGGAACAAGATAAGTATTACATTGATAAACTCATGGAATTTCAGTTCATTCTGGGTGGTACACAGAAAATTTGTAAGATATTTGATTTTATTCACGTAAATACCATAAAAGAGGCATTTCCCCAACATATAGAAAAATACAAGCTCGTTGAGAAAAAAAGAGAAAAAATAGCGTCAATATTAGGCCCTGTACTGGAAAAAACATTTGTAACAATCAATAAACAAAGCATTTTTTTTGCGGTTTCTATATATCCCGACTTGTACGACGACGAATATTATTCACAAGTTCTCATCAAGCACTTTCTACCCTTTTTAAACAAGACTATCATGTCCATTCTCAAAAAGAAGGGTGCAAAAAAATCTCTTTATTACAAATATCCTGAAAAAAATATAAAATCTGGAAATCTAAATCCCATTTTTCCTCATCATCTTACAAAATACGGCTTGTTTAACGAGGATAGAGCGGAAATCGTATTTGGTTTTACCGAAGAAGGCGTCTATATCGGAAGAACTTACACGGCAGACGATCCAAACTTTAAAAAGCAAGTTGACGAGGGAAGACCATTTAAAGAATTTAAAAGCTCGATTTCCCCCAAGCTTGCCTTGATAATGCTTAACTTCCTAAATCTATTTGAAGAAAGAGAAAGCAAAATGATATTAGATCCATTTGTAGGAAATGGAACCATCCCAATGTTTGCAAGCATTCAGGGTTTTCAAGTATACGGTTCCGATATAGATGGAAAAAAAGTTGAGAATACTATTCGCAACATGAATTGGCTTTTAGAAGAGATAGAAGAAGAGGTTCCATACTTATTAAACGAACGATTTGATACCCTCGACATAAGAGATCTTTCAAGGCATTTCCAACCAAGTTCATTTGATGGAATTTGTACCGAGCCTTCTTTAGGACCCTTTTTCAAGGAGAGACCTTATTACAACGAGATTAAGGAGCTAATCTCTTCCGAATTAGAACCCCTTTATCAAGATTTATTTCAGAACTCAAATATCATACTAAAACCCAGAGGGAGGATCGTGTTGGTTGCACCTGTTTTTACAACCGTCGATGGAGGGGATCTTCAAATAAACATTGAAAAAATTGGTACCTCCTACGAGTTCAAATTCATTCCAATTTTGGATGGACAACGAATCGTAAACAAGTCAAACCAAAAATTGCAATTACAGGAAAAGCATACAAAGGCTCTCCTCGATGCTAAAAAGGGACAAGTTGTCAAAAGAAAAATATACGTGTTCGAAAAAAAATAAATGAACGATTTAAAGGGATTTACTGATAAAAGATAAGAAGAGAATTTATTAAATACAATTAATAATCGTACCTAAACTAGTCTTTGCAAGTTATAAATGAATTATAAAGATACTTTGGAAAAAATAGAAAAAAAATTAGATGGAGAAGCACTTTTAGGCGATTTAGTAAAAGTGCAATCGAATCCATTTAAAATCTTAATTGCAACAATGCTATCGGCAAGAACAAGAGATAGTACTGCCGAAAAGATTACAGAGAGCTTGTTTAAGAAATATAATACACCTAAAACAATGTCGGAAGCAGATATTAAGGACCTTGAGCAAGTTATTAGGAAATCTGGCTATTACAAACAAAAAGCGAAAAGAATAAAGGAGACATCCACCATCATACACGAAAAATATAAAGATAATGTTCCTAACGATTTTGAAAAGCTAGTTAATCTTCCAGGCGTAGGACCAAAGACAGCAAATTGCGTTTTAGTCTTTGCTTTTAACATTCCTGCCCTTGCCGTGGACACTCACATGCATCGCATTCCTAATCGGTTAGGTTGGATAAAAACAAAAACACCCGAACAATCTGAAGAAGCATTAAAAAAAATACTCCCAATAAATCTATGGTTACAGGCTACAAGAACACTCGTGAGGTTCGGTCAACAACTCTGCATTCCAACATACCCAAGATGCAACATCTGTCCCGTTGAAGATTTTTGCGCAAAAGATTTTACTATGGAAGAAGAAATGAGGAAAAAACGGAAAGAAGCTGCTAAAAGAAAAGCCAAAAGAGAAAACACCAAAAAATAAGATAAAATCAATAACAACTTGTTTTTATAATAATTATCTTTATTCCTTATTTCTTAACATATCATGCGACCATCAATTCTTATTATAGCTTAGATCCACCGTTGTAAACTATGGATTACCCTTTTTAAAAGGTGTATTTGAGATTTTTTAAAACTGTTAGAGTGATAATGAAAAATTGTGATTTGATAGGGAGAATTCGAGTTCAAATGCATAGCAATAAAGATGATGGATATTGCAAGTGCATTATGGATCTGTCGGAATCTTAATCATTTACAGTAATGTTTAAATAGATTAATAAACTATTTGAAATTATAAGAAATAGTTATTACGATTATGCGATTTTTACGAAAAATTATGATTTGTTTTTCAACTTCGAAAAAATAATTAATATGAACTTCTGAAAGAAAAAATCAGAAGAGGGATAAAACCGTGATTAAAATGGAAAGAAACACCAATGGAGGAGGTAAAATAAACAATAGGGTTACGATTGCAATGGACGACGGTACTTTTAACTTGTTACAAGACATCAGAGAGGAAACGAAGGAGTCACAATCGGAACTTGTAAGAAAAGCGATTAAATTTTACCATAAATTCAACAAATTACTAGAAGGAAATAAGAATGGAACTGCTCGACGAATCAATTTTTACTTGGATTTGCTTTCTCACGGCGAACACATCATCTTAGATATTGATCATTACCTTTCGTTTTTGAAATTCGTTGAAGAATCACCTAAATGTGATACATTCTGGGAAATGAATCGCTCAATAGGTAAAGCTCACGCAGAAGAATTCACCCAAGATCTGAACCTAATATCCGTGGAAAATGTGATACGAAGGTTAGAGGCTTGTAACTTCTTTAACATAGTGATGGACGCACCAAATAGATTCACACTCTTGTTAGGATCAGATATTCAAAAAAAATTCATTAAAACATTCTTGGAAGAAGTTCTGGATGGAATGGGATTTAATTTTGAATTAAAAGAAGGTTTTTCTAAAATCAAGCTTGTAGTGAGAAACAAATAAACTTATCATCAAAGGGGTTATAAAGATGGAATTAAATGAAAAATATTTAGAAGAAGAAGAGAGAGAAGGCCTTGAAATACCCCAAAAGTGCGTAATAGTCTATTCAAAAATTGAAGAAGATTTAAAAGAAAAGAACTAATTTTTTCTTGAATTTTACTCTATTTTGGTTTTTTTTTGAGAATAAACACTAATTTATGTAAATCTGTAAATTAAATTTAAAGTTAACTAATCCTTCATTAATTATTCTTACTTGAAAACTATTATCGTACAAAAAAAGTCAATTAATTATATCACAGGTTATAAAATTGAAATATTAAAAAAAAACTTGAATTGTTTTCTATTATAATTTGGGATTAAAGACAATCTTCTCCACATTCTTTAGTCCTAATTCGGATGGCATCTTCTACGGGCGTGATGAATATTTTACCGTCACCAGGTTGTCCAGTTTGAGCTTTTTCGACAATGATATCCACGATTTCTTGCACATTGACTTTATCACTCACGACAATTTCGAGTTTCAATTTGTCAATCCATTCAATACAGTATTCACCTGTCCTTCCGACGAGTTTGATTCCGCGTTGGCTTCCGTGTCCTTTTACATTATGCAAGGTAATGCCTTTAATGCCTTTCTCGAACAATCCTTCTTTTACGGGCTCTAATTTTTCTGGTCTTATAAAACATTCGATTTTTTTCATATAATTCACCTCATGCTATTATTTCTCCGTGTTGCGACACATCAAGACCGATGTATTCGACCTCAGGAAGTACCCTGAATCCAATGACTTTATTGATCACCCAAGCAAGAACCAGTGTTATGACAAAGGAATATACTATTGTCACCATCACGCCAACCGTTTGAATCCAAATCTGGCCAGGATTTCCCGCAATCAATCCAGAAGAGCCTACTGTAGCGAAAATACCAGTTAAAATAGCCCCCCATATCCCTCCCGTACCGTGAATGGAGATACAATCCAAGGATTCGTCTACTTTCGATTTACTCCTTATCGAGAGTGCGATAAAGCACACAATGCTCGAAGTGGCGCCTATTATCAATGCGGCCCAAGGTTCTATAAATCCAGCTGCGGGTGTTACTGCAACCAATCCCGCGAGCGCTCCTGATGCCAATCCTATGGTACTGAATTTAGAAGTTTTGAAGTATTCGATCATCATCCACATGATTGCCGCACCCGAAGCTGCAAGATGCGTGTTAAACATTGCTAACACCGCCGTATCGTTAGCTGCTAGAGCACTTCCCCCGTTAAATCCAAACCATCCAATCCATAATAATCCCGTTCCTAATAGAACATATGGAACATTGGAGGGAGCCATTGGTTCTTTATTATATCCTTTCCTCGGTCCGATTACAAGAGCTACTGCTAATGCTGCAAATCCGACATTGATATGAACGACCGTACCCCCAGCAAAGTCTAAAGCACCGAGTGTTTTAAGCCATCCACCGTCTCCCCAGACCCAGTGAGCAATGGGAGAATAGACTATGATTACCCAAATGGATATGAAAATGCAAAATGCCGCAAAATTAGCGCGTTCTGCAAATGGACTCGCAATAATAGCCACCGTGATGATAGCAAACATTAATTGAAAGACCATAAAGAGCATGTGTGGCATATCACCCGAGTATGTATCATTTATGCCAGTTACTCCTACCAGACCAACATAATCCAAACCACCTATAAATCCAGCGCCTGCATCTGGAGAAAACGCCAAACTATAAGCCAAGAAGAACCAGATTATGCTCACAATCGCTATCGACACGAAGCACATGGCCATCATATTTATCATGCTTTTCTTTCTTAGCAATCCTCCATAGAAAAAAGCCAACCCTGGAGTCATTATAAATACGAGTGCCGTACATATTATAATAAAAGATATATCTGCTGCTGCCAATTTAATTCCAACTTTTTTATATATTTTTTTGTTTTGTTTATAATTGTATTAACTAATTAAACTAACACAAATCTTCTTTTAAACGTAATTGAGAAGGTATTCTTAACCAAAACCATAATTTAAGCTAATTAATTACATTTTCATAAAAATTAATAATGATTATGAAAGAGTATGAGAAATTATGAACTTAGCTATTTGTTTAAAATTGAATTGTATCATAATTAAGTGATTTGAATAGAATAAAATTGTGATCTTTTCATAATGGAATAAATAAACCATTGTCACAATACTATAATTATAACCTCAGTTAAATTAAATCAGTGAATCAGTATTGGTAAAAAAATCTATATCGATACAAATTGTCATTGCACAAATTAATCCTATTGTAGGGGATGTTTCATACAACGCAAAAAAAATTATTGAAATTATCAGAACACATTCAAATGCAGATTTAATAGTCTTTCCTGAAATGTGTTTAGTTGGATATCCCATTATGGATCACATCTTTGACCCCCTTATAAGACAAAGGAACGAAGAATGGATTGAGACTATTAAATCAGTAAAGACCAATGCAACAATCGTGCTAGGATCCTTTACCGAACCATCTCATTTAAAGAATACCTTGCATCCATTTTATAACTCAGCATTAATCATTCAAGATAACAAGATACAATCGATAATAAACAAGCGACTCCTTCCAGAATATGATGTATTCGACGAATTTAGGTATTTTTCGTTTGATAACGATTACACACCCTTGGACATTAAAGGAATAACGACAGGAATTTTAGTTTGTGAAGATATATGGGACGATTCTTACAATGACAAGGTTGCTCAAAAGTTAGTTTCAAACGGAGCCCAACTACTCGTTGTCATCAATGCCTCACCATTTCACATTAACAAGTCCACCTTGAGAGCTAACCTTCTTACAAGGAAAGCAAAAGAACTATCAGTTCCCATCGTTTACGTGAATATGATAGGAGGCTTGGACGAAATCGTATACGACGGGCAAAGTATTATAGTAGATCATCAAGGTAGGATCATTCATCAATGTAAAGCGTTTGAAGAGGATATCACAACTTTTGATTTAACGATTAGTCCTGATATGTTCTACAAATCGGTTTCAAGGAATCTTGATTGGAGAGTTGAAGTTCTAAAAGCGTTAGAACTCAACTTGAGAGATTATTTTTTAAAGAGCAATGCGTTTACAGGTGTTGTTTTGGGATTAAGTGGAGGCGTTGATTCTGCATTCACGGCATATATATGCACTAAAGCCTTGGGAATAGATAAAGTACACGCTATAATGATGCCAACAAAATATACTTCAAAAAAAAGCTTGGATCTCGCAAAGAAATTATGTGAAAATCTACAAATTGATTATAAAGTCCATTCGATAGACGACTTGTTCTTAAAATACGAAAGTGACCTTAAAAAGAACTTGGGAGACATGTCCTTTGATATTGCCGACGAAAATCTTCAATCGAGAATCAGGGCAACCATCTTGATGTATTATTCAAACAAATTTAATTGGTTACTCGTATCAACGGGCAATAAATCCGAAATTGGGGTTGGATATTGTACTTTATATGGAGATACTAATGGTGGAAAAAATGTTCCCGGAGACCTCTTCAAAACTCAAATTTATGCCATCTGTGACTATATTAACAAAGAAGAAGAACTAATCCCTCAAGGAATTATTGAAAGACCTCCCACGGCAGAATTACGCGAAAACCAAAAAGATAGCGATTCGCTCCCGACATACGACTTGCTTGATGTAATTTTAGAGGAGATCATGAAGCACGGGATTGGGTCAGAACTTGAGGCTTTAAAAACTAAAGGAATTGATAAGAAGATCATAGATCGCGTGAGGAATTTGTATTTAAAATCGGAATATAAACGAAGGCAGCTCGTCCAATCTATCAAAATCAGCGAGAGCGCATTTGGAATTGGAAGGAAATATCCCGTTCTAAAAAATATTCCTTTTTAACGTGGTTTATCTTTTGTTGCAGCTTAAAATATAACTAGAGTTGGAAGTTTGAAATAAAATTTTATATTAGATCGAGGCGTATCTACCATATAGGATTTTAAATCGTTATTCCCATGAAATTCATCATTCAACAAGGTAAAAATACCATATCAAGAAATATTCAAGAACACGAACTTGACACCTTGTTATTATATATTATAAACGATCTCGACGGGATCAGAATCGATCCTTTACCATACGAAATTGCGAGATTTAAAATTCCACACGGCGTTGCCGTCATATTCCAAGACAACAAGAAACTCCGCACCCGAAATTATTGGTACGAAGTGAGAGGGTTGGCCGTTTTATCGAAGGAATTAGGATTGGAATTTTATCATTCGGTACCAATGAAATTCCAAGACGGCCAATCTACAGAAATAGATGGTCTTGATGTTGAATCTGAAAGGACGATGATCGAACTCAAACAGACCACCATCACTCAAAAATGGATTGACTTTTACGAATATAAGCGTAAACGATTGGGATTACAGACTTGTGTTATTTGTGCTCCCAGATTTGAGACTAATTTGGAAATCCCTCCAAAGATACAAGTATATAAAGTTCGTTTAGATAATGGAACTGTTTTAAAGTATTACGAAGAAGATTTTGAATTACCCAATTGGTTTGAACCATTTATACCAAGTAGACATGTTCGTGTTCTTCTTGGTAGTGGAAACTGGTATGGAATAAAACGCAAGTTAACAAAAACGGCTAAACACACGCCAACATCAAAAATAAAACAATCAATTTTATATTTGTTCAGGCAAGGACAATTACCCGTAAGAATATATTATTCGTTAGCTTCGATGCTGATCCCTCAACGAGATTATTATGGCAGAGGATATCCACAACCTCGAATCATTGCGGCGTTTGATGTAGATTCTGATCACAAGCCTCATGTGATAGGAAAGGAAGGATTTTGTCTTAAGTGTTTAGAGGAAGCTGCTGTAAAAAGAGACATCCTAACGGAAAAATTAGTAGATTTGGGATGGAGCGTTCGAGTCATTCATAGTGGATTTAAGGGTTATCACGTGTATTGTATAGAGGAAGGGAAGAATTTAAAAGAATTGGATGTTGAACAAATTCAGAATTTAATAATAAAACTCAAGGACGATGAGGGAGTTGCACTCACTGATAACGAAAATTTCCGATCTAAAGATGGTTCTTTTGATCTTCACAGGATTTTCAAGCTACCGAACACTATAGACGCCGTGACTGGCATGAGAGTGATAAACAAGCTCGAAAGGATAAAATTTAACGATCAAATCACCTCTATAAATCCTAAATAGAGCCAAGAGAGATCATCTTGAAACATGTGGTTTGTCCAAGTGAAAATACGAATAAATCAAACCCAATATCTTTCCAGCTTCGGTTAGCTTATAGGATTTCTGTCTTCCGTGAACCTTTTCCTCGAGGAGGATTTGTTGCTTTAATTTTTTTATGTGATGGCTGTATTTCATTTTAATCGTCTTATCCTTTTCTTTCTCCCCCATCCTAGCTAAAAGGTTCATAAAGGTGATCCAATCATTATCTTCGTCGATCATCTCGTTAAGCGTTTTTAGAATTATTTGGTTTTCATTAGAAAGAATTTGAATTGGATAAACGGGAATGTCGATGTTTTGATATGTCTCTCCCTCCTTTTTGTATGTCATTCCAAGTTCAGTAAAGATTTTCTTTATTTCTTCTTTATCCATGTCCTCGTCAAGAATGTGGTTGATAGTATAGCGAGAAGATCGTAAATAAAATAACTTGATGATACCAGGAAAAAAAGAACCTACGTACATGGCAACGCTCACGAATAATTTATTGGAAGTGGATGTATTGATATAAATTGTTTCTACATCTCCCATATCTAACTCTCTTTTAATGATCTCGCATAACTCGCGAATTGCTTCCGTGTAGCTTATAATTCTAGTGTCTCTCACATGAACCTCCGTGAACGTGTTTGATTGCTTAAAATGGTCATAAAGTTTTTCCACATAATTATTTGCAATTTCTATTAATTTAGCATCAGGATCGCCCTTTTTCACCTCCTTTTTAAAGCTTCTCAGCAGATATAACACATTTGAGGGATGTATTCTCACGCCCTCTAAAATTCTATGAAATTCGAACCCAACGGGACAAATTTGTACGATTCTAGTCATATATTCTTACCTTCTGATCTAATTAGTATTATGTTAATATGGTATGGAGGTAAGGTATTAAATCTTACCTTTCATTATTAATTTCAACAAAAACAAAACAAAAACAAAATAGGATGGGGAGGGATTAATATTATTCAAAAAGATTTTGGAGAAAATATGACCATACAGGACACCGAAAAATGCAATTATTACATGAAATATTTTAAATTTGACCCTATTCTTGATAAAATCCCTCTCCAAAACGGCTATCGCTATGAGGCATGGTTCACTTTAGATAATGATAAAATTAAGGATTTAATTAATGTTGAAATTGGAGCTCGCATTAATGTCGTAAATAATAAATCACATAATAGAATAGTATTTAAAAAAGGAAACGAGGAGGTGGAGGTTACTTGCGTTCACACGGCAATAAGAACGGTCTCTGCTCAAGAAGCATTGAATCTACGGAATGGTGGGTTTGATTTATTAAAAGAATTCGTACAAACATCAGAAGGAAAAACTCTCAACCTGCCTCCAGAGGAGCATTTTGTAGCCCTCAAGTCCTATGTGGAAGGAATCGCTGAAGTGGGTCTCAGCAAGATGCTAATCACATCTTACTATTCAGCAGATTATACCCCCAGAAACCTTCCATTCGGTTTCAATTCTACCATGCAATCTCAAATCGTGGCTTGTTTGACAAAAATTGCTCCTAAGGCAATTAAAGAAATAGTTGAGAAGATGTTATATGAACTTGCAAACTCAGGTAATCCAGATTGGTTCATGTCTCGATTAGAATTGTTAAATGATCTTTATTATAATAAAGGAGGAAAGGACATTTACGATTTATTGTTCGGTACGATAAAAACTTTCCTTGAATTTGATAAAATACTTGATTCAGAAGAATTTCGAACCATGGCGGCTTATTCCCAAAAAAGTAATCCTGAAATATTCCCCATTTTAGCTAAAAAAGGGGAAAAGCATTGTAAATGGGGTCTATTGCAAGTCATTCACCACTTTTCTAATAAGCAAATAAAAAAAGAAGTCTTAGAAATTCTCGTCAAAGATCAAGATCCTTACATTTTTTCTCAAGCTCTTTTAAATTTATCAAAAATCTCTAAAAAAGAAGAATTTAAGGCATACGAACTCGCTTACGAGCGCTATATTCAAAAACTTGCCCGATTTGAGGAGGATATTCCTTTTGGAGTTTTGAAAATTTTAGCAAAAAACGGCGATGTTTGGGTAAAAAAACTCATAATACACAATCCAAGAAGTTCTTTTCACATAATCAGTATTTTAGCAAATGATTCAGATATTGGAGTTAAATTCCACGCAGAGCTTAGAAAAATAAATAAAGATGTTCACGATAATGACATCATTCAAGATCAAGGAAAATTAATTCAATTTAATGGCACTCTTCTCTTATCAATTGATGCGTTGTCTCTAGTAAGGATGGAAAGAGATTTAAGCAAAATAATTTGCACTCAAATGCAATTAGATACAAATCAATTGCTCCAACTGATACCAAAAAATAGGATCGCACCAATAGTACAATATTCAAAAGGAATCGTCCGTTCGAGCGAAATATCTCCAGCTTTAAACAAGTATTTGGGTTGTATCGTCCAAGAATTAAACTTAAAGGATCAACACTCTTTTGAAATAGCACCAAATATTATTTCATGGCTTATTCATCTTGAAAAGAGCGGTTGTAACCTTGAACTTCCAATTAAAAAAGGAACACATAAAAAGGAAACAATTTCAAGCTATCTACAATCACAGAAAAGAGGTAGAACTTCATTATATATTTCATTCAAACGAAATGGTTTGAAACGCTTTTTTTCATTATCATCACGCCCCCTACCCAAAAAAAAACTCAAGAATGTCTTGGAGATGTTTGAGTTGCATCCTTATGGAAATTTTCTTGAGTTCGAACAAAAATCACTAAACGAAAAAATAACAGGAATAAGGGAAAATGGTTGTGTTTTGGACGTGTCCATGGGTTCTGGATTGGTTTTTGATTCTAAAAATAACCTTCTTCACAACCTTTACGAGGCGTCCAAAACCAACCTCCAAGGGTTTTTGAAGTGTAAACTCGATACCATCGTGAAATTATGTAATAGGAAAAAACGCATTAAGATATTAGATTCTTGGTACGACACGAATTTAATACATAAAATTTGTGCTTCCATTCAATCAATTACTTCTAATCGAACATCTGACACACTAGTGTTTTTGATTACAAGCAATCAATTGCCACTCCTAATAAAAAATCCTACAATTCCCATAATTGGAATAATTGCTCCAATGACCAAAAACAGTAAAATATCTTAAAGTCCAGATTAGAATTGAGTTTAAAAGATTTTTAAACTAGATTTATGTATTAATTAATTACTGTTTAGGATACTGGAAAACAGAGTGGAAAAATAGCGATAAAAAAATACATTTTATCGGGTAATAGTTTGATTGCTAACCTGTCCTAAAAGGCTTTTTTCTAAAAAACTCTTTAATTTCATACTAAACTTTTTCTTTAAAATTTTCTTATAATTTAAGTAACTGTTTAGGGCACGAAAATTGAGTTCTTCCGTTTTAATGAGAACAATGATGAATAAACAACAGAAAACCGAAAGGCACGTTTTCTGCCGAGTAAGTCCTACTCGGAAACCTGCCCTAATAATTCTTATATTATTATATTAAAGGCATTTAGTGTAAATAATTTTTTAAATACTTTTTTCTTATTATGTAAAAACTGTTTAGAACACATTGACTGAGTTCTTTAAAATTTCAAAGGACGATGATGGAAAAACAATACAAAAAGAACTACATTTTTTGTAAGAAAACGTGCGTTTTCTGAACCTGTTCTAAACCCTTTTTTAATTTATGATCAATAAATTTTTTATTATAAGTATACTAGAATCTCATAACTGTATTAGGACATAAAATTTGAGTGTTCTTTTTGAACACGATGATAAAAAACCAGTTTCAAAAGAAAAGCATTTTTGAAACGCAAACGAATGTTTGAAACCTGTCCTAACGAAAAATACGCAAAAAGCGTTGAAAAATGGAAAATCAACACCAAAAATATAAAAAATCAAGGTATCACTTCAAAAGTCCTCATTGGAAATCAGAATGGGGGTTAACTTTCAATTATTTAAGCAAAATAGCAGGCGACCATAGAGTCATGCCCAGTAAGGTCCCTTATAGTAAGAGCGTGTGGATCCATCGCGAAACCCCGGAACAATTACAGCAATCCGAAGAGATCGTAGAGATGCTTAATGGGTTCATGTCTTTAGATAATTACACTGACCTCGAACTTCTTGAAAACACCTTACCATTGCGATATGTTTATGTGCTTCCCGCTCGATACGGGATCGTGGTTTATTCCGCTTATTCCTTTTTAATTTCTCACGAAAAAGGGAGTTTAGCAGACTATAAGGAAGTGCGTGAGTACCTTGGAATCCCATACTCGAAGACAGAAGGAATTGGTTATACCACCAGAAATAGATATTATGTATATGGTCTTTTAAAACATTACTTCCGTTTATATACCATATCTACTCCTTTCAGATGCCTTTTAAATCTCCCAATACGATATCCAAAAAATAATATTGATAAAAACAAATTAAAGGAGATGATATCGAACGCTAATAGCTTAACAAATAATTCCACTAAATTAATGAAAGAATGGGAGTGTCTTTCCAGTCCTGGTTTATTTTTAACTCAAGTTCACGATCTTCTTCTCATATATGGATTTAAAACGGCACTTCAATATGTACGATACGCATTTCGAGCTTCGGGGAAGATTCGAGAATTATTAATTCGAGGGGGTGAATTTGAAAAAATCAAGAGTTTAACCGAGAGATACTTGAACTTGGATGTGATGCTAAAACTCATGAATATTGGAGAGGATCCCGACGCCATGGACCAATCGAGTTTAGGAAAATGGATGTAGATTTTATTAGTCTAATTTTCCTTACCAGTCCGATTTTTTATAGTGCCGAAAAAAATACCCTCGCCAATATTTATGCTCGTTTTCCCCCATAAAAATTGGATCGCACACTCGAGCCGCAGCGTCTTCTAAATCGATTGCAAATTTGCGATTTTTCTTGCTCCGTCCTTTCAAGGGAAATTGTTCGGTAACCCATCCAGGATCAGCACAGGTAACGAATATCTTATCCTGTGCATAATCTTCTGCGATACTAAATGTAAGCATGTTTAGTGCTGCTTTTGCCATACAAGTATGAGGGTGGCGGTTTTCTTTATCAAATCGAAATTGCCCTTCTGGAGAAGATACATTTACGATATATTTTACTTGATGTGGACTTGCTTTTAGCATTGTTTTTAATTTGCTGACAAACATTGTAGGAACTACTTGATTGATCAATTGAACCTCTAATATTTCAGGAACGCTGACGTCATCCATCCGCATTACCCACGAGTTAAAATCTCGGAGATCGAGTTGTTCCCCATATTGATCGTATTGTCCTTTAGGGTATGTTTCACCATATTCGTAGTTATCTTCCTCGCTTAGGGGAATTTGCGATAGTTCTGCGGATTTTTGAAACTTGGGCACCATCATAGGAACGAGGTCATATTTTTCATTGCTTTCCAAGAGTTTCTGGTTGCCAATTTCGTAAAAATCTTTTATGCCCTGTAAGAGCCCCCTAGTGGATTCTGGAAGCTCGTGAAGTGCCTTTCGCTCGTTATCCATCAGGTGACTATAATAAATAGGAGGATGCCTGACGGTCTGAGCAGCGTTGTTAATAATGATATCTATATAGGAATATTTATTTTTTAAAAACTGAATGAATAAATTTACGCTTCCAATGTCTCGAAAATCCAATCCGTAAACATGCAACCTATCCTTCCAATCATTAAAGTCTTTTTCTCTCAAATATCTCAGAGCCGCATCGTGTGGAAATCTCGTTAACGCAATTACTTGAGCTCCTGCCCGAAGCAAGCGTAAACAAACATAATATCCGATTTTCACACGAGCGCCGGATACCAAAGCAATCTTTTCAGATAAATCAGCTGTTTGAACGCGTTTTAAATAGTTCAAATCCCCACAACTCATGCACAATTGTTCGTAAAAAAAATGCTGGCGAATTATTTTTTTATTGCATATATAGCACGACTGAGGGCAATTTAATACTTCTCGTCGACTCCAACCGATCTCGTATCCATTTAACTTCTTCTTGAAAAGGTCTGGATTCAAGAACCATAAGTCTTTACCATCTACAATCATCTCGTCTGGAAGTTCTTTCATTTTAAATTTACTTGTCTGATTATAAAGATCCATTACAGAGGCTTCGTTGTTTCTCCCCTCATATTCTTTATCAAAGAGATAAACGAGGAGATATGGTTTACTGGTGTTCTTCAATTCGAATTTAGAAGGATACTCCTTACATAAATTTTTTTTCTTGCTTATTACCGTTTCCCGATTTCTTATTTTTTTCAAATTAACTAATTTTTGTAATGTTCCGATCATTGAGCTTATATGGGTCTCACATTCCACGATTGCTAAAACATTTTCATAACCGATAGTTTTTTCAGTTAAAGGAGAATTTTTTGAGCTTATATCACGCGATAGTATTAACTCAAAAAATTCGCTCTTTTTGTTTTCAGGTAATTCGATATAACCTTGACTTATATAAATGCCATCAGGGAGAACTTGGGCGATTTTAAAGCGTAGATTGTTATAATTGATTTCCGAACCGTTATTTTTTAGGATGGATATTATTTTTGCTCGAATTTCCTGTACGAAGAACATTTATAATCATGATCAATAAACGAGTCATTGTTATTAAACCTTTAAATGCTAATTTCAGATTAATCGAGTGATTTAAAAACTCCTTAAAATGATATTTCTTCCGAATCTTTTAACTTGAAATACGAGCAACAAAAAAGTACAACATAATCAAAATCCTAAATCAAAAATAAATATTTCTTTCCGAATAGATAATTTTTAAGACAAAAGTCTTATCATTTCAAGTTTTTACCACATTCAGAACATTTTCGTTCTTTCAATGCAATCTCATTGATAATAAGTGTTCTATCGATAAAACATCGTTTTACCCCTTTAATTCATTTAAATTCAAAAATTTCTTCTTTGAAGTTACTTTATTGTTCAACAGACTGCACTGTATCGCAGAGTTTAAATACTAAGTTATCTAATAATGTAACAATGCACTGTCAAACAGTGCAACTAAAATAAAATTAAAAAAAAACAAGTGAAAAACCATTCAAGAAATGAATTTAAAGAAAACGAAAAGTAGACTCAATCAATCGATTTTCAAGGACGGAATGTGGGATATAATGATTGGATCCTTGTTATTATTCGTTTATGTCATTGGAAATTTGTTCAACTTGCCATATTTAGAATGTTTCGCATATTGGGTAACGATAAACATAATACTTAGGATAGTACAAAAAAAAGTATTAATTCCGAGGATGGGGCGAGTGGAACTTGATGATTTTCGATACAAGGATTACGCACCGTTTGTAGCTCTAGGAATCGGAGGTTTATTAGGTCTTGCCATAGTTTTTTTACAAATTGGCAAGGATTCGCTTTTAACACATTCTTTAATGACGGTATTGCCAGGTGTTCTAATAATCGCAGCTTACATTATTAATTACAAACGCTTATATTATTATTCCCTAGCTATGGAAATCGCTTTTCTTGTTTCATTATGGTACTTCTTTAATTTAAATACAACATCCGAAATAGAAGCAGTAATGTTTCTGTTTATTAGTTTGATTATCATTTCAGTCGGAACCTACATGTTAATCAAATATGTGAAAGAACACCCAAAACTTGAAAACAATCTAGATCACTCTTAAAAGGCGGAAATTCGTGCAAGAATTTAATATGAAACAAGTGAAAAATAACCTCTATAAATCAACATTTGAAGACGGAACATGGGATATTTTTATGGGATTGTATCTCATAATTTCTCGATTTATAAATATCATTTTCAACATGCAAGGTGTGAGCTTTATTTTCCTATTTATCGGTTTTTTAATCCCTTATCTTATTAGAAAATATATTATTTTACCACGAAAGGGGCGTGTGAAAATTGAAAAAATAAACAAGAGAAATCAAAATATCATTATAATCGTATTTTTCTTAATACCGTTTCTGATACCATTTATAGGAGTTACTGCATCAATTATTAGCGTATTAATATTCGATCCTAAATACATTGATTTTGCCTTAGATCCCATCGCTTTAGAAGTCTTATTGAATGTTATCTTTGAACTGGCTTTTATTGCATTTTTGGTAGTAATCGCGTATCTTACGAAATTCATTCGCTTGTATTATTATGCCCTAATTTCAGGTGGCATAATTCTAGTCTCCGCGTTATTTGAATTATTTTTAGTATCAATTGAGACATTAGTTGCGTGGATATTTCTTGTATTGGGATCGTGTGTCGTTTTGGTAGGATTATATTTACTGATTCGGTTTTTAAAACAACATCCTTTTACCAAGGGAGATCAAATAAATAAAACTGAGGTGGAAAATCGTGAATGAATTTAACATGAAAGAAGTAAAGAATAGCCTTTATAAATCAACATTTAGCGATGGAATGTGGGATATTTTCATTGGAATAGTATTTTTACTCGTGCATGTAATTCCGTATTTGATTCCCAATGTATCCATTTTTCTCGTATATATTATTAGTTTTTCTTTTCTGGGCATTATCAAATCTCGCTTGGTTGATTCTCGAAAAGGAAGGGTAGAACTAGATAAGATATTTAAATCCAATCGAAGTAAATGGGTGGTAGGATTACTATTAGCCGCGATAATTCTAACATTATTTATACTTACATCCATATTTGGCATCACTAAAGGCGCTCCCATATCGATGATAATGTCGCTTTTCATCCCAGTCGTGATGGTTATAATTGCATATCTCGTGAAATTCACTCGTTTATATTACTATTCAATGGTGATAGAGGGCGTTTATATTGCAATTTTATTGGTAGCGCTCACCATAGGAGAGTATTCAATGATTGAGTCGATTCTATTCTTAATGGTATGCATGGGAATTATATCCATTGGCATTTACATTCTAATCAAGTTTGTAAAACAACACCCTTTACAAAACGATGGGCAAGAATAAAAAGGTGAATAATCTCGCAAGAATTTTACATTAAAGAAGTGGAAAAAAAGCTCTATAAATCAATGTATAACGATGGTCAATGGGATATATTTTTAGGATTTTTTATCCTTTTGGTCCGAGTTTTTAATTT
>JAFGGO010000062.1 GCA_016930515.1 Promethearchaeota archaeon | reverse complement strand
GCTTGAATATCAAAAAAAGATTTATAATATTAATAATATTAATAAAATAAACCATAATGGATTGATAATTATAATAGAGAACGATCGCTTTATGATTGAAACTATCAAAAACAGAGTGATAAATATAACGAAAAAAAAAAAGACAGAATTCTTGATAATGCTCTGTCTCATGATAATCTCTTTTTTTCTTGAAATACTATTTATATTCTATTTTTCGACAGATATCGTATTTTCTCATTTTTTTTACGCTCCCATCATCCTAGCGTGCATTTGGTGGAGAAAGAAAGGATTATTTATACCTTTAATATTATCTTTATCTCTACTAATTTTTCCTGCTTTTTCCAAAACAAACACCCTTGAAATAATTAACTTGGATAATATCTTTAGAGTAGTTCTCCTTAATGGTATTGGAATTGTTGTTTCCTTTCTCAGCGAAAATTTACATAAGACTCAAGAAAGGATGTCTAATTATTTGTCTCAACTCGAAAAATCTAACGCAGATTTAGAAGAATTTGCTTATATAGCATCTCACGACTTACAAGAACCTTTACGAGCAATTATAAGCTTCTCTCAGCTCTTAGAGAGCGATTATAAAGATGTTATAGACGAAGTCGGAAAAGAATATTTAGATTTTATCGTTGAGGGAGGAAATAGAATGAAATTGTTAATAACAGAATTATTGGAATATTCAAGAATAACCACGAGAAAGCGTCCTTTAAGCGCGTGTAACACGGAGAGCGTTTTAGAAGAATCCATGCTCAATTTAAAGGAATCGATTCGAGAATCAAAGGCAGTCATTACTCACGACCGATTACCTGAAATAGTGGTAGATAAATCTCAAATTTTGAGAGTCTTTCAAAATTTAATTGGAAATGCAATCAAATTTCGAAGCGATAAGGATCCAAGAATTCATGTGAGCGCTCAAAAAAATTTCGAAGAGGTAGTTTTTTCCATAAAAGACAATGGTATCGGAATAGATTCGAAATATTACGATCGGATTTTTAAAATCTTTCAAAGACTTCACACCAAATCCGAATACGAAGGATCTGGTGTCGGACTGGCAATTTGTAAGAAAATAATACAAGGTTATGGAGGAAATATATGGGTTGAATCTAAGCTTGGAGAAGGCTCAACTTTCTATTTTTCTCTTCCTTTAAAAAAAGGCTTTTAATTATTCAATAATTTTTAAGATAAGCTGTATTATTTTACTAAACAATAATAAATGTTGTTCCTAAAAAATGATATTAAACGATAAGATCAAACCAGTAGAGATTTTGCTGGTTGAAGATAATCCTGCTGATGTTCGTCTTACCCAACTGGCTATTAAAAAAAGCAAGTTGATGAACAACCTAAGAATTGTACAAGATGGCGTCGAAGCAATTGAGCTTCTTAAACAACGAGGTAAATATAAAGATGACGCTCTTCCAGACTTGATTTTACTCGACCTAAACTTGCCAAAAAAAAATGGTTTTGAGGTTTTAAAGGAAATAAAAAACGACGATGTTTTAAAGCGAATTCCCGTCGTTATTTTAAGCATATCTAACGCAGAAGAGGATTTATTAAAGAGTTATAACCTCCACGCAAATTGTTACATCAAAAAGCCCGTTGATATCAACGAATTTGAGAAAGTAGTCAAATCCATTGGTCATTTCTGCTTTACAATTGTAATGCTTCCAGAGAATAACGATCCAATATAATAGAATCCAGATAATAAATCGTATGATTTTTGATAAATAATTTTTTCTTGGTAATATTCTTCGAATATTTTATTGTCAAATTGATGTTTTTTCGAAAAATATATAATCAAGTTAGAATAATATATCAAGTGTATAGAAAAAATACAAAATAGTATAAGAAAATATGATTTGAAATGAAAACGAATCTTGAAAAAATTAAAATTTTATTGATTGAAGATAATCCTGCTGATGTACGATTATTAACGGAGTTGCTCAAAAAAGCAAAAGATTTCGAATATGCTTTAACTTCTCATTCTCGACTTTCTGAAGGCTTGAACGCCTTGGAAAAAACGGATTTTAATGTTTTATTACTCGACCTCACGCTTCCCGACAGCGACGGTAAGAGCACGCTTGAAAATGTCTTAGAACTATCTCTAAAAATGCCTATCATTATATTAACAGGGCTCAATGAGAAAGAAATGGCTCTCGAATCCCTTAAGAAAGGTGCTCAAGACTATTTAGTTAAGGGAGAACTTGATAGCGCGCTTTTAACTAGGTCAATCTTATACGCTATCGAACGACATCGCATCGAACATAAAAAGGTAAAAGAGAAACTCGAGCAAAATGGATTAGATGAAAAAGATAAAGAAATCCTTAACCTCTTACAAGAGAATCACAAAATATCTTATAGCGAGTTAAGTAATATAATAGGACTTGCCGCAAGCACGATCCACAACAGGGTTCAAAATATGGTCAAGGATGGCATCATTAAGGGATTTCACACTCATGTAGACCCTTTTAAGGTTGGATACAAGAACATCGCAATTCTCGGATTGTCCGTAAATCCAATCATGATAAACGAGGTATCAAAACAGATAGCTGCTCACGATGAGGTCCAGTTGGTCGCCTCAAGCACGGGGGATCACGATATATTAGTACAAGTTGTTGCCAAAAACGAAAAAGATTTATGGCGTTTTATAAACAAGAAAATAAAGGTTATTGAAGGCGTTAACCCCCAGCTTCACGTTTCTGATTTTATTGACATTTTTAAAATGACCCATAAAATTCACTTATAGAATAAGCTTTATTTCGTGGTAAATTCGTAATTATTTTAGTCATTGAAACAAGAATTTATTTTTTTAAGAATATCGATTAATCTTTCAGATTTCTTCTTATTGCGCCATTCCTCCTTCATTTCTCTAATATCTTCTTTTTTCACTTCTTCAAGTTCAATTTTATTCATTATCACCTATTTTTACACCTCCTATTCTAATCATACAAATTCATATCTCATTTGATAATTTTCAAAATTAACGGATTTTAAGAAACTGTAACCGGCTTGGTTTAAGAGAGAAACCTCGCATAAAACCTGAGCTACATGGTTCTCCTCAAAAAATGAAAAAGCCCTTAGTATTAAATTTGCTCCTATCCCGCTTCGTTGATATTTTGGGAGGATGTTTATGTTTAAAATAATTCCGTGTTTGGTAGTGACTCCATCAATTTCGAGAATGATGAATCCAATATTTTGTTCATGATATTCTGCTAAATATATACGGGAATTGGCAGAATTAAAATAATCGTTAAGTTTTTCGGCAGTCAAGGTCACCCTGGAGTAATTCAGATTGTTAAAACAACTTCTATAAATCGCTAGAATGGATTTAATGTCAGTAATGCTTGCTTCCTTAATCAATAAATCCTCCAATCGAGAGTCGAGTTTGAACTTGAGTTCTTTTTTCAAGTTTGAGTTAATAAATTTTAGCAGAATTTTCATTTGTACAAACGCTAAAAACGAACGATTTAATTCGGGGATATTTTCCAACAATCTCACCTCGTTTAATTTATGAAGGCATGTATCGAACTAAATTCCACAAATATTAATTAGCACGAACAATATTTAAGTGTTTCGGCATTTCCCTCGAATGATATTCGATAGACCAAAGTATTGAAAAAATAAGTAATTATGCTTATCAATTTACTAATTACTATAAAATCAAGAATAAAAAATTCAATTGAAATTAAATTGTAATAAATTAAACTAATTCAAACCATTTTAAACATTTGCCATTGCAATTAATGCTTGCCCAATTATTATGTTATTGAGGAGATCTCGTATTAATTTATTAATATCAATGTTTTTAACAGGTAATTTTTGAGTTTCTTCTATATTTCTAATCCGATCTCTTAAGGAATTTTCAATAACATTAAGTATATCTTTTAAAGAGATTTGATCGAGTTGCGTAAATACTCCCAATTAGTCTTTAATTGCTAGTTTTATCAATCCTCTCGCTGCTTGTGCGGTTAAACCTATTTTTTCAGATAAAAATTCGCCTAAATAGTTTATTAATTCACTTGTTTCTCTCTTATCCTCTTCGACTTGCACGTAATTTCTGTTTAAATATTTTTTTAGAGTTTTTGGCATTAACCAAGTCAATCCAAAAGAAACTGAAAAAATAATGGTAATTAATATCGAAATGAATGTTCCTATCAAACATCCTACAGTAATACATCCTAAAATTTAATTCAAAACATATCGAACCAAACAAACTTATTGGCATTGAACGCAAGTATCGAAGCAGGAAGGGCGGGAGAACACGGGAGGGGATTTTCAGTTGTTGCAAACGAAGTAAGAAAGCTTTCCGAAGAATCTAAAACTGCGGTTGGAAAGACAAGCATGAATATTGAATCGATAACCGATCAAATTCAAATCGTAGTAGATGCAATTTCGAAGATCACGAAAAACATCGAACAAGCCTCCAAAACTTCTGCTGAAAGTGCTCGGGCAATAGAAAACATCTCTGTTTCAGCAGAAGAACAAACGTCTTCAATGGAGGAAATATCGTCAACAGCAAATAGGTTAGGAGTGCTTGTCGAAGGACTTAAAGCTAACTTGGAGAGACCAAAAAAAATCAAAAAAGTACCTCTTAAACATTAAACTACAACGCAATCGCTTCAATCGATTTGCAACCAGGAGTATTTTCTATTGAAGTAAATTTAAATTAATGGACTCGGTTAAATTATTAATTTGAATT
>JAFGGO010000061.1 GCA_016930515.1 Promethearchaeota archaeon | reverse complement strand
TAAATAATAAAAAAATTTCAGTGAAAAAAATGAAACATTTAAAATATTATATGATTGTTTTAGTCTTTCTTCTTTTTTTGACGAGCTACAATGGCTTAGATGCTTATAGATCGCAAATAAATCAAGAAATATCAACTAAACAAGTATTAATCGCAACAAGTTTCAATAATACCCTTGTTATTGACAATAATGGTGGATCGGGAATTACTTGGTTAGAGGCTAGAACAGCAGGATACTGTACGGGAAGTGGAAGCGAAAGCGACCCTTTCATATTCGAAAATCACCAGTTTATGTGTGATTTCGATTCATATCCTTGTTTAACAATCCGTGATTCTTCTGCTTTTTTTATAGTTAGAAATTGTGATTTTAGACACGCGGGTACTTCTCATCATCCTATTGATAAGGGAATTTATATCTATGGTACTCAAAATGGACAAATTCTGAATAATCAAATCCAAGAAAATTCTGTAGGAATTCAGGTTCATCACTCTCACGATATTACGATTTCGGGCAATAACGTGCATAATAATTCTCAAGAAGGCATGATGCTTGGTATCGACGCATGTAATAACACGGTGATTGGAAACACAATTATTAATAGTGGATATCATGGAATCCTAGTCACAATTGTTAGTGATGGTAATGTGATTTCAGACAATATTATCTCCGATAACAATCAATGGGGACTTTTTGTGTTCGATTCAACTGTAAACCTCGTTTCTCATAATACTATTAGAGAAAACACTCTCGGTGGAATTTACATCTCAGAATCAAATAACGATAACGTGATTTATGGAAACTTCATTTCTTCAAACTTAGGACACGGTATTAATATTGAGGATAGTAATTACAACTCCTTTTTAGGTAATACCATCATTAATAACGAGGATTATGGAATATATTGTAACGCAAGCAATGCTAACATCATAGCGCACAATTTCATATCTGGTCAAACGGAGGATGTTTACGAAGAGGGGAATTGTTTGGGATACAATTTCATTTACGACAACACGGAGTCCGCACCTCAAAACACATCTGGAACAAGCATTCCTGGATACGATGTAGCGGTGTTCACAGGATGTTTTCTAATAATATCAGGTCTTTGCTTTGCAATTTTTAAAATAAGGAAACAAAAATCCTAATTTTTTCTTTTTTTTATAGTAAATATTGTATTGTTCTAATTAAAGCGGTTATTTTTTTGTTTGAAGTTATAAAATTGAGTAAATTCAATATGATAATAATAAATAAGAATGTTTCATTTTTTTAGGTATAAGAATATTTTTATTGAAAAAATGTTACAGTTCAAGATAGTTTTAGCAGGAGCGAAAAATGTGGGAAAATCGAGCTTGTTGGCCCGTTTTTGTGACGATATTTTCGACGAAAAAATGATGGACACGATTGGTGTTGCTTTTAAGCGTAAAAAAATGCAAGTAGACGAGATGCATCACTTCGACCTCGCCATTTGGGATTTTGGAGGGGAGAAAAAATATCGAATCGTGTTTCCACAATACATCAAGGGCGCTTCGGCTGTCTTGATTTTATACGACGCAACTCGTGAGGATACTATTAATGATGTTTACAATTGGTTGGAATTGATCAATAATAACTCCGATACAAATGTAGTGAAAGTTCTTGTTGCAACAAAGGCGGATTTAATCAATAATAACACATTAAATATTAAAAAGGCGAGAGAAATCGCAAAGAAAAACGATTTTTACGGCGAACCCATTTTAACATCTTCGAAAACGGGTCAAAATGTCGAAAAAGCGTTCCGACAAGTAGTAGAGGGAATCACCAAGATTCACCACCAAAAATGCGGAAAATGCGGCGAGATATTTTCCATCAAGCTGAAATTTTGCAATTATTGTGGCACCAAGGCAACGATGGATGCAATCACATTATAGAATTTCTATTCTTAAAGGCTTTCCTCTTCTCGATCGTACAACGAAGGAGGCGCTCGCGCTTCTTCAATAGGTTTACTTTTTATCCTGTTCACGAAGGCTTTCAACTCCATCTCGGCGTTTACGATCGAACTCTCAATCTCATTTTTGACATTCTCCTCCCCCATAACGCACGAACCGTGGCTTGGATAAAAGCACGATATTTTAAGGGTGTTTAAAATTTTTAATGATTGAATGTATTCAGATATAGAACCAGATTCGTAAATATTTGAAGTTGCTCCCTTAAACAATGTGTCACCCGTGAACATGTAATGTTTCATTGGTTCGTAAAGACAAATACACCCCGAAGTGTGACCTGGGGTTTCGATCACCTTGAGGATTACATTGCCCAAGTCTATCATGTTCCTATCCTCGAGCCAAATATTTACTTTTAGATCCGTCAAGTCCATGCCCCATTTTTTGCCTTTTGTTATGAGCTCATCGCTCTGCTGGATTTTTGCTGCCGCCCACCTATGAGCCGCCGTGGGACAATAAAAATAAGAATTTGAACTGATATGATCGAAATGCTCGTGAGTGTTTACGACTAAATGAATGTCTTCAATGCTCAGACCTACCTCCGTGTTGAGCAAGTAATTAAAGCTATTGAATTTCGTAATCAATCCCGTGTCAATTAGAACATTAAGATTCTCGCCCACGACTAGATACACGCTGCATCCTGCCCCTTTCGACTCAAATTGATACACATTAGGTCTCAAGAGATTAAGGATATAACCTTGCTTTCCATAGAGATCGTCCTCTTTGATCAGCTTCGGCATAAATCGGGGATTTTCTTGGGTTAAATTGAAATATTTGCCGTTTGGAATGGAGGAGTTTTCATTCAATGCTTCTAATTGGCTAGAATTGAGTTTCCTATTCGTTCTTTTAATTAATTTAATTGCGTTTTTAACCAGCAATCTTGCCTTTGATTCATTAAATCCTTTTATTGAAGAAATTTTCTCAAGGCTAATATTTGCCAGCATTTCAACTGTTTTAATTCCTGCTGATCGTAATCGATTAGCTGTTATTTTTCCAATACCGTTTACGTCTTCTAAGTTAAAAGCCATTTTTAAAAATATGAGGATTGTTATTAAAGATAATATATATTAGTAGGATGTTGCCCTATAAAAATCATCTTAATTGCATTATATTATATAACACAAGGATTTAAAACCTAAATCTTTTCGAATAGAGTACCCTGCTTTCGTTATTCAAGGGATTGTCATTTAGGAACAAGAAATTTAGATTTTTGAGGGTTTCCACATTCTTATATTCTGAAATGAAATTATTCTTGAGAAATAATATAACGAGACGATCTAATCCCTTCAATCCGGACAATTCTCTAATTCGATTATCGTCCAAGTACAGTTCTTGCAAATTTTGAAGATTTTCCAATCCCTCTATCTTTTCGATCTTATTATTGGAAAGTTGTAATTTCGTGAGATTTTTGAGGTCTGTAAGGCCTTGAATGGCCCTTATATCATTGTTCGATAGGTAGAGCCCTTTGAGCTCATGGAGCTTATCTAAGCCCCTTATTTGGGATATCTTATTATCATTAATATACAACCAATTGAGCTTCTTTAACGAACTTAGGGAAGGAATTATTTTTATGTTGTTAAACGAGACGCTCACGCTTTTAATATTGCTCAAAAATTCGATATTTTTTATTTCAGATATTTTATTGTGGTTGAGGTTCAAGTTCTCCAAGGAAGTAATGGATTCCAATCCTTGAATTTCTTCGATTTCGTTGTATTCTAAATTAAGCGTTTTCAAGTTCTTCAGGGTGGAAATGTTTTTGAGAATCTTGATTTGATTGTGCGAAACATCGAGCTCCTCTAATTTTTCTAACACTTCGAGGTTTTCTAACACCTTAATTTGGTTTTTTGACAAGTTCAAAACCTTCAAGCGTTTTAGATGTTCTATACCCTCGATTTTTTTTATGCTGTTCTTTGGTAATAAAAGGTATTCCAAGCGTTGGAGCCTTTCCAAGCCAACGATGTCTGAAAATGCTTCTAAAGTCGCCCCTTCGCAATTGAGCAAGACGATCATTCCATCCTTAAACGACACGACGAACTTGCACGAATTTAAGTAATAATCGTACAGCATCAAGTTCACACACGCTTCGATCGTTGAAGATAAAAAGCCTGATTTGGATTTGAACAACGATAAAAAGTCGCATGGCAATTCGAAATATTTTTCCTTGAAATGAGTTTTTATCAAATGTCTCGCGTGCTTCTCGATTATTTTAAGGCTTTCCTTGGTTTGAATTTGGAACAAGGTCTCCAAGGAAAATAACTTTTGCTTTATGTCGGTTATTTTATCCAAAGTAAACTTGAGTAATGTAAGAAACTTTTTGCTATTCCCAAATCTTTCTTGAAGAATCTGTCCAGCGAGAATTCTTATATCTTGATCCTCATCGGATATGAACAACTCTTCGAAAAACTCGAAGTCATTTTCCAATTTGTAATCGTCTCTTGAAAGTAATTCCAAGGAATATTTTCTTAACAAGTGCTCACTCGAGCCATTAATTCGCTCTTTTAAAAAATGGATTGCTTGGTCTTTTCCAAGAGCAGTAACCATCTCTTTCAGGGATTTTTCATTCATAATCTTGAAATATATTGCTTATTAATATCGAGTTAGGATAATTTTATATTGGATTGTTTATGTTTGCATTGATGAATAAGTTAATTCAATTTTTTACCATTCACCTTTATATAATATTGTTTACAACTTAATCTTAAGTAATACAAATAATTCAAACCTGACAAAAACCATCAGAATTGCATAAAACGAGTGGATCAAAAATGTTGGTTAAACATATTTCAAATGTTGATATTGGAGACGAATTTATAAAAAGAAATTCTTCTCGAGCATGATATTAACAAAAAAGAAACACCTTCGGATCAATTTTAGGTAAGATGATAAGGTGCCTTTGATTCATATATTTAGATTTATCAAATATATTTACCAAGTATTGAGTTTAATGGTTGATTTCTGTCCTGAATGCGGAGGTTTATTGAGGAAAAATCGTTGCAAGTGTGGATACGGCCAGAAAAAACCTCGGGTTGTAAAAAGTCCTCAAGGTTCGATCGTACGAGAATGGAATCCCCCGTCCCCTAATGTCATATACTGCAAGGCAACTGCCACTCCCATCGAGAAGCTTAAAATTGAGCTAAACAAGGGAACCACCCCCGAAAAATTAAAAGATATTAGAAATAAACTTAAAAAACGCGAATTAACATGTATGAATTGCGTGTACTACGAGGAAAAGGAGCTTCATTGTCAAATTAAGAACAAGTATTACAGCAAGGATTCAATATGCACTATGTTTGAACCGTTTGGTATCTGATTAGAAAAACGCAATAAAAAAAAAGAATTAATAAAAAAATTCGTGAGTGTGCCCGATTGGGCTTAGAAGCATCTGTGAATGACTTGTGGTCCCATTTCCTTGTATTCTCTTCTCGTGACCCACATTCTGTGGAAGGTTTTCAAGGAACTGAGGATAGAACCGCCAATCCACACGGAGTACATCCTTTCGGGGGGCGCAATGATCTTTACATCGACCGACTCGGGAATTTGTTCCTTAATTTCCTTAGTCAATCGTTCCTTGATGCCGGGGAACATGGTAGATCCACCGGAAAGGACGATGTTGCTGTAAAGGTCCCTCCTGAGGTCGACATCGCATTCCGAGATGGCACCAACGATCACGTCGTCTAAAGGCTCCAATTCTTTTCCAATAACGCTTGGGTTAAAGAAGCATTCTGGAGCGAGGAACCTCTCAACGCCGACATTTATCGTCTCACCGTCTGGGAGCATGTACGACTTTTCCATTCCTGCGACCTTCTTGGAGAGCATCATCTCTTTTTCGGGATCAATTGCGACATAACAGAGTTTTTCCTTGATATCCCTGACGATCTCTTTCTCTGCCGATGTGGTAAATGAATATCCCTTTTGCCTCAATAATCTTTGCAAGTATGTCGTGATGTCTCGACCAGCCAGGTCGATTCTCGAAATGGCGTGACTCAATGCAAATCCTTCGAAAATTGGGACGACGTGGGACACACCGTCACCAATATCTATAACGCAACCTGTCGTACGACCGGACGCATAAAGAGACAATACTGCTTGCATAGCAACATACAACGCAGGTGTGTTGAATGTCTCGAACATGATCTCGGCCATCTTCTCGCGGTTAGGCCTTGGATTTAATGGCGCTTCAGTCAAGAGTACCGGGTGTTCGCTAGGATCGATTCTCAAGTCGGTGTAGAATGTATAATGCCAGATCTTTTCCATTGCGGTCCAATCCTCGATTATACCATGCTCTACAGGGAACATCAACTTCAAGACACCTTTGAGTTGCATGGCTTCTTCTCCGATGTAGTATTCCCTGGTGTAGTGCTCGACATCGGTCATGATACTTTCGTATTTAGGATATCCGATGAGAGTTGGAAATACCGATCGAGGTTGATCTTCTCCGGCAAAACCGTTCTTGCTGATACCCGTACCGTTATCCACTACGAGCGCTTTAGCATTTAAAAAGCTTTCTTCTTCTGCCATTTATATCAGCCTTGTTTTTATTTTTTAGTAAAAATATTTTTTGAATGTAAATTATATAAGAAACTTTTTCTATATAAATTCTTTTTTTGGTACAATTAAATAGAATTTAATTATAACAAATATGAATTTTGTATTTATAAATTTTATTAAACCATAAAACCAAGGATCGTAATAAAACATAGATTTATAAGGGAAATACTAGAATGATTATGGAACCGAGGAAGGATTTTCAATTTTAAACGATTTTCGTAAAATTTTAGCGCATATTCGTAGTTTGCTTAACGATTAGATTTGAACATCCAAATTGGTGTAAAAAAAGAATTAATATCATAATGATCTTCTAAAACCACGAAAATCACAAAGTAAAAATATTTTTAAAATGAAATATTTTACATCGCAAGTATGACTGAGTCTGATATTAAAAAAATTCAAAAGAAAATAGTGTCCTTGGAGCAGTCTTTAGATAAGAAGGACAAGGAAATTGAAAAACTAAAGAAAATGCTCGACGAATATCAAGGTTTTTTGGACCAAATGAAAAAACAACCGCTCATAATTGGTTCAGTCGAAAGAGTTCTAAAAGACGGGAGAATAATTGCTTCTCACGCTCCTGGAAACAGGGTTTTATTACAACCTAACACATTTCTAAAACCTGAAGCGGGAGATTCAGTCGTTTTGCACGGTCAAAGTCTGCAAATTCTAGATATATTATCAAAGAAAATAAGAGATCACGTTGTGGGAATGGAGCTTATCGAATCACCTTCTGTCTCGTTCGAGGACATTGGTGGTTTAGATCCTCAAATCGAAGCAATTAGGGAAATCATCGAATTACCCTTGCTACACCGAGAATTATTTGATCAAATCGGTATCGATCCACCAACGGGGGCTCTACTCTCGGGACCTCCGGGTACAGGAAAGACTCTTCTAGCAAAAGCAATAGCTACCAGCAGTAAAGCTAGATTCATTCATCTTGTTGGCTCTGACCTTGTTCAAAAATTTATTGGAGAAGGATCCCGCATGGTGAGGGAAGTATTTTCCTTGGCAAAAGAAAACCTACCTGCCATCATTTTTATTGACGAAATCGACGCAATCGCCGTGAAACGGACGAGCGAAGTTTACAAGGGAGATCGTGAGGTTCAAAGGACTTTCATGCAGCTTTTATCCGAATTAGACGGGTTTGCCAACAAGGAGGGTATCATGTTCATCGCAGCGACCAATAGAGAAGACGTTCTTGATCCAGCAATACTAAGACCAGGGAGATTTGATAGGATTATAAAATTTGACTTACCAAATGAGGAAGCTCGCTTGATGATCTTGAAAATACACACGAGAAAAATGAATTTGAATAATGTGGATTTGGAAGAGATCGCAAAGAAAACTGAAGGATTTAGCGGCGCTCACATTAAAGCCCTCGTTACCGAAGCGGGAATCAAATGCTTGAGAGAAAGAGGCAATAAAGTAATTCAAGCGCATTTTAACAAAGCGTTAGCTGAAATTGTAGATAAAGAACACGGCATAAAGGATTATATTTATTCCTAATTCTTTTTAGAAATCTATAATTAACACATATTATTAAAACGTTTCCTTGTAGCGTTCGAATTTTCTCTTTCCAAAACTGATTACTTTAGCGAGCATTTCGGACTTTTTTACAGCTGTATTTAAATCAATAGGTTCCTTGAGGTAACCTTCTTTTACAGCAGCATTATAAATTTCTTCACCTACATTCGTCCGAACGATTGTGGTAGTATATTCGTCCTTTGAACCCAAACCTCCAAAAGAAATATCAGCGTATACATTTGAAAAATCCCTACATCCAAAGCACGCCTTTCGGGCAATATCGTTTAGATCTTGGAACTCTATCACGATGGTTTCGTTATTCCGTAATTGAAGGGCAAGAAAATCCTTGATATTCATCGATTCAACATCTTCAAAAGCAAAACCATATTTATCCTCTATTTTTTTCCGGGCTTCGGCATCAAAGGAAAAATTAAAGTTACAAAAAAGGCCTAGCGTGTATTTCACTACATGTGCGGGGAGAATGCTTAATTCCTGCATTTTACGGATGGAGTGTATTTGACAAGGCGTTCCGACCACGGCAATATTCATCATATCGGTTCCAACGATCTTCTTTAATTTAGTGATTGTCGGGATGAATGTATCGTAGTGCTCTAAACCAGAAACTTGTTTAGAAAGGTCAAAATGAGATCCGGCCGCCTCAATTATTTGCTGACGGGTTGTTGCAAAAAAGGGCACTCGTTTGAATGGTCCTTCTTTCTTGCATACCAACGCTCCTTTAATTAAGTTATGGTCCAAAAGGTATAACAATATGGATGTGACCGCGCCTCCGTCTGTTGCTCGTCTTTTAACTTCTTCTGAAGTGCTCTGACTCGATGTAATTTTTTTCCTGTTTCCAATTGAAACTCTATAATTAAACCTTTCATTCAGTTCATCGTTTAAAACATAGGTCTGTGGACAAACGAGATAGCACAATCCGCAATGAAGGCAGTTGTCCTTATTGCTGTACACTGGAGGTCCTGATGGGGGCATTTCAATCGCTTTTAATTCTGCCGCCGAACAAAAACTCACGCATCCCCCACATTCTCCACATAATCCTTTCTCGTGTACTTCTTTTATCAGGTCTTCGAACGACTTGGGCACGATCTCGTCAACTAATTTTGTCTCGCTCATGGGTTATAATTTCCTCTTTTAATATTCTTTTGGCATTTTATTTAATTCTGCTTTAGAAAACACGGGACCGTCCACACAAACAAACTTTTCTCCAATGTTGCATCGACCACACTTGCCAATCCCGCATTTCATCCTATTTTCTAATGATTCTAAGATCTGTTCTGGTTTAAAATTGAGTCTTTCTAAAACGGCTTCTGTAGTTTTAATCATTATGGGAGGACCACACACTATTGCAATAGCATTTTTTGGTGAAGGATTGACTGCTTCAACAATTGGGGCCACAAATCCTACTCTACCATCCCATCCTTCCTCCGCACAATCGATTGTCAAGGCAACATCAACATCAGATCGTTTCTCCCATTTCAATAGGTCATCTTGATATAAAATTTCCGAACAATTTCTATTTCCGTAGATCACCGTGATGCTCCCGAAATCTTCCCTATTCTCCTCGTAAATCATATATTCTACGAGTGATCTTAATGTGGAAAACGCAAAACCTCCCCCAATAACGACGATATTTTTTCCCTTCAAATCTTCTATCGGCCAACCATTTCCTAATGGCCCTCGAACACCTATAATGTCCCCAATTTCTGCCATATGGATTGCAGTCGTTACCGTCCCCATTTTCTTTATTGTAAATTTAAGAAAACCTTTTTCGGTTGGCGAAGAAGCAATTCCTATAGGACATTCTCCCTTACCGATAATGCTAATTTCTGCGAATTGACCCGGAATATAATCAAATTTCTTTTCGTCTTCTTTATTTAAAAACACCAAGTCGAAGGTTTTTATGTCATTGACGCCGTTTTCAGAAATAATTGACTGAATACGCGTTAACATCGGAATATAACAATTAACTAACAAGAATTTCTTCCTCTTTGTTTTGTTTATTAATGCGATTTATTTTTTTTATAATCTGCCTGATGTCGTTATTAACGGGACAGGATTGAACGCATCTGCCACATCCCACGCACCCAATTAATCCATAATTTTTTGGATAATAACTAAATTTGTGTAGAATTCTATTTCTACATCTTTCTATCTTAGAATTTCTAGGATTATGACCGCTCGTGTGAAGCGTATAGATACAGAATTGGCAGGTGTCCCATATCCTTATCCTTTTCCCTCTATTGTTGTACTTGTCGGGTTCATCTACAACATCGAAACAAGTGCATGTAGGGCATAAAAAAGCACATGTTCCACATCCAAGGCAATTAGCGCTAATGTCCTCCCAGAGTGGATCATCAAAGCATTTATCTAAGATATCAGCCGTGTCATCAATATTTAACTTAGGAGCCATTAAACTCTCTGCCCTTTTCAAAAGGTCGTCAGCTTTTTTCAAATCATTCTTTCCAGCGTTCGATAGCCATGTCAATTTGTCCATAATAGCTTTTCCTGCCTTGCTAACGGCTTTGAAGAGAAAATTATCTCCTAAATCGCATAAAAAAATATCCATATTTTCGCTTCTATGTGGGTGTCCCTGGTAGTCTAGAGATGTGCAAAAACAAGTTTGCCGTGGCTCGTTGCACCCTAATCCCATTAATACGGTATTCTTTCGTTTGGATAAAAACAATTCATCTTGAAATTTTCCCCATGCAAAGAACATTTCTAACAAGTGAAAACTATATGCGTCACAAGGCCGGATTCCAAATATTATATTTTTTTCTGGTTCATTATTACCTTCTAAGATTTCGATGTCCTTTCCATTCATTTTATACTTGAAAAGCGTTTCCATTCGAGGAAAAATTACTTCCTTTGGTGGAATCCTTGAATTGAGGAAATCCAGCTCGATTTCGTCGGGATTAGAGATCTTCTTGAAATTAACTTGTCCATTTATTTTTACAGGAGCGTAAAAATTATAATACCTCGATAAGTATTCGTATAACTTTCCTATTTCTTCTTTTTTCAGTAATTTTTCATCCATTTTCATCATTTACCTCTTTAATGCTCTTCTAACATGAAATCTTCGTTATCGCTCATCTTTTGAGTCATCATTGGTGGTACGACATCTGGATTTAAGCCTGCCGTGAAATCGAACCTTTGTTTTACTATTTTTTCCAATTTTCTATTGATTAAATTCAAGTCGATTCCCATGGGACAAGCGCTACTACACGATCCACAAGCTACGCACCGCCCTGCCATGTGCATCGCTCTAATCAAGTGAAATGAAAAAATCTCGGACATTTCAGTCGTTTTTCCAAACCAAATTGGCCTATTTTGATCCACAAAACAAAGATTGCAATAGCACATGGGACACGCTTCCCTACAGGCATAGCATCGCGTACATTCACTTAGAAGCCCTTCTATAATTTTAAATTTCTCTTCGGGATTTTTAGATTCGTAATCGCTTAAATCCTTAAAATCGTCCTCAATGGAAGTTTTTTCCATGTAAGATCCTTCAATTATATCCTTCAGAGAGGATGAAATTGGAGGTTCCTTTATTTGACAAGTTTTACATAGTTCATTAATATAATCTTTAAAATTATAAGATTCTTTAAAATCGTGTCCTTCAACAATAACTTTATCTTTCGAAACGGAGATATTAAGTATTTCTTTTCCACATAACTCTTTTTCTATCCGTCTTCTATTGATCATTCCGTTACATGTTATCCCTATAATCTTGATATTTTCTAAATTAACTTGATTTTCTTTAGCCAAATGTATTAATGCCCTTCCCACGCACCCTTTTGATACTATCCCTACTTTTAAATCGATTTTATCTCCATTGACATATTTTACAAGAGGAGGAACTAAATATCTTGCCAAGTTAGCATGGCACATGTTGTTCCAAATTAATTTTTTGATATCCTCTTCTTTTCTGACGAAAATGGGCGCAGAATTTGTTGGAATTGTTCCCTTTCCATAACCAATGATAAGATCTACTTTTTTCTGCCTTAAAAGATCTCGAGAAATATTCTTGATAAATTCTTCGTTCTTGAGGTTTTCTTCACTAATATCGTTCAAAATACATCACCATTTTTTCTCAAAACTGTTATTCGGACCTATCTTCTTGACTAAATTTGTGGCTTTCTTGATCAAGGTAGCAAAACGTTCTCCTTCAGCGGCAGAAGCCCACATAAAATGCACCCTATCGGGGTGGATTCCAAAAAAATCTAGGAGTTCTTTTAAGATGGCAAATCTCCTCCTTGCGACGAGATTGCCGCTAATATAATGGCAATCTCCTGGATGGCAGCCAGAAACTACTACACCATCCCATCCATCCATTAAACTCTTAATAATAAAAAAGGGATTAATTCTACCTGAGCATGGGACTCTCACAACCCTGATAGTGGGGGGATACTGAATCCTACTCACTCCAGCAAGATCAGCACCCGCATATGAACACCAATTGCATAAAAAAGCTATTATTTTTGGCGTCCACTCTTTTTTTTTCACTTTTTTTTCAATAACCGATTCCGTCATTTAACCAATCCTCCCCGTTATCATTTCAAATATTTGTTCTCCAGTAAACCCCAATATATCGATTGCAGAACACCTGCAGTTTCCTGAGCAGGCTCCGCAACCCTTGCAGAGAGCCTGATTAATAGAAGCTATCAATCCGTACCTCCGATCAATTAATAACTCAATGGCATTATAGGCACAATTCTCCACGCACATGCCACATCCGCTACAGCGGGAAGGATCGATGCTGGCGACCTTTCCTTCAACCTCGATTTCCTCTTTTGATAGGATGGTACACGCTCTTGAGACTGTGGCGTTGGCTTGAGAGATAGAATCCTCGATAGGCTTGGGGCAATGGGCAATACCTGCAACGAAAATGCCCTCTGTTGCGAAATCAACAGGTCGAAGCTTCACATGGGCCTCTAAATAGAATTTATCGTCGTTTAATGGAACTTTAAGCATCTTCGCAAGTTCCTCGTTTTCTTTGGTCTTGGGAACAATGCCCGCACTGAGGACGAGAAAATCAGGAGATAGAACAAGACTTCCTAATTTCGGATTTTCAACAGATACTTTTAAGTCTGAACCCTCAATGACTGCTTCTGGAGGCCTGTCTGGATCAAATCGAATGAAAATGATTCCCATTTTTCTTGCTTTTCTGTAATATAATTCTTTAAACCCATATGTGCGGATGTCGCGATATAAAACGATTATTTCCGTTGATGGACTTAATTTCTTGGTCTTAATCGCATTTTTTATAGCTTCAGCGCAACACATCTTGCTGCAATAAGGATGTTCCTCGTTTCTAGAACCAACACATTGGATCATGACGATTGTTTTTTTATCATTCAAGATCTCTGGTTCAGTATTAATAATTTTTTCGTATTCAGATTGCTTGAGGATTCTATCATCCTGCCCATAAAAAAACTCAATCGGTTCGTATTCGGCAGCTCCCGTTGCAACAACCACAACGCCATGTTCGAATTCCATTTGTTCTCTATTTATTCCACTTTTTATCGTCGTTTTGAAATTTCCAATATATCCATCAATGTTTTCTATTTCCGAGCTTGTATAAACATTGATGAACTCATTAGTATTGACTTTATTAATAAGATCTTTAAGATACACTTGAACATTTCCTCCTTCAAGAGTATCATAAATGTGAGTAGCGTGTCCTCCAAGAGTGCGTTCTTTTTCAACGAGAAATGTTTCAAATTCTTGAGTTGCAAAATTAAGTGCTGCGACCATGCCACTAATACCACCACCAATAACAAGGGCTTTTGGTGTTACGCCCAATTTAATTCTTTCTAGAGGTTGGATTTCTCGTGCTTTATTTACGGCCATCCGCACTAAGTCCTTTGCTTTTTGAGTTGCTTTTTCTGGCTCGTGCATGTGTACCCAAGAACATTGATCCCTGATGTTTGCCATTTGAAACAAGTATCTGTTTAAACCAGCCTCTCGAATAGTTTCTTGAAACAAAGGCTCGTGAGTTCTTGGAGTACAAGATGCTACTATTACTCGATTAAGGTTATATTCCTTAATCTTATCCTTAATGATAGTTTGGGTGTCTGCTGAACAAGTATACAAGTTTCTATCTGCTAAAACTACATTTGGTAATGTTCCCACATACCTCGTCACTTCGGGTACATCTACATATCCTCCAATGTTTATACCGCAATGGCAAATAAACGCGCCTATTCTAGGTGGTTGGCCAGCAACAAAAATTTCTGGAGGAAGGGTTTTTTCCGTGATTAAAGTTCCCCTTTGATTGTAGAGAAGTTGGTTTACGCAACCCGCTGCAGCGCTCGCCTGTGTGACGGTTTCTGGAATGTCTTTAGGTGACGTAAACGCGCCACAAGCAAAAATTCCCGGTCGAGATGTCTGAACGGGATTAAAAACATCTGTTTTAACGAAATTATAATCGTTCAATTCAACTCCGAAAATCCTTCCAAGATCTTTAGCGTCTTTAGGTGGATTCAAACCCACGGAAAGCACCACCAGATTGAAATTCTCTTTTACGATCCTTCCATTCTCTGCCTCATATATAAGAACGAGATCTTTTGTGTCAGGATTTTCTTCCAAGTGAGAAATTCTGCTTCGGACATACCTCACACCATATTCTTTTTGGGCCCGATCGATATATTTATCAAAGTCTTTTCCATAAGCTCTGATGTCCATAGTAAATATCGTGGGATTAACTTGATCCATATGTTCTTTCGCAATTACTGCTTCTTTTGCTGTATACATGCAACATACAGAGGAACAATATGGTTGACCATCTCGATTATCTCGGGATCCAACACATTGAAGGAAAGCTACCTTTTCAGGTATATCTCCATCGGAAGGGCGCAAAATTTTACCAGCAAACGGGCCACTTGCGCTTAATATTCGCTCAAATTCGATACTGGTAACAACATTCTTGAATTTTCCATAACCATATATGTTGGATTCTGAAGGGATAAATTCATCAAATCCTGCTGCCAAAATGATGGCCCCCACATTTAATTCAAGTTCTTGGTCCTTCAAATCGTATTCCACTGCTTTTGCCTTGCAAACGCCTAGGCAAATTCCACAACCAATGCAATAATCCTTGTTTATTGCATACACGAGTGGAACTGCTTGGGGATATTTTACCGATGTGGCACTGTATTTTGCTAGTCCCTCGTTAAACAAATCTATAGCTTCGACGGGACACTCCCTTCCACATACTCCACATCCAGTACACTTATCCATATTAACATATAACGATTTTTTCAATATTTTCACTTTAAAATTTCCCAAATCTCCTTGAACTTCTAAAACCCTTGCATTTATGAAAAGATCGATATTTTGATGGCGCCCAGTTTCAACAAGTTTAGGACTGACAATGCACATTGCACAATCGTTCGTAGGGAATGTCTTATCCAATTGCGCCATAACACCTCCAATGCTCGTACTGGACTCCAATAAATACACTTTATATCCCGCATCTGCCAAATCTAACGATGCTTGGGAGCCTCCTATGCCTGCGCCAACAATTAAAACAGCTCCAATTTTATCCATAGTTTAATCCTCTCAAGTTCTTATATATATTGGGGAAATTCCCTCTATTTCACTCATATCTACTTGGGCTCGCCCTTTTAAGACCACAATATTTTCGAGTACTTCACTCGAATCAATATTAAGTTGCAATGCCAAATTTTTAATCGACTGGGGCTCTTTTTCAAGGAAAAGTAATATACTTGCTCGAATAAATTCGTCTCGAATGGCTTCGTTAAATAAACCCTCAAATTTGTCCATTGGATATTTTTCTCCGTAAACATTTTCGAATTCAGTTATTTTTCTTTCCCTTCCAACCAATGCACGAATCCTACTCGTTCCTGCCGCCCTTTCAATCGCTTTTAATTTGAATTCTAAGCTTTTATCTTTATCTACTCCACTCAAGGGGGATGGTCCTAAACTTTTTATGTGATTAACAAACTCAAGAACTAATTCTCCAAATCTTGCTCCTTCTGAGGCAGAAACCCAATCCAACCTTACCCTATTTTGCATTCCAATGAATTCTAAAAATTTTTTTACCATATGGAATTTTTTTTCTGCTTCGTAGTTTCCTTCCAGATAATGGCAATCGCCGATGTGACATCCCATTATAAAAATGCCATCAAGACCCTGTAAAAGCCCTTCAAAAATGAACTTTGGATCGACACGGCCACTGCACATGACTCTTATAACTCGCATGTTAGGTGGATATTGAATCCTACTAACTCCAGCAAGGTCAGCACCAGCATAGGAGCACCAATTACATAAAAATCCCAAAATTCGAGGTTCAAAATTCACCATGCTTCTTTCCCTCCATATGCATAGATTTCTGATAATATTTGCTCGTCAGTAAAATGTTTGATTTCAATGGCATGTTTAGAACAAGTCGCACCGCACACTCCACATCCCTTACACACGGCTCGTATTATTTCTATTTCGTCGTTTTCATTTTTTATAATTGCTTTATAAGGACATACTTTTATGCAGACTTCGCATCCCGTGCACAGGTTTTTGTTCCACTCAGGTATATCTGAAGTGGCGCCTTCTACCTGAATCGTATCGTGTGATAAGATCGTGCTCGCTCTTGAAGCAGCTGCGTATCCTTGGGTTATTGCTTCTGTAACATCGACCGGCCACTTTGCCGCGCCTCCTATAAACACGCCGTCCGTTGCAAAATCGTTCGGCCTTAATTTCACGTGAGCTTCCAAGAAGAATTTGTTGGATTCTAAAGGCACTTTTAATAGCTGGGCGAGTTGTTTGTTATCCTCATTCGCAATAAGTGGCGTAGATAAGACGAGAAGATCGTACGGAATGATAATGGTCTCTCCTATAAATTCATTATAGACCTCTATATGTGTTTCTTCTACTTGAGGGGGCCTTTCAGAGGAATATCTAATAAAAATTACACCTAATTCCCTGGCTTTTCTATAGATTTGTTCATAAGCCATTCCAGGCGAATATATATCCCTGAACAAAATAGTAACATTTCTAATTGGATCGTCCTCTTTTAATAATATTGCGTTTTTCAAGGCAGTTGGACAGCACACGCTAGAACAATAGACTCTCTCCTCGGACCTAGAACCAACACACTGTATCATTACTATATTTTTTGCTTCAAGGTCTTTCTTGATCCATTTTTGCTCTAATTCTTGTTGGGTTATTCTTATTTTCCCATCATAACCATATATGTTCTTTGGAACAAACAAAGACGCTCCAACAGTAACAATTATGGCTCCAACTGTAATGGATTCAATAATTCCGTCGTGTTGAATGTCAACATCATAATTTCCGACAAAACCTTCAACATCTTTCATGCTTGAAGACGTAAAAATGGTTAAATTTGGAGAATTTTTTATTTTATCGTAAATATTTTCAAGTAGTTCGGACGCATCCATTCCATGTGGAAATAACTTATGCAGATATCTTAATCTCCCTCCTAATTGTGCCTCTTTTTCAAGTATAAAGGTTTTGAATCCTTGATTGCTCAAGTTTAAAGCAGCACTCATACCTGCTATGCCTCCACCAATAATTAAGACTGCAGGATTAATCTTCACATTAACTTTATCGAGAGCTTCTAGCTTACTCGCTTTTGCGACACCCATCTTAACTAGATCTTTAGCTTTTTCAAATGCTTCTTTTGGTTGCTTCATATGAACCCAAGTGCATTGATCGCGAATATTTACGAAATTAAATAAATATTCATTCAATCCTTCTTCTGAAATACACTCTCGAAAGAGTGGTTCGTGTGTTCTCGGAGTACAAGATGCTACAACTACTCGATTGAGACTATCCTCTCGAATGGCTTTTTTAATGGCGTTTAATCCGTTTTCAGAGCATGTATATAAGTTATCCTCGCTATGAACAACGTTGGGTAGTCCTTCTGCGTATTTTGCTAACCCAACACAGTCGATCAATCCACCTATATTCGAACCACAATGACAAATAAAAACACCTATTCTTGGATTCTCATCATTTTTTTTAACTTCCATTAATCTGCACCTCGTATAATTTCTGCCGCCCGCGCTGCAGCACCACTTGCTTCAGAAACAGAACGGGGGATGTCCATGGGCTCGTGAGCACATCCACAAGTAAAAATACCTTCCCTACTCGTTTCGACGGGATAAAATGGTTTCGTTTTAATGAAATGATAATCATTTAATTCGATTTTTAAAGTGTCTGCCAAGTCCTCGATTCCTCGGGGAGGAACCATACATGTGGCCAGAACTACTAAATCCACACCCATTTTCTTGATCTTTGATTCTTCGAGGTCTTCATACACGATCTGTGGGTTTTCTGAATTATCGATCGTGACTTCTGAAACTTTGCTTTTAATATATTTTATATTATATTCCTCGGCGCCTCTCTTTAAAAATGATTGAAAACCCTTCCCTCCAGCTCTCATATCAATATAGAAAATATAAGATTCAAGCTCATTATCGTGTTCGTGAGCTATCATCGCTTCTTTAGTCGTATACATGCAACATATTGATGAACAATATTTTTTGCTATTTTCGCTCCGGGACCCAATACATTGCAAGAAAGCAATCTTTTTCGGGGTTTTTCCATCAGAAAATCTCTTGATGTGCCCTTCTTGGGGTCCCGAGGCACACATCATGCGTTCGAATTCCATTGCTGTAACAACATTTCTCAATTTTTTGTAACCATAATTTTTTAACGCATCGTTTTGAAAATCTTCGATGAGACTGTACCCAGTAGCAACCACGATAGAACCAACATCTTTTAATTTTATTTCTTCATCCCTTTGTTCGAAATCAATTGCGTTTCGATCACAATTTTTTTCGCATATCCTGCATGCGTTTTTCGTCAAATATAGGCATTTATCCTCATCGATAGTCATAACTGCGGGAACGCCTTGTAGATAATACATATAGATTGCTTTACGTTTTCTTAATTGTCGATCGAACTCATCATCAACCCTCATGGGACACTTTTCAGCGCACAGACCACAATTAATACACTCATCTTCTTTTACGTAACGCGCTCGCTTTAAAATATCAACCTTAAAATTACCTTGAGAGCCTTTAACTTTTTGAATATCCGAAAACGAGTATATTTTTATATTTGGATGGCGGAAACATTCTGATAGCTTCGGAGCTAAAATACAGATGGAACAGTCGTTCGTGGGAAAAGTTTTATCTAATTGAGCCATGCGTCCACCTATACAAGGTTTTTTCTCCACCATATCAACATGTATTCCCATATCGGCTAGGTCCAAGGCTGCCTGGATACCTGCTATTCCTCCGCCAATTACTAAGGCACTCTTTGAAATTTTTGCCAATTTTTCATCACATTTCTATTAATTCTGATTAAATTTTGAATGAATCAATCATCCAAAAAATTGAATTTTTTCGAATAAGACCTTTGGTTTTACTCGGTGGAAGTTAAAACCTAGTTCTTCAGGTTTGAAACCAAACGCCAAAGCGATTAATTCTGATAGGTAAAACACGGGAATTTCAAAATTACATTCTCCAGATTTATTTAGTTCCTTTTGGTTGAATTCAAATTGTTGATAACATGCTGGACAAACTAAAGCAATGCAGTTAGCTCCAGAATTTTGAATTGCCTCTAATTTATTTTTTATCATTAACAAGGAAAGTTCTTTATCTGATTTATCAACGGGATTTCCACAACATTCCGCTTTCATATCGTAATCTATTGATTCTGCCCCAAGGACTTCCACGATCTCGTCTAAAGTTCGCGGTTCGAAAGGATCATCCCAAGCAATAATTTCTGAAGGTCTTAAATAGTGGCAACCGTAATGAACGGCAATTTTGAAGTTTTCAAGTGGTTTTACCACATTCTTTCTAACTTTTTCAATATTTTCGTAGAGAACCTGAGCAAAATGTTTTACATCTACGCTTCCGTCGTAAATTTTACCAACCTTACTAAGGATCTCGTTTACATCCTTTTTGACCGATTCTTCTTTTTTGATGTGGTAATTAACTCCTTTTAAGGTCTCAACGCAACCTGAACAAAAGGAAACCACACCACCATTTTTATTGCATAAACTTAAGTTTCTTGCACCCATTGCAAGCCATGTTTTTTGGTCAATCAGTTCTATTCCTGTTGGATCTGGACAGCAACTAAATCCATCAACATCGTTTAGTTCAATCCCTAGTTTTTCAAAAATCTTTCTCGAAGAAAGTTCTAAGAAAGGCAATCGCGCTGGTATGACACATCCTAAAAATAAGTCGTAACTCATTTTTTCATTCTCCTCCTTTATTAATGAATATATTAAACTTAGTTGATTGCATGATTTTTTGAATTTCCTCGATTTGAGCAGTCTTAATATTGGGTAATCCTAGCTTTTCTCGCCTGGAAGTAATTGCTTTTGAGTATGGAATTGCGATGCCATTTTCTAAAACGGTCTTTCCCTGAGAATAAAACGCATCGGGACATTTTCCCTCTTCAAAACACTTATTTTTTATCACGGAAAAAATTTCCGTGAGTTCTACTTTCTGGGGACATAATTCAACGCATTTTTGACATGTCGAGCACAACCAAATATTAGGATCTTTAGACTCAATTAACCTTTCTTGAAAACCCAGTATTGCTTCTTCTATGATCTTTCTAGGATTATAAGCCCCTTCAGTTATTAATGCGACAGGACAACCTCCAGAACATGTCGAGCATTGATAACAGTAGCTTAAGGACGCGTTATGTTTCATAACTTCATTCCTAAAATCAAAATTTATAACACTCATGTTAATCTAGCTATTATAGATATATTATTCCAAAATTGGTATTTCTTTAAACTATGAATATATTCATCATGCTAGTATTTAAAAATTTCTATATTCGGAGGGCAAAAAATGATCGAATCCGAAAAAAAAGAGTCTGAGCATCAACGAAAGTCGATCTTTTCAACGATTATGATCGCCCATCGAGGCAAAAACGCGCATATAACAATTGTGATTGTATAAAAATTCAGAAAATCAGCTTTTTATAGCACTTTTTATGGAGTCTTTCCTATATAAAAAATCTTTTTAGATTTAAATATCAGATTTAATAAAAGAACTCTAAGAGATTGTAAATATCGAGCAATTGTTCAATGGTTAAATTAGCATTGGCGCGTAAATCATCTAAAGATTTTTCCTGGAGCGATTTTTGGTCTCGCCAAAAAATTGAGTAGATCATACCATTATATTTTCCATAAACCAAAAGACCACCTTCGAAATTATTGTCTTTTTCTATTGTGACGATACCAAAAACATTATCTTCTACTATTTGTACCAACGATTCGACTAATAAAACATAAAACTGCGAACTCATTACCGCTCTATCTGTAACATTCGATACCTTATGCTCAAATCCCCTTCCTTTACCTCGAGGAAGTTTTAGGTGATAAAAACGTATCATATCTTCCAGTTCGTTAATAGTTTTTAACGATGATTCAATGATCTGATTGTTGACCGATGCTGCTTCTTCTACATTATCTATTTTTTGTGATCCCCTATGTTTTCCAAACGAGTCAATGAAGGCTATGAATGGGCGGCAATTTTTTCCCTCTGGATGATTTTTTATGAGAATTGTATTTATTCTAGCAGTCTTCTGTAATTCGATTGCCTTTTTAAAGCTCATACTACAATAAGGACAAATAAATCGAATAAGTCCGTCGTCTTCTGTATCGTTTGTAGTCATTCACCATATGTACTCTTCTTCATACATTTATATTTTAGCAAATAATAAAATTTTTCAATATTAATGAGAGGTAATAAAAAAAAGAAGTTAAAATCCTTTTAAAGAAGGATCTATAGTGTTTTGATAGGTTTTTGTTTTCTCAAGCAATCTCTGTGATAGTAAATTGATCCAATAGGTATAAAATCTCCCTTTTTGGTGTTTCCTAATGTAAATGCTATGAAAGAGTTGATTTTATCTTCTTCAATTGGGTTATTACACTATTCACAACATATCATATTTATTTCACATATTTTTGAAAGTAATTAAATTGTGATTAATTAATTATTAATGAATGGAGCCTGCGAATTTTTTAAGAAATCATATTAAATGAAGTTATTTTAATTTTATATGTTTGATTCGTAATGTCACGAATAATTATAAAGGACAGGAAATAATGTGTAAATTGTGATTCCATCCCGATCACAATTGACCTTAAGATTGTAAAAGTCGCTTAATGATGATCGTTATCGATCAATAATGACAAAGACAATCATCACAAATCCTATCATTATCGGATTCGTGCATTTATAATTACGGATATGTCGGAAATGGATCATTTTTTGCATAAGATTTAAATATAAGTAAAAAAATATACAATAATGGAGAAATCCAAAAAAAAATTTCTCTGGTGTGATTGTTAAAAATGTGTAATGATTGTAATTGTGATGATTATGAGCTGTGTTCGATTGTTGGAATGCAACCAATAGGATTTTGTTGTTCGAAATGCGAGCATTACGACGAAATGTTGACTTGTCTTAAAGCTAAGATGGGATGGACCTTGAAAAATAAACCTGTACTTCCTAGTGCTTTTTGCGTGAAAACTAAGGCGAAAAAACTATTAGATTATCCAGAAATACAACATTAATTCATTGGTGAAATCCGTAGATGTGCAATAATTGCAATTGTGACAATTATGACTTATGTTCGATCGTAGGACACATGCCAGTAGGTTTTTGTTGTTCGAAATGCATTTTATACGATGAGGAACACACTTGTTTAAAAATGAAAACTAAGCGCGCTTCAAGTATTGGAGTTAAAAAAATTGAAAGTGAGGGAGAGATTCACCCATTGAGTACTTCAATTGAAAACGGTATGTTGAAAGTCGTGATTGAACAAAAGGACAAAAAAATTCCTATTTTTATAGACCTTAAAAGGCAACTTGGTCCTGATTGAATTATTTTATAATCAATAACAAAAGAACATTCCATTGGCATTATTCATTTGAATGAATTTTAATGTTAATTAATATAATGAGGAAAAAATATAATCTTCTCTTTTAAAAAATTTCTTGCTATAATACATTACTTTGTCTTAAGTTAGGGTAATAAATGAGTTATTTAGGTTAAGAATATATCACAAATTTCTTGGACTGCTCATTTTTAATATTTGTTTGGAGTTTAAATTACCAATCCTAGATAATAGGTTGGTAAAATAAGCATGGAGCTATTCCAGGTATTTTGGGACGATCACGAAAATTTGTTCTTGGAGTTCAAGAAAAACGAGCGAGATAAAGAGCAATTCGTTCCCGAAAACATCAAGCGAATGAACCTTAAATATGAACTTTCTAAGGTTAATCGCAACGATCCCTATCGAACTGAAATGCCCATTCTTGTTTCAATCAAGAAATTTTTTATAAATACCGATTTCGTTCTTTTTTCAATAGACCTCGATTTAATGGTGGAAAAAGACGATCTTAACATTAATTTCCTTTCATTAACCGCATTTTTTAAATCGGGAAAAAGAATTGAAATATCAATAAACCAGAAATTTGAAATGTCTGAAATTTACGTGAACGAAGATGAAATAACTTCTCTCTATCAAAAAAGGGCTACTGTAGAAGAAACACCCGTAAGGACATCGTTTACACAGGAAAGAGTATATCAAGAAGTTTCGAGGGATAAGCAAAATAATAAGGAAAAAAACACGGTTGTATATGAAAAAAAAACCATTGAAAGCGTGTCAGGTTCGAATTCTCTTATGGCAGAAATCAAGATCAACAACGATAGACTTGCTAATGTTGAGAATTACTTGAAAGAAATCACTGAAACTCTCAAGCATATTAGTTTTAATGGTGTTAGTTTGGGCTCAAATCTGTCTCACGCGCTTCTTGATCAACCTATCACGAGGATAAGACGAGTTCCAACTAAATCTGTAGCTTTAGCTCCTCCTGGTAGGCCAGCATTTATTGGTGAATTGAAAGGTGTATTTAGTAATGTTATGAAAGATAAGGAGATTTTGGATTTTCGAGACATTTTAAAACCCATGAATGACGAGGAATTAAAGGCTATCACGCTTGACGAAGAGAATTTGAGGAAGAAAGAACTTGAAACCTTCACGAGGGTAATAAAAAAATTGGAAAACGAAGAAACTAAAACCAATCAAGAAAATAAAAAGGAAGAAGAACCAATTAAATTAGAAAATCTAAAAAAACCAAAAATGTAACTTAAATTATGTTCTCTTATAAAATGGCTTTTTATCCCGAAAATACATGTTTATTGAGTTATTTACATCTGACTTATCCAATAATAAAAAATCAATAATTTCTCCTTTGGGGGCTGATTCCTGAGCAACCGTGCCAATTCCGTTCCGAATCTTCTCATATTCCTGTATTCCTCCTTCTATATCAATCGCAATTAATAAAACTGGTTTATCGTCTATTGTGGGATTAAGATACAAAGCAAGATAAGCTTCTCTTACTTGAGTGATTTTTGGTAGAAATTTATTTAAAGTATCAATCAAATTCTGGGGATAATTTGCTGGATGGCCGATTAAGACTTGCGTCTCTTTTTCGATGAGTATGGGTTTTGCTTCTTGGGTTGTTTGATTTTTCAACAAGCTTTCGATTTCTTTTGGTAAAAATTCTCTTCCATATTGTGCTTTGGGGTTTAGAAAGATTGGAATTCCCTTAACCATTTCAAATAATACTTTTGCAGGGAATTTAATGTATTGGGAATCCTCCTTGATGACTGATTGGAGCATATTTAGAGAAGAAAATATTGGGAGAAATTGTGTGCCATCTTCATAATGCCAAAATGTAAAATTCACTTCGTCTCCTGGTTCTAAGGAAATGGCCTCTTCTTTTGAATTGATAAGATTACTTGCTTTTTCAATTAGCCCAAGTAAATAAACCTCTGAAGATAATAATTTCTTGTAAAATTCAGGCGCGTGAGCGCGATCGTTTGCTGCTAATTTTAGCAATTCTTCAAGAGTTCGTTCTTCCATTATGATAAGATAATTTAATGCTAAAAAAATTTTATTACAAAAATTTAAAATTACGCTACCTATATTTTTTATCATCGAGCAAGCCCTTTATTTCCTCGTAGTTTTCAATTTTGCTCGTTTTTTTTTTGATTTTAAGTTCCCTTTGGTAGTTATCGTCGCTTCTTAAAACCACATTAACACCCATTTCTGATGGTTTTTATGATTTCTTTTTTATAGAGGCCTTTCGGAAAAGGAGTTCCTTTTAACACGCAAGATGCGATATGAACGACATAAAGACCAATTTCTTCTTTTAAATTCCTGATAAATCTGAAGATCCTGCGCCCAGGACAACCTCTACAAGAAAAGAAACCTATTAAAAATTGAATCTTTGTTTTAATTTTTAAAAATGTTTTTTTTCTAAAAATGAAGTAAGACAAGAAGTTTCAGGACAAGAATCTGGCATCCTTTCACATCCAATAATTGCGATATTTTTTAATCAATCAACATAGTGACTTAAATTCTAAGTAGTTAATATTTTAAGAGAAAATGGGTTTTAATCGATTCGGTTTCGTGAGATCGTTGCCGAGTTCGATCGGTACATTTCTTTCAGATTCCATTAAGAGCCAATTTAGGTGTTCTGCGCATTTCTCAGCAAATAGAAACGCTTCTTCTTTGCCTTTTTCAAATTGGTTTTCTTTTCCTCGTTTCCATATTATTAAGCTAGTATTTTCTATGGACCATTCAGCTACCATTTTTAGCACGCTATCCAATAAATTGTTTGATATTCTTGATTTAGGCATGTTCAAATCATAACACATCTTTTCAATGTACTCATCGGATAATCGACCCATCGAATGGACTTGAACTAAAATAACATTATTATAGAGTTGTTGAAAAATCGTACTGATCTGATTTTTTATTTCCTGATTGCTATCCGCTCGCATGTCGTGAATGTAGGTCCCTAAATGACCTTCGGGCCAATCAACAGTTGCATTATACTTTCTAGGGTCGTCCACTCTTAAATTCCGATTCTTTATATCAAGGATGAAATCCTCTATGGTATATGCTTTTTGTACCATTAACTTTATGATTGATATAGAAAATAAAAGGTTTGCCAATTTGGACTGGAGTAGGTTTTGCACTATTCTTGTTCAAGAAATTCACGAGCTTCCAGTTCGTTGAGCACGATGTTGAGGTCGATTTCCGATCGATTAATTTTTTTTGTTAAATGTCTCAAACCATATTCGTTTGTGAGTAGTTCGATTAAGTTGTTATACAATCCTATTAAATTATCTTCTCCCGCTTCAAGAAAAACCTTCTCCTCGGGTTCCACGAAATTGAAGTTTATAATGTCGTACAATCCTTTAATCGCTTGCTGAATTTTCCTGAAATTATCTTCGGCTTTTTTTGTCGTGTCGTAAGTAAAATTCGATTTGATCGTTTTTATCACCTCTAATATATTAATGTAAAATAAGGTATATAAAAGTATACATTTCCGTCAAAATCTATACTGAGATCCATTATTTTATTATCGAAATCGAAAAAACTGTTAACCATAATCTAAATTCGTAGACCAAAATGGATCTGAACCGCGATAAATGCGCGTTCAGGACGATCAAAGAGGCCCATAAAGGACGACATCGATCATCACCTGATTCATAAAGATCCATTCCGATCAATAGTGATACAAAAAATCTAGCAAGCTGTAAATCTTTTTTTTTTCCATCTTAAGTTAAACTCAATTTATAAATAATACATCAATAAATATTGATTTAAAGATTATAATTTAACAATTCTCTAAAGATGATATTGCCTCTTGGCTTTTGATATTAATGTCCCAGCAAGTATATTGAGTATTTTTTTAGGATATTTGATTGGCTCAATATTACCAGCATATATCTTCGGAAAAATAAAGCACATCGATATTAGATGCCATGGAACTGGCAACCCTGGAACCTCCAATGCATATTTCGTACTCGGATTCCCTTATGCTATGCTTACCGGAATATACGACGTAGTTAAAGGTCTTCTAGCAATGTTAATTGCTTCTTTATTTGGAGCAAATTTCCTTGTAATTCAACTATCCGGTCTTGCAACTATTATAGGCCATGTTTTTCCTTTTTATTTGAAATTTAAGGGCGGTCAAGGCGTTGCAACTGCCACGGGGATTTTACTTTGTTGCTTGATAAACTATTTTTTAGAGAGTTTGGTAATATTGCTAATTATTTGTTATATTATCATTATTCTCATGATTTTCTATTATATTGCCCGAATTGGTACGCTACTTCCAATAGTATTGTTTCCTGTTCTTGATTTCAGCATATTTTATTACTACGCCAATTCCCAATATAATATCATCTTTTTGTTAATTACCATTCATATTGGAATCGTAGGTTTATATAAAATTATCAAAGAACGAAAAATCGTAATTTTGGATGAAAATTTTAAAACATACTGGTGGAGGGTTGCTGCAAGACCTTTTGCGATCGTTTTCGTTGTATTTTATGTTTTTAATTCCTTAATTAATACATTAATTCTAATTGGGATTATAACGGCAATCTTTACTGTTATTGATATAATTAGGTTCGTTTTGAAGCAGGCTAATGAATTTTTAACAGAAAAGATAAAATCCATATTTAGAAAAACTGAACAGAAGTGTTTTTCTTCAATGACGATTTTTTTATTAGCTAGTTTCTTCTCGATTCTCGTGTTCCAGAAAAATATCGCAATGATTTCAATAATATTTCTCATATTTGGCGATATTTTTAGTAAAATTTTTGGTTTAGCGTTTGGAAAGTATAAAATATTTAATACTAAAACGGTTGAAGGCACGCTAGCTTATTTCGGAAGCGTTTTGATTACTGGATTTATCTTGTATCACTTATTAGATATATCGCCAGTCATATTAATTTGTGGAGGACTTGTTGCACCTATTGCTGAGGTATTACCACTTGATATGAACGATAATTTTACTGTTCCAATAATATCAGGTGCCATTATGACAGTTGTAATGGTTTTTGGGTATTGATCAAAAATATTCTTTTTCAAATCGTATGTTTCATAATAACGAAACTAGCATGTTTGTACTGATTTTTAAAAACCATTTTCACCATTCATTACTTGAAATGGAACAAATTAAAACAATTAAAATCATAGTTGCTGGGGATGGTGCCGTTGGAAAGACCTCCTTATTAGATAGATACATCAATGATATATTTGACGATAATTCTCTCATGACCAAAGGTATCGGTTTCTTTAGCAAGACGATTAAAATCGACCACAAGGGCAATGAATACAATGTTATCTTTTGGGATTTTGGAGGCCAAGAGCAATTTCGATTCATGCTACCAAATTTTATAAGTGGTGCCGTTGGTGCCATGTTATTGTTTGACCTTTCTAGGTTTGCTTCTTCAATGGGAATAGAAGGATGGATGAATTTATTGATGGAAAGAGGAGATTTTCCACTTCTTCTCGTAGGCACTAAATCGGATTTGGAAGACGCTAACCATATTAATCTAGATAAGTTTGCAAATCATATTGTTGAGAGTAATGAACGATGTTTTGGATACATGAAAACATCGGCAAAATCAAATTATAATATCAAAGAAACCTTCTATTCTTTATTAGATCATCTTGTAAAGAGAGATGAAAAGACGAATTCAAAACAAGATTCAATTGAAAAATTTGTTGCTTGAATTATTTAATTGGATTTATCTTGTCCTTCCCTCTAAAATGGCTTAATTTAAGAACAAGATAGGAAAGAGTGTGAAATGGTGTTATTGCATGATTGCATCATTCTTCATCTATTTTCCCATATCTATCGTAATTTATCTCTCTGGGTTTAATTACAGCCTTTACGATTCAGAAAACGAATTTATTATCATCCTAAATTATCTTCCATCAATTATCACTTCCATCATCATTATCATTTTTCTCATACATGTTGAATATAATAATAACGCCATTATGAATAACAAATTAAAGGACTAATATTCTCACAATATGGGAAATATTCTACAGGTGATTTCGGGTGTAGCTGATGTTATAAAGATCGATGGGGTGGTTCAAGAAAAAGATATAGAAATGCATGAATTATTGAAAGGAAAATGTAAAGAAGGATCTTCCTTGATTAAGGAAATAAGAAAGCTTTTTTGAAAACAAAAGAGTCTTTAAAATATATTAAATAAATCTGATTTTTTAGACTAAACCAAAATTTAAATACACACTTAGCTTATTTGAACTAAAACTATTTTATGTTGATTTTTATGGGAAAAGAAGATAAAGACAAGGATAAAGACAAGAAAGACAAGGACAAGGATAAAGACAAGAAAGATAAGGACAAGGATAAAGACAAGAAAGATAAGGACAAGGATAAAGACAAGAAAGATAAGGACAAGGATAAAGACAAGGATAAAGACAAGAAAGATAAGGACAAGGATAAAGACAAGGACAAGAAAAAGTCCGATTTAGACGCAGATTGGAAGATAAACGTTAGCAAGAATCTCGACAATATCATTATGGCTTACGAGAAGATAGTTAGCGTTTTCAAGGATATTGACAATTATGTTTTAAAAGAAACGGGATCAAAACAAGATTTTGAAGAAAAAGTAAGAAAAATTATAAAGGATCTACCCGAGGCAACTCAACAAATATTTAATGCTTTTCTAAATTCCCTTCCTTAATTTTTAACTCTTTTTTTTAATTAATTTTTTAATGCATAACATTTTTAATAAAAAAGAAATAGTTAATACTCACTTAACGTAACATCGAGCTTTATTTTTGAATCTTTTATGCTTCGGACTAAGTGGTTCAAGCCTTTTTCGTTGAGGAGAAGCTCGAGAAGATTTTCATAAAGTCCTATGATGTTATCTTGTCCAGCCTTAAAACAAATGTTTTCAGATGTCTCTCCGTAGGTAATGCTTAATACTTCGTACAATCCAATCAAAGATTTTTGAATCCGTTCGAAATTCCTATAGGCTTGTTTCTCCAATTCAGCTATATTACTTGCGTCAATCATGATGTCCTTATGTCGTAAAGTTGTTCAAATTTAAATAAATTTTTGAATTTTTGTCCATAGGAGCTTCTTTCAAATTATTCATTATTTCGTCAATGAAAGAGAATTGTTATTTTTTATATCAATAAAATTTTTTTTCTATTATCAATTTTAAAAAATACAGAGCAATAAAAGATCAAATGAGAATATTTTGCCTATTAAAGACACGCGTTTTACTAGAGAAAACGGAAGGGTATTAATGCTTGGAAACGAGGCGATTGTCAGGGGCTGCCTTGAAGCGGGAGTTTCTTATGTTTCACAATATCCTGGAACTCCAACTAGTGATATTGGAGAATATTTCCATCAAATCTTGGATTCAGAACCAGAAATGCATAAATACTTGGTTCATCATTGGGCAGTTAATGAAGCAGTTGCATCTTCTTCGTGTGCTGGTGCTGCCTGGACGGGTGTAAGGGCTTTAAATCCTATGAAACATGTGGGACTAAATGTTGCGAGCGATGCTTTAAGTGTTATAGCCCTAAATGGACCAAAACCAGGAGGATTAGTAACTGTAGTTGGGTCAGATCCTGGAAGCCTCGGCTCTCATCAGGAGCAAAACGAACGCTTCTACGCCTGGATGTTCCATTTACCTACCATAGAACCCCATACACCTCAAGAATGCAAGGATTGGATAAAATTAGCGTTTGAAATTTCTGAAAAATACGATTTAGTTGTGAATTTTCGCACGTCGACGAGAAGTGCTCACTCCCGCGGTTTTGTAAATCTAGAACCTATTATTAAGGGCAAGGAGAAGGGAGAATTTATAAGAAACATTCCGAAATTTAACTCCTTACCACCCCACGCAATCAACAATCACATCCGATTGTATGAACGAATCGAACAACTGCGAAAAGACATCCCTGAATTGGGTTTCAACACTGAATTTGCTGGAACCAATAAGATAGGAATTATCACTAGTGGAATGCCTTTTGGATATACCATGGAAGCACTCGAACAATTAGGTTTGAGAGATGTTCCTGTTTTAAAATTGGGTATGATTTATCCTTTAAATTACGAACAAATTATTAAATTCCTTCAAGCACTTGAGAAAGTTGTTGTTATTGAAGAATTAGAACCTTTTCTTGAGATGGATATCGCAAGAATCGCGCATGAACATAAAATTCAAGTTGAAGTTCTTGGTGAAAAATATTTTCCAAAATACAATGAATTTTCAACTGGTTTAGTTGCTACATGTTTGGCGAAAATATATGGAAAACATCCAAATGACCAGATGATGAAGGCAATTGATTATTTCAACTCTTATAAAGACATCGTCCCAAGTAGGTTCCCAACATTTTGTGCTGGTTGCCCCGAACGCGCTACTCTTTACGCCATTCTGAAAGCTACGAATCATCTGGATAACACTGTAATATGTGGAGATATAGGCTGTTATGTAATGTCATTTTTTCCTCCGCAGGAATGCAGCGACCTCATTATTTGCATGTCGGGTGGAATAAGCGCCGCAATTGGAATGTCAACAAAAACCGATCAAAAAGTTCTCGCGATGATAGGAGATTCTACTTTTTTCCATACCGGTATGGCACCCTTGGCTGAGGCTGTTGGATACGATTCGAATTTTCTCCTTATAATTTTTGAAAATTCATGGACGGCAATGACAGGCCACCAAGATGATGTGCTAAGATACCTATCGAAAAGTGGTTTTTCGATCGAAAAAATATGCAGATCCATAGGAGTACAATGGCTCAGGGTTGAGGATTCTTACAATCCTAAGAAATTAATAAAAAGCATTGATGAGGCCTTAAACTCAAAGGGATTAAAAGTTATAATCGTAAAACGAGAATGTGCTTTACAAGCGAATAGGTGGAGAATGAGCCAGATAAGGTCGTTAGAGACACAAGGTAAGCGGGTTCAAGATGTATCATACTTTATTGGAGGGTGCCAAATGTGCTATGAGTGTGCAAGGATTTTAAGCTGTCCTGCTATAAGAAGAGTAGAAACCGATGGAATCGAAGAAATGCAAATCGATCAAGATAGATGCGTGAAATGCGGTGTTTGCTATGAAATTTGTCCAAACGGAGCGATTCGCAAGTCTGTAATTAATGCTTTAGAAGGTGTAGAGGTGCCTTTCCGCGAGTTATGAATTAAAAGAAAAAAGAAAGGATTAAATAATCATGTATTTTAAAGAAACTGATATTATAAATATTGTAATTGCAGGTACGGCAGGCCAAGGTGTCATTACTTTAAAAAGATTAATCGAGTTTGCTGCACAAAAAGCTGGGATAGAGAGGGCTTTTGGAAGTGAAATGCATGGGCTCGCTCAGCGAGAGGGTGCCATTACAAGCCATACCAGATATCAAAAGCAAGTTTTTGAGGACGAACGTAGGAATCTCCAGTCTCCATTAATTTGTTATGGAGATGCAGATTTATACATATGTTTTGAACCCGTGGAAGCATTAAGGAGAGGTATATATGCGTCGGGTAAAACAACATTTGTAATTAACGATCGTACAATCCCAGGAGTTATGATCACGGCAGGATTCGAGCGGTATCCATCCATAGAAGAAATAAAAGAAACTTTAGAAGGATATAGAAACGGCGTGTATTTTATGAACGCAACACAAGTTTCCTTGGATCATTTCAAACACAATCAACAAGTTAATTTAATAATGCTTGGCTTTGCGATCGCTACGGGAAAAATCCATTTCATTGAAATGAAGCATTACGAAGAGGTAATTAAAGAATGGTTGAGAGATCCAGAATTAAACATTAAAGCAATGCATCTCGGCTTTGAAGAAGGTAAAAAAGTAATAGGTAGTTGTGATTCTTGACCATGGTTATATTTTAATTATAATTCTCTTCTGATTACTTTTACGAGCCCTTTTTTGTGTAATTTTTGCATCATTTTATCTATTTCTTCTACAGTTTTTCCAGAAATTTTTGCAACTTGGGGTATCGTGTTCATCCCGTCGCATACTTTAAGGATGATGAATTCTTCTTGCGTGAGCATGCCTAAATGAACGCTCATTTCTGGCACTTCCTTGGTCACCACGGGAATCATTACTTCGCCCCCTTCTTGCGCTAATTCTGCGTCTATTTCCGACATGCTCGGCATGTCACCAAAGAACGATTTTACTCCCGTTACATCATAGTCTGAGTTGATATAAACATAAATGTGGTGTTCCTGACCAGAATTATCGTCGTAATCGTCTTCATCGGGAAATGGATTGCTATGGATGTGTTCCTTCGTATAAATTCCCATTTTAAGCCCGTTAATGATTTCTTTTTTGTCAATATCGAGTGCGACCATGTCTTGACAGATATCGCAAAACGCCCAGCATTCGATAAATGTAAAATATTTCTTTACTTTATTTTCTGGAATGAGCTTGCACCCTTTTTTTGAAATTTTTTAGAAGTATTAGATTGTTCGATAGTCTATATTAAAATCACGATTACTTATTAATCTATTTTTCTTCGCGTGATTAACTGGTTTTCGTTCAAATCCTCATACTGTAATGGACGACATTAAAAACCAAAAATAATTAAAGTTATTTTATATTTTAATCCTCATAGATTATCAAATAAAAGATATGCTTTATCGATGTCGTCGTTAAAAAAAAACCTTTGTATGTGTTGTGGTCGGCCTATCGCACCCTTTGAAGCTGCTGTTCACTTTCCGTGCCCTTCCTGTGGAGACGTGACGATTTGGAGATGTGAACGTTGTAGAGATATGGGAAAAACTTACAAGTGCTTGAAGTGTGAGTTTGAAGGGCCCTAAACCAGCTTATACTTAATAGAGAGGTATTAATACTATGGGAAAAGAATATATTGCGTTAATTGATATAATTCCGGAAGATACTGACACGGAATTTGACGAACTAGCAGAAACCTTAAAAAAAACTCTCCCGGACTCATGTACAATCGAACACTATGACATAATGCCAGTTGCTTTCGGTTTGAAAAAGATTCGCGCTCGCATTAGATATCCTGAAGAATGGGGCGGAACAGATAAACTTGAAGAATTATTGAATCAGGTTGAGGGCATTCAAGGAATTGAAGCTCTAGGTTTTTCCAAGGCGTAATTTAAACTTAACTTTACTTATAAAATTTGCTAACTTGAAGCATTAGCTTTATTATTTTTTTGATCCCTTACAAGTCCATTAGTTTTTGTTTTATTTCTTGTACTTTTTGCTTATCTTCTTCGAGCTTCTTTTTCTCTTCTTCGAGTTTTAATTTATCCCATTCGAATTTCTCCTTGTCTTCTTCGAATTTTCTCACTTCTGTATTAAGCTCCGTTTGTTTTTCTTCGATTTTTTTTGTTTTTTCTTCCAATTGTCTCTCTCTTTCTTCCATATCTCGTTCAAATATCATTTGTTCTCTTTGTAAATGCTCCTTGTCTTCCATGAGTCTCGTTATTTCTGTTGTTAATCTTTGCCTCTCCTCCTCGAGTTCTGTTTTTTCTAGTTGAACGAATGTTTTCTCGTCGTCTTCAAAATTTTTAGATTTTTCGAGTTTTAAAGCTTCTAATTTTAACCTCGTTTTTTCTTCTTCTAGTTGAGCTCTATTGAGTTCGATTTCTTGTTTTTCTTTTTCAATATTATCTTTTTGATTTTCCTCGCGCTCCTCGAATCTTTGCTCTTGAGTTTCCAACCTTTTTTTGAAAATCTCTAATTCTGCATTTTTTTTATCTAATTCTAATTTAAGTTGTCCAAGTTCAGAATATTCCAATTTTCTTTTAAGTTTTCCCAATTCTCTCCTTAATCTTGATTTTTCTTCTTCGATTTTAACTATTTCTAGTTCCAACTTTACGATCTTTTTTCTTCCTGCTTCCCCGAGCTCCTCATCTCCGGACTTGTCTGTTGAAACGCTATATTTAACCCACTTTTTATTATCTTCCGTTATAAATTCCTTTACATATGGATCCGAAAATATTTCAGGATATTCTTGGTATTTCGTTGAAAAGTCTTCTATCATTTGGTGGGCTTCCTTTAAAGCATTATATTTGATTAATATGTCGTAATCAGATTTTTGATCTTTTAAATCGTTTATTGCCCTGGAAACGAAGTTTTCTTTATCCCACAGTTCTTTAATTGACTTAATATATTTTTCCTCTTCTTCTACTACCAATTCTATTGATGCTATTTTTGCGATCTCAATTATTTGCCTTGCAACTTCAATAGCTTTTGCTTCCTCTCCTTTTACCACATGTTCTTGCTTAATACCTTTAAGTTTCTCAATTTTTTCTACCAATTCGAGTTTGGAAGGTTTTTGTTTGATCTTTTGTTTTATATCCTTGATATATTCTTCTTGTTCTACGATGACATCCTTCTTTTTAGTCACTAACGCAATATGAATGATTTTTCGAGCAACATTTATTGCGTCTTCAAATCTTAAATTAAATTCGTGCTTCTCCTTGAGTTCGGATAATTCTCTAAAAATATCTTCCACATTCACATTGGCGAATTTTTTTTTCATATCCTTATGGACTTTCGTAATGAATTTTTCGTGCTCTTGAACGAGGTCTTTTTTCTCGTTTTTCCTTGCCATACGGATGATCTGTTCTGCTAAGATTATTGCGTCACCGTATTCTTGTCTTGAATAATGCTCCTCTTTTAAAGCAATTAGTTTGTTAATATCATTTGAGTCTCCATTGTTGTATTGGTCCAAGGGCGCGAACTTCATATCTTCGACCATATTTTGATCGTTGACACCAAGGGAATCCTGCTCTTCTTTCATAATATCTTGTTCAACGGTTTCTCTCTTGTTGGTCTTGTTTTCCTTTTCTTTTTTTTGTTTATCCTTAGGAGTCACGGTTTGGGTCAATCCGATTGGTGGTGGATGATAATATGGTTGGGTATCTATTTATAAAATAGTAAAAAAAGATGCATAAAAACATTTGTACTGCGACACCTATGCTAGACCATTTAAACCGATCTCTTGAAAAGCTTATCTAATTCTTTAAAAGATATGAATTTTAAGGTTGGTCTTCCGTGAGCGCAATGGAATGGATCATTTGTCTTGAATAGGTCAATAAGGAGTTTTTTTACATCTGTGGGGTTCATTTGGTCTCCTCCTCTGATGCTTTTATGACATGCAAGGTAATTAATTATCTCTTCTTTAACATTCTCAAAACTCTTATCTTTTCCAATTTTTGCAATATCTGAAACCATATCTTTCACTATGTCAATGGGAGGTGTCTTTTCCATTATTGTGGGGATTTCCCTTAGAACGAAGGTATTCCCTCCAAAATGTTCGAAATTAAATCCTAATCTTTTAAAATCTTCTAAATTTTCCCGTAGAAAGAACTTATCACTAGGAGCAACATCCACTTTATAAGGAGAAATAAGTCCCTGTTTTTTAGAGTTATTTCTGTTATCGCAAGATTTTAAAAGAATTTCCTTGTTTATTCTTTCAGAAGCCGCGTGTTGATCTAGAATATATATTCCTTCCTCATCGTCTTCATTATGGCCTTCTAATATAATATAAGTGTTATTGCTTAATTGTCCCGATTTAGAGATAAGTTTTAAATGTGGAAGGTTCTTTGAGGGCTTATAGTGGTTATTAGATAATATATGATTGGATTCTATTTCTTCGAGATTGTCATCTCGATCTGGTCTAATTAATTCGAGCTGGTTGGGTTCTTTTTCAAATATTTCTCCTTTTAATGTCGGTTTATTTACAATTTTTTGACTAATCTCTTTTATAGGGTTTTTATGTTTTATTTCAGTAAGTTGTTTTTTTTGATTTTGAAATCTGACTGTTTTACTTACGAATTCGTTTAACTGAGTATCGATATATTTTGCTTCTTTAGAAATAAAGTTTTCTTCGACAAATCCTCTTAAGATGTTGTAAATCTTGTTGTAGATGTATTCCTCATCTTCGAATCGCACAAGCAATTTTTTTGGGTGAACATTAAAGTCAATAACGGACGGATCTAATCTAAAGTTAAGAACATAAAAGGGATTTCTTCCAATCATCAAGGTTCCTTTATAAGCCTCCTTTATTGCCTTGAATATCGTTTCGCTTTTCACATATCTATGGTTGATAAATGCGCTGGAAACGTTTTTATCCTTCTGAGAAATCTTACCGTGCCCAATGAGCCCATTAACTTCAATATCAATGTCGTTATGGTCGATCTTTTCTGTATTGTTTGCAATATTCTTCCCATAGATGTGAAAGACCGTGGTCTTTAAATCGTTATTCGCAGGACAATTCAACACATCTATTTCGTTGTGACGAAATATAAAATGCCTCTCTGGATAGGAAAGGGCGTATCTTTGAACGATATCTGAAATGTGTCCTAGCTCCGTGGTATCTGCCTTGAGGAACTTTTGACGAGCGGGAATGTTGTAAAAAAGATTTTTGACTTTTATATTAGTGCCAATTGGGGAATCTACCAGATTTTTATTTTTCACCTCTCCACCTTCGATTATTAATTGCACTCCAAGATCGTTCTCGATCGTCCTTGATGTTATTTCAACCCGACTTACAGCAGCAATGCTCGCCAATGCTTCTCCTCTAAATCCTAAGGTTTCAAGACTGTCTAAGTCATCAATGCTCCTAATTTTACTGCTTGTATGGCGTTCAAACGCAAATTCTATTTCTTCTGGTGAAATCCCAAATCCATTGTCTATTAATTGTATAAGGTACTTTCCTGCCTTTTTTACGATTAATTTAATTTCATTCGCTCCCGCATCGATAGAATTTTCGATTAATTCTTTTACTACATTCGCTGGGCGTTCAATAACCTCTCCTGCAGCGATTTTTTCTGCCTCAATTATCCTTTCGATTTTCTTACGCAACATGATAGATTTTTAGTTTTTGTTTGAAAGTAATTCTTCTTTAAGTCGTATCAATTTTTTCATGGCGTCAACGGGTGTTAAGTTCTCTATATCCATATTTTCAACAATTTCAATTAATCTTTTAAGCTTACCGTTCAGAGATGCTTCAGTTTTGACGATAGGGCGGAAGAAGGAGGTTTGGACTAATTTCTTCTGACGTTCTTCTGCAGAGTTGAAAGTTCCTTTATATTTATTATCTTTCTTTTGGATTTTTTTTTTTTCATTGGAGTTTCCTCCCTTTTCTCTTACGGTGGTCTTGAAAGGATCGTTTTTCTCTATTTCCTCTAAAATTCCAAAAGCTCTTTTTATCACGGCATCGGGAATCCCGGCAAGCTTGGCTACATGTATTCCGTAAGATTTATCCGTACTTCCCGGTCGGAGCTTTCTTACGAAATTAATGGAACCGTCTTCGTTTTCGATGATGTCTAAATGATAGTTCCTCACTCGAGGTAATTTTATTTCCGTGAGCTGGTGATAATGGGTACTAAAGAGCGTTTTGATTTTCATTTGATGGAGAGTTTCAAGGGTGGCCAATGCAATACTTTGTCCATCGCTGGTACTGGTTCCTCTTCCTAATTCATCGATGATTACCAAGCTCTTGGGAGTGGCGTAATTAAGAATCTTCGCAGTTTCGGTCATCTCTATCATGAAGGTACTTAATTTTCGCGCTAAATCGTCCGATGCGCCTATTCTCGTGAATACTTGATCTATTACTCCAATATAGGCTGATTTTGCTGGCACAAAACTACCCATTTGAGCCAGGATGCAGGTTAGGGCGACCTGACGAAGAATTGTACTTTTTCCCGACATGTTGGGCCCCGTTATTATGAGTACTTGTTCGCTTTCAGTATCTAAATAACAATCGTTTGGTATAAAAGCCTCGTCAACATTCAAGCGTTCTACTACGGGATGTCTACCTTCTTTTATATCTATCTTCAAGTCATCAGACATTATTGGCCTGCAATATCCATATCTTTCGGCATTTTCAGCAAAACAGGATAATACATCTATATAGGCTAACGCTTTAGCTGTTTCCAAAATATCATTAGTTTGCTCCACGACTTTATCTCTGATGGTGCAAAATATTTCATATTCTACATCGCTAATTTGTTCTCGTGCCGTTAATATTTTTTCTTCGATCTTTTTTAATTCAGGCGTGGTGTATCGTTTTGCATTTTTTAGGGTAGCCCGTTCGTTAAAATCCAATGGTAGGTTTTCAATTGATTTTAAAGTATTATGTGTTATTTGAATATAATATCCTAAAATATTATTATGACTGATTTTGAGCCCCGTGTTTATGTTCCATTTATTTTTTAAATTTTCCTCATAGGTAAGAACATATTGCATGCCATTGTTTAAAACATCTCTTAGATCATCAACCTTCTCGTTAAATCCGTCTTTAATGATACCGCCTTCCGTTATTGTAAGAGGGGGTTCTTCGTGGATTGAAACTTCAATTAGAGTTCTTAAGGTCTTAAAATCGTTGATTTTCTCTAAATATGCTGCAATTTCGGAAATGTTTGCTTTTATTAACAAATCTTTTATCTTTGGGATGTTTTCTAAGGATTCCTTTACATTTAACAAATCTCGAGCGTTTGAACGATTGGAATAATTTATTCGATTGATATATCGCTCTAAGTCACCTATTATTTTTAATTGTTCTCTTAATTCCGTCCTAAGAAAAACATCATTCTTGAACTTCTCTACGATGTTAAGTCTTTGATTTATTTCATTTATATTTAAGAGGGGTTGAAGGATTATTTTTTTTAGTAATCGCGCCCCCATTGGTGTATAAGTGTCATTAAATATGGAGAACAATGATGTGTCCTTGCCCTTTTCCCATAATGACGATACTAACTCCAAGTTTCGTTGAGTCACATAATCTAAATGTAACTGACTTGTGTCTTGTAAGAGTAAAATCTTGAAAATATTGGGTAACATCTCCATTTGCGTTTCTTTTAAAAATTTTAAAAGGCCACCTGCTGCCTGAACCGCTAGTATGGAATTTTCTAACCCAAATCCAGCCAAATTTGACAAATTAAAATGATTCACTATTGTTTCGCTTGCTTGGTTAAAATCGAAAATTTGATCATCAAGAGTTTTTATAACAGCGTCCGTTAAATCTGTCAGGACAACAAATGTTTTCTCATCCTTTTTAAAATCCGATGGCACTACGATTTCTACGGGATCGTATTGAGAGACCGTGCTCAGAAGCTTTTCAAGAGGATCGCCTTCCTTCGAAGTAAATTCTTTTGTGACAAACTCCCCCGTAGAAAGATCTGCAAACGCAACTCCATAGCCGTGTTTTCCCCTAACCATCGAGGATATATAATTGTTCTTGTCTAATTTTAACATGTCAAAATCAATTATGGTGCCAGGAGAAAGAATTCTCGTGACCCCTCTTTTCACAATTCGTCCTTTCACGGTTGTGGGATCTTCGAGTTGCTCAACAATGACCACGGTCTGTCCTTGTTTTATGAGGTTATTAAAGTGATTTTTAACAGAATGATGGGGTATACCAGCAAGGGGATACGCGCTATTTCCAATCTTTCTCTTCGTAAGAGTAATTCCAATGAGTTTGGAGATCTTTTCAGCATCGTCGTAAAAAAATTCGAAAAAGTCTCCCATTCGGTACGCTAACAAGTGTTCAGGATATTTTAATTTAATAGACGCCCAATGCTTCATCATTGGGGTGAGATCATCTATGTTTATATCGTCCAGAGTCATTTTAATTACTTGAATCTTTTAAAATGTAAATTCTAACTTACTAATTTAAGATCATTAATTCAATATCAAAATAAATCTATGTTAATTCTGAGTTAATAATATAAGGAGACTAATAATTTGTCGTTATTTTAATAATAGTTTTTTAAAAAGTCTTAAAATAAAGATATTATCAATATATTCCTTATTATAAACAACTTCATTGATAGCGAAGCGCGCTAGGAATTTGTTTCACATTTTTAACTTAAAAAGTTTTTATAAAAGATCTTAAAAATTAACTTTGGCTAAAACATTAATAAAAAGCCACCTTTTACACACTATCATGAGTGAAGATCTCATACAATATAAGGTTGAAGAAAAAGTTGCAATAATCACTATCAACAGACCTGATAAAGCCAATTCGGTGACAAGTTCGATGTTACAGGATATCTATGATTACATCGTTAAATCTGATGAAAACGAGGCAGTTAATTGCGTTTTAGTCCGTAGCGTGGGTGATCGATTTTTTTCTGCTGGATATGACCTCAAAGAAGTGAAGGGGAACCCTGAGAAAAGCAAGATAGTCGCCGAATTGGGGAGAAAAGTAAACGAGTATATCATGCTGATGAAAAAACCTGTAATAACTCAAATCCAAGGCATAGCGGTTGGTTTTGGCGTTCTAATTACTGTTGCCTCTGATATAAGAATTTTTGCAGATAGACCTAAAGAGGAACTTTTCATTCAATTACCTGAGCTTTATATCAGCGCTTTTCCTCAAACTGGGGCTTCAATAATGCCGTTATTGGCTTTTGGAGCCACATACGCTAAAAACCTAATGTTTACTAATAAAAGGGCCTCTCTCGAGGATTTAAAGAATATAAATTTTCCTTCGCTTGTATTTCCGCTGGACAAAATCGAGGAAGAAACGCTTAACTACGCAAAACAACTAGGAAACTTAAATAGTGCGTTTTTATTCACATACAAGTCGATGACGGCAATGATGAGTAAAGAGCAAATTGGCAAGTGGTTTGATCTTGAGGATGAATGCGCAAGTCTCGCTTACGATCCGAAGAAATCAATGAAGGAATTAGACGATTTCATAAAAAACATGTATAAAAAATATACCTGATTTTTTTATTTTAAGTGCTGTTCGAGCCAAACGAATATGTCTCGATATACTTGCTCTCTTCCACGTTCCTGCCATAACTCGTGATAGAACTCGTCGTACTCTTGGTATTTCTTGTCCAGACTTCTTGCTTTATCGTAAAACTTTTTCGTTTTTTTCTTGTCAACGATCCTATCTTGACCTGCTTGCAGTATTAATGCGCTACAAGCAAGGTTATTGGCATTAGCTAATGCCCACTTTGCTGAAGCGACCCTATCTGCAGCAGTCTCGGCAGAAATGACCTCGATCTTGTTTTTATCCGCAAAATGTTTCTTCAATATTTTAAGATCGCTAGTTAACACTTTCTGATTTATCTCATATTTTACGATCTTAGATGGGTTTAATTTTGCCTCAACCTTTTTACTTGCAGGTAATTTATCGAGAAGACCAAGTTCTGGAGACGAGGCAATGACGCCATCGAGTTGTGGGTGCATGATGGCGTAAATAAGAGCAGCTAATCCACCAAATCCTTCTCCCATTAGAAAAACTTTTTTATCTCCTGCATCTTTTTTAACAACATCCATGAATAAAACGATGTCTTTCTGGACATGATCGAACATACTAATAATATGGCCGGGATTCTGACCCGCATTTCTCCAATGGCCCCTTATATCGAAGGCGTAAATGGCGTATCCCTTTTCAGTTAAAAACTGCGCTGGTAACGTAATTCTATCCGAATGAGTTCCCCAATCGTGAAGGGCAATTATAAATGCTTTGATCTCTCGTGGATCAGGGAGCCAATATTGATAAAAAAGCTTGGTTGTTTCTCTTCCTTCGAAATATCCACTTTCGTTTGACATAATATTAATCAAAAGCAACAAGTTATTTCAATCTATTGCAACTCCTTGGAATTTTACGAATTATATATAATTTTTCGATGGATTCTTATGATTCTATCATTTTTTCTTAATTTCAAGCTTTTTTCATGCTTTTCGAGGTAATTTAACGATAAATGTAGATCCCTTGTGTCGCCCTTCTGACATTGCCGAAATCTCACCATCGTGCATCTCGACAATTTGTTTTGTTATGAACAATCCTAGACCAGATCCCTGAATATCTAAATATTCAAAACCCTCTCCCGACCTTTCTATTTTCCCAAACTCCGTAAATAATTGCTGTATTTCCTCTTGTGTAAGGCCAATGCCCGTATCCTTAATGTAAATCCAAACATAATCTTTTCCTGCATTGATGTTTACAAATATTTCGCCTTTAGGAGGAGTGTTTTTAATCGCATTCAGCAGGAGATTTGTTATGACTTGCTCTATTCGAATTCTATCCAATTCAATTGCAAACGCATTCGGTAATTCTATATGAAGTTGTATTTCTCGTTGATTTAACTGGTATTGCATTTCTCGTGAACAACTGTTTAAAATATCGCAAAGGTCCTCTTGCGATTTTTCCAATTTAAGCTTGTCGTAATCCATCCGTGATACATCCATGAGATTACCTATGAGATATTCAAGTCTTTCTCCCCCTCTCGCTACCATCTGGATCAATTCCTTGGCGTCCTTACCAAGCTCCTCACAATATATTTGCAAGAGTAGCTCACTTGCGCCGTTAATGGACATTAGGGGCGTTTTTAACTCGTGACTTATGCTTGAAATCAAGGCCTTCCTTATCTTGGTGAATTCTTTGACTTTTTCTATTTCTTTTTTTATAATCTCTTCTGTTTTTCTTCTCTCAGACATTTCGCTTATAAATTTTTCGACATTTTTTCTCTCTGTAATTTCTCTTGAAACAACTAAAATTTTTGAATTAAATTCAAACTCATTTAGATACTTAAGCTTGCTCTCGAACCATAATTTGTGCTTATCCTTGCGTAAAAACCTCACATCTATTGTTCTTTCCCCGTCTTTTATAGCTTTTTTAAAATTATCCAAAAAATCGTTAAAGTCTTTGTAATAAATGATCTTCTCAATAGAAACGCCTAAAAGCTCTTCTTTGGAGCGATTTAATAGTTTTAAGTGCGAATCTTCGTTTATGTATTCAATCTTCAAGTTGGAATCAATAATAGTCACGAGATCACCCAATGATTTTATTATTGTCTGATAATCTTTCAATGACAAATTGTTAGGGGAATTATTTATCATGTTTTTTAGTTCCTGGGGAAGAGTGCGATTTTAGACCTTAAATGCCATAAAAATTTTCTCGCATAGATAATAAAAAAATACATTTTTATGTTTACTCTTTTTAAAATATTTAATCAATAGGTTAAATGGACTTTTTGTTTCCAATGTCATCTTTTCGTAATTCTATCATAAGAAGAATCGATAATCGTTTTAAAAAAAGTTAAATGTGACTAATCTGTCCTTATAATGTGGAAGCGGCAAGACTACTCACAAAATTAGAGAAAGAAGATTTACGAATTTTAATGGCTATTGAAATTGGGATGAAAAGATCTGAATTCGTTAAAGTTAACGATATCAGGTTTTATTCAAGGTACCCAATCGAAGAAACATTATATCGATTAAACAGGGTACATAAATACGATCTTATAATACGTAATTCGTCAAAACACGATCTCGGATATACCCTTAATTCAAAAGCTTATGACCTCCTTGCATTACGCGCGTTGGTCGAAAAAGGTACAATCGCACAATTAGGTCCGCTCATTGGAAAGGGAAAAGAATCCGATGTATTCAGTTGCATGGACGATAAAGAAAACATTTTTGCCTTGAAGTTGTACCGTATGGGGCGCACGAGTTTCAAAAACATAAAAAAATTACGAGATTTGATTGGAGAAAGAACTCACATGTCCTGGCTCTATGTTAATCGTCTTGCTGCAAAAAAAGAATACGAAGCTCTTAGGAGCATTTATGAATTAAATCTTAACACGCCCAAACCAATTGGATACAACAGGCACGCGGTTGTTATGGAATATTTGCGCGGTAAGGAATTAGTGTATTATAGCGATATTGACGATCCTCGTTATATATTTGATAAGATTATTTCCCAGATAAAGCATATTTATCAAAAAGGAAACCTAATTCACGGAGATTTAGGAGAATTTAACATCGTTCTCGATCAACAGGGGAACATCCTGATCATTGATTGGTTACAATCCGTTCCGAGCGATCATCCTAACGCTCGATTACTTTTATTAAGGGATATCCAAAATTTGTGTAATTTTTTTAGAAAAAAGTATAGGATTATTAGTAATCCTGACGATATCGTTAAATCTTTTTTTACAAATAAAACCTAACGATTGCGTCTTCTAAATTGTGATTATCGAGGATTTCTAAATCATTCATCTTTGTCTTAAATAGGGTGAGCAGATCATTAAACCCTTTCTTCTTTTTTAATATTGAAAATATAACTCTAGTACCCGTTCCGGAAGTTCTTAGGCACTCTTTCACGCCTTGCTTCATATCATGTAAATTTTGGAGAGATGTGAAGGAAAAAAAAGCTTCGAAAGATTCATCCCTAAAAGGAAGTTTTTCCATATCTGAAAGAACTAAATGAATCGCCCTCTTAATGCAGATTTCTTGGTTTTTTGTTTTCAAGAGAAACACATTAAGCATTTCCCAAGAAATGTCGCTTCCAACGAAATGATAGGTTGCATCTTGGTGCTTGCCTTCTAAAACCCGTGCTAATTCCCAAAGCAGTCCGGTACCGCATCCCGCGTCGAATATAACCTTGTTGGAGAACGATTGGTCGTTTAAAGCGAGTTTATACTTTTCAAGTTGAATGTTTGAATATCTCTTGTCGTAAAAATAAGATGTCGAGTTGTACTTATCGATGATATCTTTCTTCTTGTCGAGCTCCATTCTCACGATACTATCAAAACTTAAAAGCAATTTAAATTTTTTTAAACCTTCCGATTAAACCGAAGAGTTTTAATTCTAAAAACTAATTTTTATCTTATTACATTATTATTGAAGTTAAATTTATTCTCGAAAGGTAAAGAAATTGTCTAAAAACGAAAATCAGCCGAGATTGAAGAATCCCCTAACCATTTTACAGAACGCTCAGAACTCTGAGATTTTACTCCGATTAAAAGACGGCACGGAATATCGGGGTATGTTGAAGGAAATTGATGCATATATGAATATGATATTAGAAGACGCCACGGAAATTATGGACGGTTCCCCCGTTGCAAAATACAACGAAATCTTCATTCGAGGAAATAACTTACTGTTTATCAAGCCTGATGCATCAGAAATTATGTAATTGCAGGTAAATTTCAGCGCTTGTTTGAATTAAGATATATCATTTCCATTTTCACATTTCGTTCTGTTGTATGCCATCTAATTTGACTTGCCTTTTTCCTAATAAAAATATACTTGTTATTATTGGAGAGGATTCCTGTATTTATGAGTATTACTGCTAAATCTCAACATACACATTTACTACTTTAAATAGTAGTTAATCTTTTTGTAACTAAAAATAGTTTAACGATTATTTCGTTTTTAACTTCAAATTAAAAATCCTCGAAATTAAAAAAATATAGTGGTTGTTTATGAATAATTTATTTGTATATGGAACCTTACAAAGCGGGAAAAGCCGAAACCGTGTACTTAAAGGACTTCCGTTTGAACGAGGTCAAATTCAAGGTTATGAAAAAATAGAACCAATCTCTTTGGAATATCCCCTCATCGTAAAAAAGAAGGGAATGACTGTTAACGGAGAAGTATATTTCAATCTATCGGAATCGGTTTTAGCTCGAATTGATTCGATGGAAGGAGAGTTGTATTATCGAATTGTTGTTGATGTAATTACTACATCTGGTAAACAACTAAAAGCTTATGCGTATTATCCTTCTGAAGAATTAATACGCACTCACGCATTTTATTAATTTTCTATCTTTTAAGATCCGTAAAATATTTTCACTCCAAGCTCTCCATCCTTGAGCCACGCAATACTAGCAGGATTGGGGATTTGTGCGCCACTATAATCAAAGGAAGAGAAAATGGATAACAGTCGTCGGTGAAAGTACCATTTATATCCTTCCGTGAAGCACTCGTGAGATCTCACAAGCCTATTCAAGTGGTTGTAATTCAAAAATTTATCGAACGCGTCCCTTCCAAAAAATTTTATACCTTCTCCTCGATAACTTGGCTTAAATCCCTCAATGTGATTTTTTGGATCGTTCCAAAAGATTTCGTAAAGTATCTGGTTATACTCAATGAGTTCTTTGCCGATAAGGTCGCTCAACCTTGTATTCTTGAGCTTTTCTAATGCTTGAATGTTTGAAGGAATTCCCCCGTGAAGGCACAATATATCATCGTTAAGAACCAGGCACGCAGGAAGGCTGTTGTATAAGTTCTCTATTTCCTCGAATTTTTTAGAGTCTTTAAATTTTCTTACGAAGACATCGTAAAATCCGTATCTCTTGTTAACATCACCTTCTTCGTGGTTCCCTCTCAATATATAATACCGATTTGGATCTATTATTTTCAAGCAACATATTAGGACCAAGCACTCCAATTGAAAGCGACCACGATCGACGATATCACCCAAGAAAACAATAAACTCGGGTTTTCGATCCTTAATATGATCGAGTATTTTTTGCAAGGATTCTAAATTTCCGTGAAGGTCTCCAACGATGATGACTTCTTTTTCTTGATCCGACTGTGTTAGTTCCACCAATAGAAATTCCTTATCCAATAGTATTTTCATTGCGTTTAAAATTTCAGAAAGCTCGTCAAAACTTATTTTTGATATAGTCTTCGGATCCTTTAACAATCGCTCTAAATAAGCATTCGATAATGTCATGACTTATAAATAACATTGCGTTTGTTCTACTTGTGCACAAATATGATAGTTATTCTTTTAAACCCTTACACGAGGTATTATTAAATATATCAATAATATGTAAAGGACGAATTCATTTCCAAGCAAGATGAACGATATCATGACAACCAATAAAAAAACCCTACTTAAACAAAAGATTATGGGATTAATCGAAGAGTTTGAAAATCGTCAGTTAAGCGAACATAACAAAATTAAAGCCCAAGAAAGTGGAATAGCCTACACTCCAAGGATTATTGTCGAAAAGATGGTTAATAAAGTGTTATTGTCCTATATAGGAATTCCTTACTCAGTTGCTCCCCTTGAAGAAATAATCAACAAAACCCACCTAAACGAATTTTTATTAAATAAAATAGAAAATATCACGATTTTGGATCCCTCCTGCGGGACAGGGAGATTCCTGATCGCTACTGCGAATTTGTTACTAATCATGTTCAAATTAATAAGTTCTGATCGATCAGAGTCCGAATTGAAAAAAGATATCCTCGAAAAATCTCTTTTTGGAGTCGAAATTGATAAAGAAACCGCTAGTATCGCTCGATTGCGATTGATTTGTTGGTATTTATCTGATAGTGCAGAAATCCCTCGAGAGCTTGAATTTATCAATTCTGATACCATTTCAGCTGAAAAAATCCTAAAAATAATCGGAATTCACTTAAACATTTATGAGTTCGATTTTCTCACGGAATTTAAAAACGATAAAAAATTTGACATCATTATTGGCAATCCGCCCTATATCGAAAATAAAAAAAATAAGAACTTCCAATACAAAAAACAATTGAGCAAGCTTTATCGTTCCGCCTATAAATTATTTGATCTATCCGTCTTATTTATCGAAAAGGCATTATTGATAGTAAAAAGGGAAGGATTCGTTAGTTATATATTACCAAATAAGTTTCTTTCTGCTGACTATGGTGTTAGAATACGAGAATTTATATTAAAAAATGTTCAAGTGGAAGAAATCGCTAATATCTCCTCGTTGGGCGTTTTTGGAAAAAAGGCCGCTTATCCAATAATATTATATTTAAAAAACACCGCTTCACATCAAAACTACTCAGTGAAATTATGTAACTATGATTCTTTACTACAATTTGACCACGAAAATGGGAGCAATATAAAGATGGTTGATATTGGTTTGATTAAAAAGTTACCTAAATGGGTATTTCCGATTTCTGGAAATCTTTCCATGGTTGAACAGGTATTCTCGAAATATAATTCTTTGAATGAAATTTTCCCGGATTTAAAGATAATATATAGACCTTTTGGATTCTTAAACTGGTCTAAAAATCTTGATAATATCGCTGAAAATAAGAGTTCGCCAAAAGACATGATATTGTTGGGGACAGGAAATGTTGGAAAATATCACTTCGTGTTTGACAAGAAGATACGCATAGCGCGAAAAGAATTAATTCCGAGCTATTACCGATTTGAGAATAAATTTGAAGATATTTGGCAAGAAATGGCACAAAAAAAGCTCGTTTTCAGGGAAATCGCCCGAGAATTGACTTTTGTTTACGACCCCGGAATATTCACTAATGTTACGGGGCTATATTTCTTGTTAGTTCCGAGCCTAAGCAATGATCAATTATTCAGCTTATTAACAATACTAAATTCTACTCTAATGAATGAATTGTATAACGCACTTTATGGGACTTTACACATGTCGGGGGGATATATGCGCTATAACGGTAGTTTCATAAAACATTTACCATTACCTTTCGATTTTCCAATTTCTCTTTCTCGTTTGGGGAAAATACTTCAATTCCTTTCTCAATTAGAGTACGATTTAAAACCGTTAACTACTCCCTCTCTATCTCTCGATGTTTTCAAACCAAAGTTAGGTGATTACAAGATATTTTTCAAGAGATTGGCCGATTCGTTAGTTTACATGCTTTATTTCCAAGAAGATTTTAACGACGAATATACTGAGTTAAAAAGAGTTTTTGCTTCTGGAAATACTCTCCCCGATATTAAGTTTAATTTTTTCGTTAATAGGTTTGAATTTGATTGTTTTAAAAGCATTGAATCTCGTAAGTTATACAACCTTCTCGATCAAATCAGAACGACTTATAATTGTTTGAATACCAAACAAATAGGAAGTGAAATGAAATTATTAGCGAAAAATTATTAAATATAACTATATTCTGATCATATATAAAAATATAACTTTTATACAAGAATTAAGTCGAGTGAATAAAATGAGTGGTTTTAAAGACAAGTATGTTCGAAATATAATAAAGCTTGGAAACTCCAAGGCAGTGACTTTTCCTCAAGAATGGGCCGAAGCCGCAGATTTAAAAGAGAAATCTGAAGTTATCATGTATCCTATCAACGATAGAAATATAATCATTGCTACTCGAGAAGACGAACAAAAGCGCGTCTTGAGAATTAACCCCGTAAAATCGGGAAAAGAATGGACTTTAGCATTACTAAACCAGGCAATTATTTCTGCTTTTAAACTCAATGTAGACGAAATTTATATAAAATATAACCAGAATATTAAGCAAAAATTGTACGAATTGCTCATAAAATTAAGGCAAGAAATCATTGCGATAGATTTCAAGGACATCGTCGAAAGTAACGAATTTTACATTATTTTCCTATTAGACACTTCAAAAACAGATTTAATAGATGTGTTGAAAGACCTTGCTATGGTGTTTAAAACAATTATTGAATCTATAATAGAATCATCGAAAAAAAAAGGTGCAAAAATAGAAATAGCGAATTACGAACTTATTATGGCCGAAATTGATCGCAAATATTCCTTGGGAACGAGGATTTTGATCACGGGTCTTTCGGGATATCACCTTTCTAAAGGATATCGGAACTTGCCTATCATTCGATTCTTAGGAAACCGCGTCGTGCTACTCTACATCCGTGATTTCATCAATGAGGCTTTTCGCTTCCTTAAGTTACCTTCTGAAACCGTCAATAAGTATTCCTCGTTGCTAATCAAGATTCCAAACCTATTGCAAAACCTCATCAAGAATTTTGATAATATTAACGAAGAAACGGTTTCGAAATTTCAGGTGTTCCTATCTGAATTAAACCAAGAACTTGAATCGATTGAACACGATGAGCAACTTGCACCAGAATTACAATTTAGAAACATTGTCAAATATTACCTTAACGCATTTACTAACTTTTTTGACATAGGCATTACAAGGATGATTCAGAACCTAATAGAATACTAATATTAATTATCTGGAGCAATTGGTCTGATTAATGCTTTCTAAGCCCAATTTCTTAATTTTAATATCGGTTTCCATTTTTGAGTTTCTCAATTCTCTGGACTTTTGTAGTAAGTTCATAATATAGAATAACTTCATTTCGAATTATCTTTAAAAACTCCACATTCAAGTCAAAAAAGAGAAAAAGTTAACAAAGGAAATGATAGTTCTTCCTCATACTTTTATATATTAATCCCATATTATTATATAATCTGTTTATTATGATTATCATTGTGAAAAAAAGATAAATAAAGGATAGTTATCGATTTTTTCTTGGGTGTTGTAGCGATGGATCGTTATTTTACTTTTTTTCTTCTCTCAGCCTCGGTCTTCGGGACGAACTTTTCCGCTTTGTCGGGCGGGCAGCCGTAATCGTGTCGTATTTGACATTCTACCTTGGATTTGCTTCCAGGACATGGCGCGCATTTGACAGCTCTAAGCATTTTGATAACATCGTCAATCTCGGGGCCAAATTCCTCGTCCTCATTCTCGTCGGCTAACATGTCATCCTCAATCTGGCTCAGGTCGTATTCGATATCGTCGTAAAGGTCATCGTCCTTTTCCGCATCCAAATCTAAGACTTCGTCACCGTCCTCGTCAACAACTCCGTCAGGAACCTCATCGTCTTCGGGTTCGGGCATAACTTTCTTTTTCTTTGCCATTGAATCAACTCACCTTCGTGCGTTTATAAATAAGTGGTAAAATACTGGTGAAAATGGTATTTTAGGTGAAAAAATGGTGCTTGAAATTTAGATTTTTCCATTTTTTATAAACCCGATTATTTGCCTGAAAATAATCCAGATACTAAACGATATTAATATATGATTATTTCAATACGAATAAAAGTTTATAATTCCTTAGGTTTTAATTTAATCCTCGCTTTTTTATTTTATCCATCTTAGCTTTTAAGACACTATCAATAGATTAATTAAGATGCTTGAAAATTTCAAGAAAAAATTACCAAAAAGGCTTGCAGTGGCGACCGTGGCCATCATCGTCTCCGCTTATATCTGGGATGTGAACGCCAGTTGGGGTAACACCTTTAAAACTTGCTTATCCTTGTCAACCACGACATTTTTAATTATTTACACCCCGTTCGAAATATATTGGACTTTTCGAGACATGTGGTTTGACCGGTGGAAGCGATTAAAGTCTCGGTATCTTGATATAAGCGAGGAATACATAGAAATTCAGCCAGGAAAATACATAGCTGCTGATATCGTAAGACCCAAAAATCAAGACCTTATCAAGCCAAAAGATGCGATTCTAATCGTTTGTCACGGGTTTTCAGATACGAAAGAAACGCTTCAATATTATTTCTTACCGCTCGCCCTTCAAGGATATACGATTTTGACTTACGACGCAAGAGGTTCTGGCAAGTCAAAAAAAGCAGGGAGAAGGGGACAATTTATCGAGCGAATTGAGGATTTTGGAACAATCGTGGATTGGATCAAGCAAAACAGGGATTTAAATCGAATGAAAGTCTACGCTGCTGGCGTGAGTATTGGGGCTATGGCCGCCTTGTGCGGGGGATTTCCCAGGAAAGACGTCGAAAAAATCATTGCGATTTCCTCTTTTTCTAATTTTAAGAAAAACTCTGCCAAACACAATCTGGTAGTCGTGCTACGATACTTACTGAAAGGCGTGAGCATCCACCCCAGCAATGAAAAAAACGAGAAATTATCGCCTTGTCTGGTCTTCAAATCGGTAAAAAACCGTCTTTCTGAACAAGAGTGGTTCGAGTTTAAAAAAAAAGTGCTTTTAATCCATGCTAAAAACGATAAAGTCATCAAATTTAAGAATTTAGAGGAAAACATGAAAGCATTAGACCTTAGCGAAGATCAGGTTGTTGTGTTTAAAAAAGGAGGTCATTCATTGAAAAAGAGCGAAGTGTCGCTTGTTGGGGCCTCCCTTAGATTCTTAAACGCCTGAGATAACTCCTAGGCGTTTTTTTAGGGCAATCTAATCGTCTCGATTATCGTTTCCTTTATCAACTCGATCGTCTTGTTGACCGTTTCTAACTTATTTTGAAAATATTCCGAATCTGCCGTTGATTTCATTTTTTCTTCAAACAAGTCGAAAAATTGCTTTTGGTTTTCCAATTCCACGCAAAATAAATTTTCTCGTTTCGCAACATCGTTCATTCTTACCAAGCAACCGTGGTCGTGAAACTCGTGATCGTGAACGGCAATTGCCGTCTTCCACAAGATATTTCCTAATTTTTCTAAAACTCGTATACTTAGTTGTGTGCATGGTTCCTTGCTTTTTTTGCTGTGCACGAGATAAAAGGGTAATTTCCTACGATTTTCAGCCATAAATTCGAATAATTTTTCGCGAACCTTTTCCACTTGCTTGAACGACAAGTTCAAATGATTGTGATCTGCCGAATTATTACACTTGAAGAATAATGGTTCTCGAAAACTCTTAATATCGTATAATCTCATCACATTTTCAACGATAGATTCCTTTAACCAATGATCGAACTTATAATATGGGCTTAAATTCATGCTAAGTTCTTTAGGAAACCTCTCTAAGAGGGAGGTCTCGTGAAAATCTATAATATAAATGGCAATTTTCTCGTTGTCCCAATAAGGTTTGATTAATTTTTTTAAAAGGATGGCGTGTTCTGGTATTGGATGATCAATAAGATCTGCTTCGTTTCCTTCAAATCCTGGAACGAAGGTTCTACGCCAAAACCTGTTCAAATTCGAACCGTTTTTTAAAAAATATCCTGATTTGTTATCTTTTCGGGGATTGAGAAAGCCATAAGGATTCATGATAGGAAAAAACGCAAGAATTTGCCTTTTATTAATTATTGGTCTATGTGAGATCTCTTCGTTTTTTAATAAATCTAAAACATTCAAGATCCCAAATAATCCGTTATATTCGTTGTGTTGGGCACCAATAAAGATCTTAAGCGATTGGACCTCGTTGGTATTATGTTGCTTGTTGAAATATACGACAGGTATCGTTCCTTCAGATATTTTGTGAAGTTCGCAAGTAAATCCGTTAGTTCCATCTAAATCTTGCAACTTATTTAAAATTTCGTCAAAAAGGTCTTTTCGCTTTGAAGTATCTAATAATTTTTCTAGAGTACTAACATTCATCTTGACCAATCAACTTGTCCCAATCGTTAAATGATATTATTTTTTTGTAGTTATTTGCCATGCTTGCGAAAAGAATACAACCTATAGAAAAGATCTTCACGAGGTCTTTCTTATTTAAATCCAGAATTTCAGCGTTCTTTTTTGAAATACCTCTACCGCGAAACACTTCGATTTCTCCGTTAAAACCAGAGAGGTTTACTACAAACTCTTCCTTATCAAGAGTACCGTGATATGTTTTGCGGGCAATTCTCGCAAGACCCCCTATGGGGATGATGATACCGTCTTTATCTTGTGACATGTAAATTCTCACATCAAAAGTGTGCTTTTCCATTTTATCTATCTTCCAAGGTGGGCAAATAAGAGAGAATTGAGCCATTTCTTGTATTGTATACGGGTAAGGGTTCCTATTCTTCATGAATTTTGAAAAAAATTCGGATTTACTTTTTTCTATCAAGTTTTGAAGTTCGTTAAAATCCTGTTCGGGACCTATAGGAACAACTCCTGCCCCACCAGAACCACCGTTTGGTTTGATGATAAAGGGTTTATTATATTTTTTTAACAAGTGCTTGAGTTTTTCTATTAATTCTTCTTCTGTATTTGCTTTTGTAAAATGAAGGTACTTCAGATCGTATTTTTCCAACTCATTCCTAGCAAAATGGCTGGCCAAGTAGGTAAGAGACTTATCATCGGTTATCCTAAAGACGGGATTTATGATAATTGAATTTATCTTCCTGAAATCTTCTAGTATTAACATAGAAAAAGCCTCGTCGTGGAGCCTTCGAGCAATTCCATCTCCGATTAAAACCGAAACTCTGGCGTGTTCCTTAAAAACCACCCAATTATCTATGAAGGAGATCGTGGTAGACAATTGGTTGTAATCAGCAATCAAGAAAGCCACCTCGACTTCAAAATCGCTAGAAAAATTGTTTACATTGTATATTTTCACGCTCATTCCTTTCTCCCTGATTTTTTTTCTCAAATAATCGAGCATGATCACTTTTTCGTGAATTAATCCGTCATTTATCGGAACACCGACTAAACATAAAATCCTACCGTCTCCTCTCTTATTGCTCTCGATAGCTTGCTCAATGGCCTTAAAATAACCGTTGTACATGATGGATTGTTGCTTATTTGAAAGAATCGAAAGCCCCCTATTGCTCCCACCATTCGTTTCAAGAAGGAAAAACTTTTTTCCTCCGGGTTCGTCAGAAACCATGAAATCTATGCTCCCTGCGTAGAACAAGTCTTTATTGCTCAAAAGATTATCTCCGTTTTTTTTCATGATTTTAAGAGCTTTAGACCTTATTTTATCGACGAAATCGTCTTCTTGAGATTCTCTGAGTTCTCGAAACGAAACTAAATCCAATCCTAAGGAAGATCCCAAATTAACTAATTCGAGATCAGAATCAGAGATGTTTTTTGACATGAGTTCTACGAATTTCAAGAGCTTATTCTCGTCCATTAGAACATCAAATCCAATCCAAAAAGATCAGTTTGTATTAGTAAAGAATATACCTACAAATAAAGGTATCCTTGATGGTTTCCTTTTATGGAAAGTCTCAAGCTTCCGAGCAAGATCTTTTTTATCTTTCTCTGTTCTTTGTATGAAAGATCTGTAAAAATCAAAGCGTATCCTTTTTCAATGTTTACGGTAAAAAGCAACGCAACATTTAACAAGCTTGAATTAGCATCTAATAATCCCACGATTACATAATGGTATGGAAGGCTCACTAAATTCTTAAGACCTAACTCAACTTCAATAACTTCGTCTTTTTCGGTATCGTAATCACGTTTTATAAATATTAAATCTCTTAAAGGGATGGTAATTTTCTGAAAGTTTTCAAAAACCTGAGCAAATCGACTTTGACGGAGAAACCTTCGTTCTTCTTTGGATTTTTCGTAGAAATACTTGTTTTTCTCGTTTATCAAGATGACATTCCTATCCTTTCTTTCCTTTGCATTGGAAAGAATTTTATCGTATTCTTCGATCTCCTTGTCAAAAAACACGATTAGAATGTCTGGATCGACTTTCTTCACGAAATAACTTTTGTAAACACATCCTGCTTCGGTTTTTACCCATCCGTCCGTATCAATCAATATATACTTGAGATTTTTGTGATTTTTAGAGAATTCTTCAATCATGGCATTCGTGTAATGAGATACGATAAACTTGAGGTTTCCTTTTGGAAAGGTCGCTCCAACAAAATATCTCTTTTCTTCGCCAATTTCCTTGAGGTTTATGAACGGTTTGTCTATCAAGCCCACCATGAGGGTGGTTGGGAGTAAAATTTGTTGCCCCAAATCGCTATCTAAATACCCGCCTTGAAGTCCCTCTCTTATGAAATTATTGGCGAGATATTTTATTAAGGTTGTTTTACCACTACTAATTCCCAGGACCATTATTTTTAGAGGCTTTGTACTTTCGTAATTCTTGATTTTTTCGATCAAATTATCTTTAATTTTTTTCCATTCAAGAGGGATGGAATTTTCACTTACTAATTCAATATTCTCATCACTACTTGTAAAAATTTCAAGTTTTGAATTTTTTGTTGCGAATAATGGAAATGACAATGCGCTTGGAACGATGACTATCCCTTCGCTTGATTCAGACTCGTCCGTTGGAACGTCTTCCTTACCCGGCAATATGTCTTTTCCAAGAACTTCCAATTCACCTTCAAGTAACTTAACTCGCGTTGCACCTCTAACAACGAAGGTGTTTCCTTTTTTAATTTCTTTTATCATAGTCGTATCCTCTTATTTGTAGTATGAAGTTATTATTATTTAATTATGTTTTCATTATAGTTTTAGTTCGTAAATCATAAAAATCGGTTCAAAACCGAGTTTAAGAAATAATTTTTTTGCTGCGTTATCTAAAGTAGATTTAAGCGCAAGTCTCACGGAATTTATGTGGTTCTCTCTAAAATATTCTATGCCTTTTCTCATTAAACTCTCTCCAATTCCTTCTCGTCGTTTTTCTTCAATAACGATAAGATTTGAGATAACGCCTATTTGAAAACCTTTTTCCGTGTTCCTGACTGAAAAGTGAGCCATTCCCAAGACTTCTTCAGTGTCTTTATTGAATGCGATGACGACCTTTAATTTCGAATCTTTTCTTAGCCTGTTTTCCACGCTATCTCTCCACCGGCTTTCGTCGAACTCTTGTCCCTTGAGCATACAAAGTTTTTTCATCAAGACGGTTATTTCATCGATATCTTTTTCGGAAAACTCGCGAATTATCATATTGAGAAGGTGTCCATTAAAGGTCATCTAAAACTTAATTAATTTTAGTAATTAAATAAGAGTTTAAAAAATTTCGACATTGGATAAACGCTTTCATAAAGTCAGGATCCTATTTTTTATGTATATTAGAATTATTTAATATCAAAAACTCCCATATTCAACTTCTCGTAACACGGAATGCATACTCTTTTCTCTCTCAATTCCCGTATCCGAGTGCTCATCGTAGGCTCTCCACAATTATCACATTTGATGGATTCGTGTATATGAGCTTTCTCGGGAGGAATTTCAGCTGAATATGTTATTTCAAATATCTCTTCTGGTGAGGATTTTAATAGCTGTTCGAGTCGTTCCTCCCTTGTGAGTGTTGCTTGTCCAAAATTCCTGGCTTTAACGCTTAGTTTCATTACTTTATTATTCGTTCGATTGAAAATTGTATAATTATTTTTTCCATAATCGCGGAATATTAGATTTCCTTTCCCAAATGTGGTTCCAAGTAATGCTTGAAGGGCATCAACACTACAGTTATCGTTTTCTACAATCGCGGCAAGTTCTTCGTCCAGGGAAAAATCGTTACCGTGCTCAAGCACATATTTAGACGCAAGAACTCCTATTAATAGACCAGGACATAGATGGCCATGAAAGTTGACGGCTTTTTCAACGAGATCATTCATCCTTAATTCCATAATTAATAAAAATCAATTATCCTATATCAAGATATATCATAAATTTCCGTCATTATCATTAAATTTGAAGTTATATTTTTTAACTTAAATCTGAAAAATAAGTATTATTATCATGACCGAGGAAGTGACTTTTTTATGCGATGCGATGGTCGGGAAACTCGCTCGATTGTTAAGAATATTTGGATTTGATACAATTTATGCCGAACAGGTCGAACCTTCTGCTCCAGATTCCAAACTTCTTGAATTTGCGCTAAAATCTAATAGAATTATTCTTACTCGAGACCTTCCTTTTTTTAAAAGAGCTGGTAAAAGTTGTATTTACCTAGAAGAATTGGATCCTTATAAAAATCTAATTTATCTCAAAGAAATGTTAGGTCTGAAATTAGATTTTTCAATAGAAAAAGCTAGGTGCTCAGCTTGCAATTCTTTACTAAAAAAAATTCTAAAGAAAGATGCTATAAAAGACATAATCAAACCAGAGACATATCGTTCTTACAACGAATTTTTTACTTGCTCAAATCCAAATTGTAATAAAATCTACTGGAAAGGTTCACATATCGAAAAAATTAAAATCCATTTGAGTGATATGGAAGATTAATTTATTTTTTAAAATATTTGGCCTTAATTTCATTAAATTTAGCTTTTGTTTGTTCCGCTAATTCGTTTGCTCCGCCTTTTTCGTACATTGCGAAAGCTTGACTTAACAATTCAAGAGATTTTTTATATTCCTTGTTCATGAGATGGTTGTTCGAAAGTTCAACGAGATAATCTCCTTTTTTCTTGTAAAATTCAATAAATTGACCACTAGTATCGATTTTTTTGCTCATCTTTTACATTTCCAATTTTTTTTTAATATTTATTAAGGTTCTGAATGTATAAAAATTATCTGAAAATTATGAATAAATTAACGAGTTTATTCTTCAGAATTTTCTTTCTTTTCTCGATAATCGTAAATTTCGCCCAATTAAAGACCCTTAGTGATCTTTTTTTATAAAGATAATATTTAAAATCCAATATACCATCGATTGTTTTCAAGCTTCCATTATCGTAAAACACACATAGTTCAAACGAGCATCTATAATTCAATTGACTTATTCTATGAACTTCTTTTATCGCAAGATTATCAACCTTTTTTATTCCACTTTTATGATTTATGCTTGAAAAACATTTTACTAACAATTACTATCCACAGTTAGGGTTTCAAGACCGTAGGTATCTTTCCTTCAAGTAACAAGAAGTCAAGAATTACAATTGCGGTCATCGCTTCGACAACTACAACAGCTCTAGGCACGATGCAAGGATCATGCCTACCGGAAAATGCCATTTCAACGGGTTCCATCGTGCTGAGCCTCACTGTTTTTTGTAACTTTCCAATTGTTGGTGTGGGTTTAAAACCAACATTAAATTCTATAGGTGTACCTATAGAAATACCTCCAATAATGCCTCCCGAATCATTTTTTAAAGTTGTTATTTTTCCATCCTTAACGACCCAGGGATCGTTGTGTTCAGAACCTTTCATCGTAGTGGCTTTAAATCCTGCCCCAAATTCTATTCCCTTGACCGCAGGGATCGAAAAAATGGCTTTTGCCAAGTTTGATTCGATGCTGTTAAACATTGGGCCCCCAACACCCTCGGGCAATCCTGAAACAACACATTTAATAACTCCTCCTAGTGAATCCTTTTCCAATTTAACTTTTTTTATCGAATTCTCCATTTTTTTAGACAATTCGTGGTCTAAAGCTCTCACTAAGGAATTTTCTCTTAATTCAAACAAGTTGTAAAGATTTCTTACATCATAAACTGTTTCGTCGCTAATGGTTCCAATGCGTTTAGTGTAGGAGAAGACGGAAATGCCGTATTTTTGTAATACTTGCTTTGCAATTGCCCCCGCCATGACAAAACCTGCCGTTAACCTTCCCGAGAATCGCCCTGATCCCCTAAAATCGCCAAAACCCCCTTGCTTTTTTAATAAAGAATAGTCAATTTGGGACGGTCTCAAAAAATCCTTATATTTCTCGTATTTTGAAGAATCTACATCTTTATTATGTATGATCAAGCATATGGGGGCTCCTGTTGTTTTACCATCAAGCATTCCCGATAATATTTCGGGGATATCAGGTTCTTCCCTACTTGTTGTTAAACTTGACTGACTTGTTTTTCTTTTTTCAAGCTCAGAAAGTAAGAAATTAATGTCAAGCTCTAACCCAGCAGGGGTTCCGTCAATCACAATCCCAACGACCTTTCCGTGGCTTTCTCCAAAAGAAGTGATTTTAAATCTCGTCCCAATTGTATTGTCTCCCATTGCTCAAACTCGAATTTTTATTAATTCTATTTTAAGAATAGATGTCATTTAAAAAAAACTTCACTTTCCTGCGAAGTAATTAATATCGTTTTTATAGTAGGTAAATTCAAATTCAAAAGGTTCATTTCCAAAGCTGATGAATAAAAATATTATCATCGATTTCGAACCCATATCTCGTAGGGTCTTTCTTTCTGGGAGGAAAACTGCATTTGAATTACTTCATGAGATTGGGATTAGTATAAAATCTTTCTGTGGTGGAAAGGGTTCTTGTGGTAAATGCAAGGTTTTGGTTGAAAAAGGATTAGAATACACGAATCAATCTACCGCTTCCGAAAAAAAAAATCTTAGTGTTGAGGAACTCAAAGATGGTTGGAGGTTAGCTTGTCAATGCGTTATTAATGGAGAAATCAACGCTAATACCATCAAAGGTCCTCAAAAAGTTAGAATATATTTGCCAGATGAATTACTCTTAGAAGATTTTAATATACTCACATCTGGAATTAACAGGGAGATCAAAATCAATCCAACCATAAAAAAAATATATATTAAAGTCGACGAGCCGTCCTTGGAATCCCCCTTGCCTGATCTTGAAAGGATTTTAGCTTCATTAATTCGTAAGTCTAGCTTAAAAACATTAAAAGAGATCAATGTGGCATCATTACGGAAAATTCCTTCGATTTTGCGAAAAAATAACCATGAAATCACGCTGAGCATTTGGAACGATTGCGAGATCATCGATTGTGAAGGTGGAAACACGACAGAAGATAATTATGGCATTGCATTTGATATAGGGACAACAACTATTGTAGGTTATTTAATTAACCTTGAGGATGGCAAGATTCGTGCCATCGGTTCCCGGCTCAATCCGCAAACAGCCTTCGGTGAAGATGTGATTGCTCGTATTTACTACGGAATTGAAAAAAAAAAAGGTCTTGCCCTAATGAAAGATGCAGTTGATAAGGCTTTAAACGACATAATTCACGAGACTTGTTCTGTTGTTGGAATATTATCTTCTCAAATTTACGAGGCATCAGTCGTGGGAAATCCCGTTATGCACCACATCTTTTTGGGAGTGGATCCCATACACATCGGTCGTAGTCCCTATGTTCCTGTCTTTAAAAGCGATCTAAACATCAAGGCAAGAGAGATAAACTTGAATATCTGCCCATTTGGCAATGTGTATATTGCACCGCTCATAGCGGGATTCGTTGGTGCGGATACCATGGGTGTCATGATCTCGTCTGAAATCGAACAAGAAGAAGATTTAACTCTAGCAATAGACATAGGAACGAACGGAGAGATCATTGTGGGAAACCAGAAAAATATAATAACATCTTCTTGCGCAGCAGGATCTGCCTTAGAAGGAGCACACATTAAAAATGGTATGAGAGCAGCGGCAGGTGCAATAGACACGGTAAAAATAGATCCCCGGACTTACGAAGTCGATTATACCACCATTTATAACAAGAATCCCATTGGAATATGCGGTTCGGGCCTGATAGATTTGATTGCGGAACTTTTAAAGGTCAAGCTCCTTACAAGAAGTGGTAATTTCAACAAGGAATTCTTGAATACCGGTCATTTTGTTGAAACCGAGAATGGGGCTGAATTCGTAGTTGTGAAGAAAAAACACACGAATTTAAAAAAAGCAATTACTATATCGCTTGATGATGTCAGGCAAATTCAGATGGCTAAAGGTGCTTTCTATTCAGGAGCAAAAATCATTCTAAATTACCTCAATCAACTAGAAGAATCTAAAGCGAATATCGAGCAAATCTTCTTGGCCGGAGCTTTCGGAAATTATATAAGTAAAGAAAACGCAAGATTCATTGGCATGATTCCAGACATTCCTATCGAGAAAATATTTCAAATAGGAAACGCAGCGGGTATTGGAGCGCAATACTTATTGATTAACAAGGATCTTAGAAAAAAAGCCTTGAATCTTTCCAAACAAGTAAAATACCTTGAATTAGCATCGAGAGCCGAATTTCAACGAGAGTTTGCCGAGGCCATGTATTTCCCTCACTTTAATTTGAATAATTTTAAAAGCTTAAGAGAATATATTAAAATTCCAAAAAGATAGTAAATCAAAATCATATCATTTATATTTAATGTCCTGGTAATTCTTTTCTAAAATTCAAATTTCCCCTTAGAATCTCTTATTATAGGTCCTTATTTGAAATTACTTTTTCGTCTTATAGCTCGCTTCACGAAAATAATCCTCAAAAATGTTTTGATATAAACAGATCAAATTTCTAACATAAATCCAATTAAGAGTAATTTGTTAATTTTATTTTAAGTAGGTTAAAGAAGCAATATAAAAAGAAAGAAAATTCACACTTACCACATAAAGACGCGAATTTGATTTATTCGATTTAATTCAAAGAAGTATAATTATCATTATTAATCATATCAAAATGAATGCTAAAATTAATTTAGTAGAATGTCCTACTAATAATTTGATGGATGTTGTAATTAATCCAACGCCAAAACTCAACGGAGAAATATACATACCTGGTTCAAAAAGCTACTCTCATAGGGCGTTCATAATAGCTAGTTTTGCTGAAGGCGTTTCAATCGTGAAAAATCCCTTGATTTCGGGAGACGTCAGCGTGACTATAGATATTTTAAAATCTTTAGGCGTTAATATTTTACCACTATCGGATAACAAAGTCGTGATTAAAAGGGACCAATCATCGTACAAGTCGATTGAGAAAGTCATTGATTGCAAGAATTCTGGTACATCTATACGGATTTTCAGCGCCCTTGCCTTATTGGTTAAAGGTGGTCTTTCGTTTACGGGAGAGTTTTTAAAGCGAAAGCGGCCAATTGCCGAATTGTTAAATGCACTTAATTATGTAGGAGGGGAATACGAATTTTCGGAAAATCTTTTGAAAATTCAAAGAACGAGTTCAAAGTGCGATAAAATCTCGATTAAAGGAGATATAAGCTCCCAATTCATAACAGCCTTGCTAATAATGGCAACGAAATTATCGTGTGGGGAACAAAAATATGTTGAAATTGAGATAACCACGCCCTTGGTTTCTTATCCTTACATACAAATAACTTTAGACGCCTTAAGGTCGTTTGGAATAACCGTATTCGAACGATTAGACGATAAAAGAATAGGAACTTATTCCGTTCCATGCAATCAACAGATAAGACCTCGGGTGTATGAAGTTCCAGGAGATTTTTCGTCTGCAGCATTTGTGATCGCCGCAACGGCGTTAACAACCGAAGAATCGTTGGTAGTTATCAGAAATATGGATTACGCGCGTTCTCAAGGTGATAAAAGAATAATTGAATTATTGCGAGAAATGGGTGCGCACATCGAAGTAGACATCGATAAAAAGCAAGTAATCGTCATTGGTAATCGAAATAAATATCCACTACACGGAATTAAAATTGATTGCCTCGAAACACCCGATCTTTTCCCAATACTTTCTGTCGTGGGTGCTATTGCCGAAGGAAATACCGAATTATACAACCTGTCCCACATACGAAAAAAAGAAAGCGATCGTGTTGCCGTGATGGCTCGTGAATTAACTAAGATGGGTGTGAAGATTGAAGAAGAATCAAATAAAATGATTGTTTATCACTGTAATACTTTAAAAGCTTCTGAGATAGATCACGAGGATGACCATAGAATTGCAATGGCGTGTTTCGTAGCAGCAATGCATGCGGATTCTCCATCTTTAATAAAACGTGCTGACATTGTAGGAGATTCTTATCCTAATTTCATTGAACACTTTCAAAATTTAGGTACAAATATTAATCTCTATCATGTAGATGAGATTTAATTGTTTTTATTTATTTAAAGAGTTGTACAAAATAGAAATAACAAGCCTTACCTAAATGATTTTTGGCGTCTTGCCCTCGCCTTCTTGCCACCGAACTTTTTTGGTTCTGTTCGTCTCGAATCACCGCTTAGAAGGGAGTTATCGTATTCTCGAAACATGCGTTCGATAGTTTTTGTTCCTATGAGCTTGTGTAGCGCTTTTGCCATGGCCATTCTTACAGCCTCAGTCTGTCCCTTGCGTCCTCCACCAGTCACTTTAATGGAAATATCTGCCTTTTCCATTTTTGGATGATTTACGATTTCCAAAACTTCTTTTATCCTGAGTTTTTCGATTTCGGGTTCATATAAGTCTAAGGGGACGTTATTTATTTTAATAATGCCTTTAGCGGGATAATGCAGGACAGCACGTGCAACGGCTGTTTTTCTCTTTCCGCTTGCTTGTATGACCTTGCTTTTCGTTGACATTTATTTTATACCTCAAGTTGCTGATTGTTCCATCCAATACGAGAACATAAATTCTCCAATGTGATGAACTTGTTGTAATATGAAAGTCGTTTCTTGTCTGCGTTTGGAATTTCTCCAGGTACGAGTTTTTGATATCGATTTTTAAATCTTTCTGGAATATCGGTGATATATATGTGGACTCTTCTTATAGCTTCTTTTCCCCTTCTCTTTTTCCTTGGAAGCATTTTTTTAATGATGCTCCGCATTAAGGTGTCGGGACGTCTTGGCCAGAAAGGGCCTCGAGTTGGATTAGTAGCCGTACTTATTTCTAAGCGTGCTAAGAATTTTTCGTGAATATTTCTCTTGTTTCCACTAATTATTGCGTGTTTAGCATTAATTATGACCACATTTTCTCCTAAAAGCACTTTCTTGGCTACTTGACTGCAAAATCTCCCTAGAATTTGGTTCGTTGCGTCTAATAATAGATGTTCTTGCATGATTTGTTCTTCTCGTTCCTTATTTCTAATAAAATATTTTCACATTTTTCCCCGTAGGATTTTGCTCTAAGAGCTCGTCAATGGAAAGAAGCTTGCTCCCGGATTGCTCGATCTTCTTCTTTGCAGACTCAGAACAATCTAAACACGATATTGTAAGCTTGTGAGTCAGGTCACCATTGCCCAATACTTTTCCTGGGATTACGATGACATCGTCTTTTTTTGTTTTATTGTTTATTCGGTATAGGTTTGCTTCGACTCGGAGGCGTCTCGAATTGGACAACTTCTTACTAATATTTCTCCAAATCCTTCTTTTCGTCTTCCACAAGTCTCTTATAAGTTTTCGGTTGTAATAGTCAGATGGACCTGTTATGCGATGACTCATTTATGATACACTTCACATTTAAATTGATAATGATGATAATATGTGATATTTTAATAATTTTTTGATATAGCTTCAAATAGAAAATTTTAGGGTTCTTGGATTTCAACTTCTTCCAATTTTTCTTCGAACTCGCGAATTTTTTCGTTAAAAATTTCAAAAGTTTTCTTAATAACAATATCGAAAGGTAATACTCCATCGCTTTCAACGACGAAAATATACTTATCTTTAATTTTTCCTAATTTAATGGCCTTTTCTGGGCAAGCATCCCGGCAGGCATTGCATAGATCGCAAGTTTTCCAATAATCTTTTTCAAGCTTTGGTGTTTTCTTGTCCGAGAAATCATATAAATTTTTAGGACACAGTCTAGATACAACACATTTATCCTGACATTTTGCACATTTGGAATCGTCAAAATCTACTTTTGGATACAATCGGAAATGAACGTTCGATACTGCCTGCCATTTCATGTGCTCTCTTGCGTGACCCAATTTAGCATATGCCTCGATTATCACGCTATTGTTTTTATCAATTTTTAAAATTGGAATATCGGGGGACACGGGCACGATCACGGGATCGTTTGATTTTAAATCTCCCGAAAAGACCGTGATGGGCGAGTTTGAAGTGTTTTGAATTTCGCAAGTTAAAGAAACTTGACAAAGGGGACAGCCAAATCCATCACACTCACATTCGCTCGGAAGCCTATAAGCGTCTAAATCGGTTTTCAAGGGTATCATTCCAAGACGATGAGAAACTATTTCGTCGTAAAGAGGGCTATCATTTTTTAGAATGATGACTTCGTCTATTGCCATGACGGGAATTTCAGTTAACATTATTCTTCGAATGGCGTTTACCATCTCGATTGAAATACCCTCAAGCACAAATACTAAATTGTAATCGTCTTGTTCAAGAATTTCGAGGCTTGACATTATTTAATACACAAAAAATAAATCGTAATTAAAAGGAAGAGTGCAGCATAAAAATTAAATTTTTCTTTTAAAGAATCCATTCATAAAAAATTAAAAGTAAAATTTTAAAATAAAAACTAAATCTAATAAAACTTCAGGTATTCATAAGCCTTATTAGGTGATTGAAAGCAGTACTTAACTTCTTGGAATTGTTCCTTGAATTCAGCAACTTCTCTCCTAACTTTCTTTGGATCTTGTTGTTCAACAATGATTTTTTTGAAAAATTCAGCTATTTCGACCATTTCGCTTTCATTCATTCCTAACCTTGTAACTTCCGATGTTCCGAGCCTTAGACCTCCCGGATTCATATAGTGCCTTCCTTCTCGTATGTCCCAAGGAAGTAGGTTCCTATTAACGATTATATTTGCTTCTTCTAAGAGTGCCTCTAAAGTTCCTCCAAGACCTACAGTTTTTTCAAAATTTCCAATATCGATAACGATCTGGTGTGATTTAGTAAATCCTAAATGTTCACAAAGCACCTTAAATCCCCGTTCTTGCAAAGCAGAACCTAAAGCTTGAGCGTTTTTAATCACTTTTTCGTGATATTTCTTCCCAAATTCTAACATCTCGGTAAGTGCTACGGCAAATCCTGCTATATTATGCAAGTGATGGTTCGAAAATAATGACGGAAAGGCAGCGTTTTTCAAGTCTTCTACTAAATCCTCCCTGTTTGAGACTACCGCGCCTGTTTGGGGGCCAGGTAAAGTCTTGTGGCAACTGAGACTCATTGCGTCTGCGCCTTCTCGCAAGGGATCTTGAAAATACCCCGATCCGATTAGTCCAGCCACGTGAGCGCCATCATATCCAACATGCGCACCTATCTCTTTTGCTACTTCACTTAATTCCTTGACGGGATGTGGAAAAAGAAACACAGAACCCCCGAACAATACCATCTCTGGTTTAAATTCTCGTATGATTTTGGCTGATGCATCTACATCAAGGTTCATATTTTCCTCGTCAAAGGCGAAATATTTAATATCCAATCCTCTAACGGTTCCCGCAGTACCGTAAATTTTGCGTCCGTTAGAGGTCTCAAATGGGGCGTGGCTGATGTGGCCTCCTTTTGGTATGGGCATTGCCATCATCTTTCCATGATTTCGTGAAGTAAAAGCGTTATACAAGACGAGATTTGCCATGACGCCCGAAATTGGTCTTACATCAGCAAAACAACAATTGAAATATTCCTTTGTGAGGTCCATACAAAGACTTTCTATCTTGTCAATGTATTTACAACCAGCGTACACTCGCTGTCCTACCCATCCTTCTGCGTATCGATGGCTAAAATCGCAATTACACGCCTCATCAACAGCGGGGCTCGTGATGTTTTCGGACGCAATGAGTGGGATCGCACTGCGAATTTCTTGATGGTGCTCGATTAAAATCGACCGAATTTCTTCTAATTTATTTTTCAAATATATCAAATCAGTTTTATATAACTTTGAGAAAGATAATATAGAATTTGATTAAAATTTTTTGAATTAGAAGAATTAAAATAATTGAAAAGGACTTTAAAAAAAATAGATTGGGCTGTTTATTTTAGTGTCTCGATAATTTTCTTGACCATATTAATAGGCATCATTGTTTTTTCTGATATTTCTTTCATATCATATCCAATATTATGATATCTTAACACTACCTCGTCCATTGGTTCGCTTATTTCAATAACATGTTTATCTGGATCGAATAATCGAAATCCTTTTTGACCCCAAGGATGTTCCATTATTTCATGAATGATCTCAATCCCATCCTTCTTGAACTTTTTGTAAGCCCTTTCAATATCTCTTGTTTCAAAATAAATTTCGCTATTATTCCTTCCGACCTTAATATTTGCTTTGCTTAAGGAATAGATGGTACTTAAAGCGTATTTCTCTTCCCATATCGATAATCCGCCTTGAAAAACCACATTTCTTCCAAAATTCGCTGTTATTTCTTGTCCAAGTGTGTTAGCATAAAACTGCCTTGATACTTCTATATTTTTCACAAAAAAAACTGCGCTAACATATTTTAAATTATTATCCCTCATTACCAATTTATGAGTTAGATTGTATTTTAAATTATTGACTGTAATAATTTAATAAACTTTAGAACTGAAATAATGACAAGTACTTGAAATCAAGCACGATTCGCACTTTGGATTTTTTTTCGTACAAATCAATGCAGCAAAATCGAGAAGTGCCCAATAAAAATGTTTACAATTAGATTCGGGTAGTAATTTATCCAGATTTTGTTCGATTTGATCTTTTATTTTGATCGTGTCTTTAAAATTGTTAAACACCCTTTCAATTATTCGCTTTATATTCACATCAAAAAATATCGTCCTATTCCCTAGTCCAAAACATGAAAAAGCTCTACTAACATAATCAGCAATTCCATTTACTCTAGTTAACTCACTAGGTTGGATTGGAATCTCACCATTGAACTCCTCTACCACCATCCTGCTTAATTCTTTTAAAATTTTTGCCCGCTTCTTACTTAATCCCAAGGATTTGATGTCTGATTCGATTTCTTCCCTTTCTGTGTTTAAAATTTTTATCATATTATCATACTTATTAAAAAAGTCGATATATATGTTTTTTACATTTGTTGCTATGGTCTTTTGTAAAAATATTTCCGTTACCAAGATCTTGTATAAATTTGTTGTTGATCTCCAAGGAAAGTCGCGTTTATTCACATCGTACCACGAAGCGATTCCATTTCTCACGATCTCGTAGTGCCGTCTTTTTTTCATTTTTCTTGCTTTGGACTATAAATGCGTTTTAAAATCGAGACACATTTTTTAATGAACCCTACATTAATTAAAGTAATTATTTTAAGAGTATTATGACATCCGTGGAAATAATAGACCTTTTTAGTGGAGCTGGTGGCCTATCACTTGGGTTTAAACTTGAAGGATTTAAAATTTTACTATCCGTAGAAAAAGAAAAGATTTTTCACGAGACTTACAATTTAAATAACCCCGATTGTATCTGCTTAAATGAGGATATAACGAACCTCGATGTGAAGCAAACATGCTTGAAATATCTTCCAAATTCAAGAGTAACGGGTATTATTGGGGGTCCACCCTGTCAAGGCTATTCTTCAGTTGGAAACAGGAATAGAAACGATCCTCGGAACACGCTTGTTTATTATTTTATAAAATGGGTTGAGACGATCAAACCTTGGTTTTTCGTGATGGAAAATGTTCCTGGTATTTTAACCATGGATAAAGGGAGAGTTGTTCAAAAAATAAAACAGTTATATAATGATATAGGTTACGAGTGTCAAATGAGGTTATTAAAGGCATCAGATTACGGAATACCACAAGTTAGAAAGCGCGTTTTTTTCATTGGTTTTAAAGAAAAAATGTCGATTCCTCTTTACTTTAGAAAAGAGCGATCTAATATCTTTACCGTAAGGGATGCTCTTTCAGACATTCTTGAAATAAAACCGATTACGGGAAGATCAAACGGCTTAATAACTTTCAACTACGATCGCCCGCCCCAAACCCCTTATCAACAGTATTTAAGAAAAAATTCAGTCGAACTACGCGATCATCACGCTCCAAACCACGGGAAAAACGTCAAAGAACGCATCTCGTTCATCAAACCCGGAGAAAATCACCAAGACTTGCCCAAGAATTACAAGCTAAATAGTGGTTATTCTAATATATACGGTCGTCTTCACTTAAATCGGCCAGCAGATACTATTACTGCAAATTGTGGATGTGTTAGCGCACCGGGAAGATTTATTCATCCAACTCAGAATAGAGCAATTTCAGTTCGAGAGGCGGCAAGGCTTCAATCTTTTCCTGATACTTACTCTTTTAAAGGAGGTCTGAATCAAAAATACAAGCAGATAGGAAACGCCGTTCCACCCTTACTAGCAAAACGAGTCGCAAAGACAATTAAGAAATCTCTTGATATTTTACTTGCACCTGAAGAAAAAATTAGTATTAAGAATGCTATAAACTAGCTGAAAAAATATATTTAGGAATAGAATAGTTAATTATCTTGATTTTGAGCTTCGAGGATCAATCGAGCTTCGTAGAGGTTAAGTTTTTTACCTGCTTTCTTCTTTTCAAGTGCGTCAGCAAGTTTTTCTTTTTTGAGTTGTTCAAGCATCTCTGCTTCTTTAACTTTAGTGTCTTTAAACCTAATCTTTCGAGGTCTCCTTTCCGATTTTGAGGTGGTTCTTGAAGGGCGATAATTTTTAGAGATTTTCTTTCGTTGATTCATCAATTCTAAGAACTGTTCGTGGTACATGTCGGCCGCTTGCTTGTTCTTGATGAGTTCTTCTTCCATCTTCTTTTTTTTTTCTTTTAGATCCCCAATAACATCGTAGATTTCGAGCATTTTTGCGTGATTATCTTGCGATTTATTTGACCATTTGCTTAACTGCTCGTAAATTTTATTGAGGTTTAACTTTACTATTTCTATTTTTCGATCGAGTTTTACTAATTCATCTGAATTTTGCGATTCTAATAGGTCTTGTTTTACTTCTGCAAGTTCTTTAATTTGATCAATGATGGCGTTTTCTTCGTTAATTTCTAAGTTTTCTGTTTCGATCATTCTTTCTAAATTTTCGATCTTCCTCGTGATCTGCTTTAAATCTCCGTATTTTCCTTGTTCTTTTCCATCAGGGCCTTTTTTTTGAAGTGTTTTTCGTTCTTCAATGAAATTATCTAAAATGCCTTTATATTCTATTTTTTTATCTTTTAACTTTTTTACCTTATTGTTCCAAAAATCCCGCTTTTTCTTGTATTCGTCCTTGGCTACTTTTAAATTCTCCGCGATTTGATTTTCTAGTTCTTGTAGTTGGGTGATATATTCTTTCGTTTTCTTGTTGAGATCGTCCCGTTTTTCGCGGTAATCTTCTATTTTACCTTGAAGTTCCTTGTAGGTTTGTGAAAGCTGGGCATTATTGGCTGCTTCCTTACTCATAAATAAGTGCCTTATATATTTTATAAAAAGAAATATTTCAGAATTTGTTCTTAGATTATTGAATTAATTATTTTTTTTATATTTTTTCATTCTTGGCTTGCATCCATAGCCAATATATTTGTTTTCATGTGCTTTTTTATTGTATGACCATTTTTATAGGTTCAAACTTGAATTCAAATTATAATATCTTGAGATTAAAACTCAAACAACTTTTTAATTAATGACTTAATTGGTTTCAATTAAATAATTTTAAAGTTTCCATCGTCAAGATAAGAAATACTATATATGATTGAAATCATTATTGAAAACATAATATGACTATTGAAACTATAAAAGAAAACGATTTGGTCTTTTTAATTCTCGATCATCGAAGAAGGTGGCTACTTCAGGTAAAATCTGGGGATCAATTTCACACTCATAAGGGAATAATTGAATATGACGATCTTATAGGTAAATCATTTGGTTCTGTTATCTATTCCAAACCGTACGAGCATCAAGGACATAAATTCTACGTCTTAAAACCATTACCTTCTGATTATGTTGTATATATGGCTCGGAAGACTCAAATTATTTACCCCGAGGATGCAGGAATGATTTTAATATATTCGGGTATCGGACCTGGGAGCGTTGTTATTGAAGCGGGTGCGGGATCGGGGGCCCTTTCGTGCATATTGGGTAATTTCGTTCGTCCAAATGGACGAGTTTTTTCCTACGACATTAGGGAAAAATCTATAAAAAGAGCCAAAAAAAATGTAGAGAAAGCTGGTCTTAAAGACATCGTTACAGTGCAATACGGCGATATATTAAACGACACTCTTAATCATGTAAATGTTGATTCAATAGTATTAGATATGCCACAACCTTGGGAAGTAATTGAAAAAGTTAAGGAATATTTGAAATTAAGCGGAGTTTTGGTTTCTTTTTCCCCGACCATTGAACAAGTAAAAAAAACGACCTTTGCCTTAAGAGATAATGGATTTATCGAGATAAATACATACGAGCTTATGAAAAGAAGCTTGCAGGTTAAGGAAAACGCCACTCGACCTGAAGTAAGGATGATTGGACATACGGGATATATCACATTTGGAAGACATGTCTACGACGAAGATAATCCTTATCGAGAAAAAAAACCTGAAAGAGAGGAATATATCGACATTAGCGATATGCCTGTAAAAGGAAACCTATAAAATAGTAATAAAAATTTATTTGATCAAAATCCTTTTAGTGTTGCTCCAGTTCGGAGGTCCTTTTTCTTTTTAAAACGTTTTGTGGAGAAAAAATGGTTCTTTTTATCAGGAAGAATTGATATATATTTCCTTAACAATTCCTCCACATATTCCTTCGTGTCTTTATCTCGAGTAATCAAGCGTGGTTCGTCGAAATATGCAATAATCTCCTTGTTCTTAGCGTCGGGAGGTAATCCTAAATTTTTTATGGGTATGTGCACCGAATGTAAAAACCATCCTGGAGTTTTTTGATCGTGCGCTATTCTCCTCAAGATGTTTGAGGCTTCTTTTTTAATTTTAATATCCACGAGTTTTTGTCCAGGACGTATGACGATGGAAGCGTATTCAGGAATGTTGTTTTTGTTATCATGTATTTTCTTGTAAAATTCTTTTAGTTTTTCACTCATTAAAACCTACCACAATTATTCGGATGAAAACCTAATTACTCAGTAAAAAATAAAATGAAAAATGAATAATTAATCTTATTGTTTATAATTTAAGAGAATAAGAATTGCAATGGTTGTAGAGTTTTCATCTTTTAAAGTAAAAAGGACCGAACCTTATTGTGATGTGATAAACATCACGAATCAAGTGCAATCCGCAATTGAAAAGGGAAATATTAACAACGGTTTGGTAAATATCCATCTTAACGGATCAACCGGTGCCATTTCTACCACGGAATACGAACCTGGGCTCGTGAAAAACGATATAAAAGAATTTTTGGAAAAAATTATTCCTTACCAAGAGAATTACAAGCATCATAGAACTTGGGGAGACCATAATGGGGCGGGTCATTTACGAAGTTTCCTAGTCAAGACATCTCAAACTTTTCCGTTTAGGAATAAGAGCCTACTTTTAGGTACTTGGGAACAAATTATCTTTTGTGAATTTGACGAAAAAAGTAGAGATAGGGAGATTACGATTACGATTGTTGGAGATTAAAAAAATAAAAATATTTAGAAATCTTCAGATACCTTGTTAATTTGCCCAATAACTCTTTTGTATGCATCTCGTTTTCGAATTTCATCAAATTTCTCTTTGATGTCTCGAACGGCTTTATCGCATTCGCTTAATTGCTCGCTAAAGGTTGGAAGACTCCTTTTAAAATTGGATAATTCTTTAAGCTTTATTTGGTGCCTTAAATTTTCTAAAAAATGATTTTCTAACTCGATCATTTGAATCAACTATAAGTAATTTATTAGTTAAGATTAGTAGCGCTAACCGAATTAAAAAAAGCTTATATCATTGTCATGTGCCAAGTGTATTATCGATGTGTTATACATAACAGAAAACAATGTTGATAATCGTTTAGCTAATAACTTAAATATTATGAGTTTTAATAATGCATTTAGTATTTAATATGCTAAAATAAAAATATAAATTTGTAGAGTTTATAAGTATATTATTATCGAACCTCTCACGAAAAATATGATGTGAACTTCTTGGATAATACCCTAAAAATCATACTCTCTGGATTGGATTATGCTGGTAAGTCAAGCATTCTCACGGCACTAGATAAGAAATTTGATTTTGAAAAGTACATAATGCAGCTAAAACCTACTATAAAAGTAGAATACAACAAGCGAAAATTCCTTAATTTTAACATCTATATTTGGGATATGGGAGGCCAAGAGAAATATAGGGCGCTTTACGAACAAAATAAAGACGCATATTTTTCTGATACTAATTTAGTACTATTCATAATTGATATTCAAGACGAAAAACGATTTAAAACCTCTCTTGAATACTTGGATATGATATTAAAATTCTTTAACGAGAATTCAATGGATGTTCCTTTAATTATATCTTTTCATAAATTTGATCCAGAACTAAGGGGGAAAGAAGACATTAACGCTAGAATTGTAGAGTTAAGAGAAACCATATATGGAAAATATCCCACAGTCAAAATTTTATTTCAACAAACATCCATATACGATATTATAAGCATTGTTCAATTAATCTCATACGCTCTTTCGGTTTTTGATCCAAAATTTTTTGAGCTTTCTCATTTGTTAGAAACATATTTAGAAGAATTTAAATGCTCTTCGCTAATATTATTTGACGAAAACGGTATTATCGTAAGTGAGTTTTATTCAGAAGAAATAGATCCAGATTCCTATATCGTATTGCTAGAATCAATCAAGGAACACTTATATCTTCTAAAAAGAATGCAAGAAGAAAAATACGATAGCGATTATAATTTTACCACGATCGAGAATAATATTTTATCATATTTACATAAAATCACGGTTGATAAGAATAATTTTTATATATCGGTTTTAATTAAGGAAGAATATAAGGAGACTTTATTAGAAAATTTTTCTGATTTTATTGACGAAATCGAAAAAGTAATGAATCAACTAGTGTAATTTATCTAATGTCTAACAATTCTCGCGCTTTTTCTATTAATTTTGCCTTCTTTTTTTCGTGATCTTTTATAAAGGCGAGAACTTTTTCAATGGCGTTCTTTTTGCAAGCGCCACATAATAATTGCCCGGTGACGCATTTTTCGAAATTTTCCTTGAGCTTGTCGTCATTTGGTTCAAAATGATACATCAAAATCTTATAGATCATGCAGTTTTGAGGTTCTCCACCTAATTCTTGTTGTTCTTTTTTGTTACGCCTCCCTCCAGTTAACGCATTTTTTACTTTTTTTTCAATCGAATCAATAGGTTCGTTAAAAGTAAAGTAACTGTTAGGATTTCGTTTCGACATCTTGTCGGATCCGTCCAAACCCGGTAATAACCTGTGGTAGGTAGCACCAGGAAGGAAATATTTTTCTTCGGAAAAATATCGTCGTGTTAGGTCTCTTGTCAATCTAATATGGGGATCTTGGTCAATTCCCACGGGTACGATGGTAGGTTGGGGGCCATCTCGGTATTGAGGGAGGACGATGTCTCCAACTTGTATAAGTGCTGCAAGGTACAATCCAAATGGTTTTTCACCATAGATAGCGTTTACCATGTTTTGTGTTACTAATCGGCCTACCTTGAAGCATACATCCTTGACAATTGGCTCTTTTGATTGCCTCCAGATGTAGGCCTTCTCTGGATCGGGATCTAAACCAAGAGCTAAAATATCTGCAAGGTTGTCTACTGCTGTTTCTTCGGCTTCCTCGTATCTAATGCCATTATCTTCCCAAGATTCAATATCTGCGATGCAGTAATATGCTCGGGCGCCTAGTTTCTGAAATTCTACGATCTCTAATGCGGTTGTAAGGGTTCCTAAATGGAATGGGCCACTTGGTTTAATACCGGACATGACGGCCCAAGAATTCCTTGAGTCTATTGCCTTAAAGATATCTCCCAAGGAACGATGCCCAAAAATGATCTTACGCCTAATGAATCGGTTTTCTAGCATTTTCTGTCGGGTAATATCGTCAACACGCTCGATGCCAAACTCTTTAATGAGGCGTTCTATTTCGTTATCATCAATGTTTGCCGAACTCCACGGATCCACTGTCATATTAATATTTTTTGTCCATGTTAATCTTAAATTTGCTAAAATGTTATTAGTTAATATTAATCATTCATAAAAAAATTTCATAATAATGAAAAAATTTTCTCAGCAAGAAATAGATAAGTTCGTCAGCATGTTGGATTTTTCCAAAATCGAAGGAGGATTGGTGCCCATGATCGCTCAAGATTACTTGTCAAATCAGGTTCTGATGCTGGCTTTTGCGAACGAGGCCGCTGTTAGACAATCACTCGAAACGGGTATAGCCTGTTACTATTCGAGATCAAGAAAAAAATTGTGGAAAAAGGGAGAAGAAAGTGGACATGTGCAGGAAATACAACAAGTATTTGTAGATTGTTATATGGACACGATATTGTTAAAAGTTAAGCAAAATGTAGCCGCGTGCCATACAGGCCATTTTTCCTGCTTCTATAGGGAATTTACTGGAGCAGGATTTACTATCCAAGGTGAAAAAATTTTTGATCCAGATGAGGTATATCAAAAATAGGATTAAAAAAATTTAAAATATTGCAATTATTATTGAACAAATGCTTGGGGAAGTAGTTGATTTTTGAAAATTGTTTGAACGAATTCTTTCCCTTATTATTTTTAATATTGTGAATTACTATGAAAAAAGAACAACTTGACGAAATGGATGTGAACATCCTTAAGATCCTCCAACACAACTCAAATACATCTTATCGATTGATACAAAAAGATTTAGGGATATCAATTGGCACGATACATAATAGAATTAGCAAATTAAAGTCAGAAAACGGGGGGCCAATCGAAGGATACACGCTCAAGCTCAATAACGCTAGATTAGGTTACGAACTTACCTTTTTAATTCGAATTCAAGTTGACGGAAAACACACGGAAGAATTATTGACAAAGATTTGCGAAAAGCCCGAAGTTTGTTCGGTCTTCCACACTACAGGAGAACAATCAGCAGCTCTCATTTGTCGCTTCAAAAAATCAGAAGACGTCCATAACTTCATAAGAGAAATTAACAAGGAAAAGTATGTCACAAGAACAATATCCGATATGGTTTTAAAGACTTATAAAAATAGCAGTTTCGTTGAGATTCAGTGATGAGCAACAATGATTCGATTATTTTTAAACAAGCCTTCTATGATGACGCTAAAGTACTTGCATTTATAATCCAGACATCTTTTCAGACGGTAGCATCACGATTTAACTTAACTTTAGAAAACGCCCCAACTCACCCCTCAAATTGCACGATTGATTGGATTCTATCCGCTTTTGATAAAGGAATTAAATTTTACCTGTTAACAACGGAGAATTCTTCTATTGGTTGCATTGCACTTGAATTAGCGAATAAAAAGACTTGTTACCTCGAACGATTGAGCGTGCTTCCTCAATATAGATTAAGAGGATATGGATCCCATCTTATCGAAGGTTCGTTGACAAGAGCAAGAGAGATGGGTGTCAAGCGAGTCGAAATCGGTATAATTGCCGAAGATACCATCCTTACTGAGTGGTACAAAAAGAGAGGTTTCATTTTCAAGAGTACAAAAAAATTCGATCATTTACCATTTACTGTTGCTTTCTTGTATTATAATCTTAGATAATGAGGATTATTTATAAAGAACTCTAAATCAGAAAAATTTATTTTAAATATCTTCCTTCAACTCTTTAATAGAATTAAAATGAATTCATTTAAAAGAAGGTATGTGAAGAATAATGTCTAGAGTACCAATCATGATCTTGAGAGAAGGCACGGAAGAAAAAGAAGAAAAGGAAGCGCGAAAGCAAAACATTAACGCAATACTTGCAATAACCGAAATGGTCAGATCGACCCTCGGACCAAAAGGAATGGACAAGATGCTCGTTGACGGTTTAGGGGAGGTTACTATCACGAACGATGGTGCCGAAATCCTAAAGAATTTAGACATCGAAAGCGTGGCAGCAAACATGATGGTAAATGTTGCCAAGGCAACCGACGAAGAAATTGGCGACGGCACGACTTCGGTCGTTTTATTTTCTTCTGCTCTCCTTCAAAATGCTTTAGAACTAACGGAACAGGGTATTCATCCAAAACATCTCACTCATGGGTTTAAATTGGCTGCCGATAAAGCGCTTGAAATAATTGAACAGATAGAAGAAAAAATTTCTAAAGATGACGATTTTGTCCTTAAAAACGCCGCTATTACATCAATGAACTCAAAACAACTCGTAACCTCGAAAAACTTTTTCGCAGATTTAGCCCTCCAAGCCGTGAGACAAATTGCAGGCGAAAACACGTTTGATAAAATTAGTAACGTGAAGATAGTAAAGGCTCCAGGGAAATCACTCTCCGATTCGAAAGTAATTCGCGGTTTATATTTAGAAAAATCAAGGGCAGATCCCACGATGCCTAATGGCTTGAAAAATGTAAAGATTGCCGTGATAAGGAAGAAATTGGAAGTTGTTAAAACCGAATTCGATTCTCAAATACAAATATTCGATCCCAAGGACATTCAAAAATTCAAGGATCAAGAGGAAAAGATCCTCCAAGGTTATTTAAAAGTGTTCAAGGATGTAGGCGTGAACATGATCGTGAATAACCAAGAGATTTCTGACAAGTTTGGTGCGTATTTAGCAAGAGAAGGGATCATTGCCATTAAAAATCTAAGCGAGGATAATATTAAAGCGATTCTCAAGGCAATAGACGCGACCTTGGTCAATGACCTAAAAGGATTGACCGAAAATGACTTGGGATTCGCCGAAACCGTGAAATTTGAAAAGATTGATAAGGACGAATACACGATATTTGAGGGCTGCAAGAATCCTAAAGCCATATCGATAGTTCTAAAGGGTGGTCTAAAAAAGCTCTTGGACACGGCGGAAGTTGCCTTGCACGACGTTCTTTCGGTTATTGGAAAAATCATCGACACTCAGGCGGTTGTCGGAGGTGGAGGTGCTATTTACTTAGAATTAGCCAAACGACTAAAGACATATGCCAACGAGGTAAGTGGGAAAGAGCAGCTAGCGATCTCGGCCTTTGCGCTTGCGCTCGAAGAAATTCCAAAAACATTAATTAGAAACGCAGGATTGGACGAAATCGAAAAAATTACTGCCTTACGAGCCGCACACAAGGGAGACGCAGATAAATGGATCGGTATCGATACGATAGAAAACACTATCCAAGACAATTTCAAAAAGGGAATCGTCGAACCCTCTGCATTGCCCAAGCACATCATCAAAGCGGGTACGGAATTGGCAAACTTGATCTTGCGCGTTGATAGGATCATAGCCGCTAAAAATGCAGCTAAAGGCGGTTTCCAGTATTAATTTTTTTTCATTTAATTTTTTACCCTTATTTTTTCAATTAATAGTGTGATTAAAAAAAGTAAATCAATTTGGAAAAAAGATTTATTCGAACGAGTTATGACAAACCCAACATGTCTCTCCTCGATTTTTTAAAGCATCCAAACAATTCCTGCAATAAAAGGCTTTACAATGAGGACATACATATGTTTCTGCACGAATAGGTCCCTTGTGCACGACACATAATAATTCGGGTTCTTGAATGTCAAGTTCGGATTCTGTATGTCTTAATTCTTCTTCTGTTTGATTCGTTAAAGTGTCGCGGAGTGGGATCAATTCTACATAACTTTCCCTAGTGTTGCTCAATTTGATTTTTTGCTATTAGCCGATCCTCGATTTTTTTTCATACTTATATATTCCAAACTTCCTGCTGAAGATATGACAATCACTATTCCAATGGTAGTAATTACAATAATAAATATATCAATAGGAAACTCGAAATTTTCATCAGAATCTTTGTTCTGGGATGATCTAAAATATGCCTTATTAAAATAAAAAGGTATCCAAAGAGAGAGAACAGTATTGATATTATGTATTTAATTGCCAATCCAGGAGATTACATATTTTAAATTTTCAGATCTATCAAGGTCTAGTTGTTTAATGTCCCATTCTCCCGTAATTCCCATTTCTTTAGCTGATAGATCCCAATGGCTAATGGCTATGCCAATATCTAAAGCGACCATTTGTTCATAGAATCCCTTAGCCTTTACCGTGTAAAAATGATAAATATTATTTTTATGTTCCTTGAGAATTCTCCAGGGTTGCCTATTGCTTGCAGATGGCGCAATTCGTACCATTTCAAACAATGTAGAATAATCTTTGGAATCTAGTTCAGATAAGGGATTATTAAATTTATCTTTAAAAAAGATTTGCTCCCAGGGTTTACGATTATCAGCTTTAATGGCTGCCCGAATGATTTTTTCCTTTGTTCGCCTTTTTTTGGGAAAATATCCTATTGGACTTATTGCGGGAACGATTTCGTTAGGAGTAGCGTTTATCTTTTCAGAAAACAAGCTTCGATTAAAAAATCCCCCTAACCAACAGGTTCCTAAACCCAAATCAGTTGCGTATAACAGGATGACTTCCATCAAGTATCCAAAATGTTCTCGGTCGTAGTTAGATTTTTCAACAGCTCCTACTATGAATTGTCGTGCTCCCTTGATGAGTCCATATGTACCAATCCTTTTTTGCTCGTTAGGATCGAATTCGGGAACTGAAACAAGAGAGAAACGACAATTACCTGTATATTTACTAAAAGGAGTTTTAATATCCTCGAGTAACATCGCTTTTTTCATTAGTTTTATATCTTCAGGATTAAGAACCAAAGGATCATATGTCCTACGCGATGTTCGCTCTTTAATCAAACTTGTTATTGGTCTTGAAAAGTTCATTATTGTTCTTCTCATTAATTATCTATCAAAGTTAATAAATCTCTTAATTAAATCTCTAAAATGAAATGGAAATTATAATCATTTCCTCTCAAGCTTTTTTTGCTAAATAATTTGATTCTTTAGAGTAAAAGGGATAAAAACTTTTCATTTAAAACATTAAATTTTAATAGGTTCAATACTTGAAGAATGGGATTGTTCAACTTAACTTCTGATGATCGAGAACTTGTTCATAATTCATAAAGCTTTTTTAACAATTTTCAATAATTTAATTAAAAAATGTGAAATTGTTTTCATTATAATATATTGTGGTATAAATGACAACTATAAAAAGTTTAATAGAAAAAGGTGTGATAGATCAAGAAAATGCAGATAGACTTCTTGATCTTAATAATGAACATGTTTTAAGCATTGTATGCGAATTCACTGAGCGTTGTAAGCCAAAAACGCTAACAGTTATTACTGACTCTAAAGAAGATATTGCTTATGTGAGAAACAGGGCAATTGAATTAGGAGAAGAAGAAAAACTCTCTCTTAAAGGACACACGATCCATTATGATGGTTTTTTCTCAATGTCAAATCACGATCAAGCCAGAGACAAGGAGAACACGCGTGTTCTTATACCTAAAGGAGAGTACGCCAGTCCTTGGATAAATACAATCGATAGAGACGAAGGCTTGAGCGAAATAATGGAAATTATGGATGGGTGCATGGAAAATCATGAATGCATAGTAAGATTCTTTTGTTTAGGTCCAAAAAACTCAAAATTCTCTCTATTAGCGCTACAATTAACCGACTCGTTCTATGTAGGACATTCAGAAGATCTACTTTATAGGACAGGATATGAAGAATTTAAAAAATTGAATGGATCTAAAGATTTTTTTACATTCATTCATTCTTCAGGTGAACTCACAGGAAACCCTCCTATTACTAAAAATATTGATAAACGTAGGGTTTACGTTGACTTAAAGGAGGATAGGGTCCTTACAGTCAATAACCAATATGCAGGGAATAGTCTGGGATTGAAAAAACTCGCGCTGCGTCTCGCGATTAATAAATCTAACCAAGAAGATTGGCTTACCGAACACTACTTTATTATGGGAATCCACCCAAAAGGAAAAAATCGAACCTCTTTTGCTACGGGAGCTTATCCTTCAGGATGTGGCAAAACTTCAACAGCAATGCTTCCAGGTCAAACCATTGTTGGAGATGATATTGCTTATCTTCGAATCTGGGAGGATGGCCATGCTCATGCTGTTAATATCGAGCAGGGTGTATTTGGAATTATAAAAGACGTCAATGCTAAAGACGATCCCGTGATTTACGAGACGCTTACTACTCCAAAAGAAACTATTTTCTCAAATGTTTTGATAAATGATGGAAAACCATATTGGCTTGGAATGGGCTCTGAATATCCAAAAAAAGGCTTCAACTTTTCTGGGGAGTGGACTGAAGGAAAGAAAGACCAAAATGGAAAAGACATCCCCCTTGCTCATCCTAATGCTCGATATACCGTACGAATCGAAGAATTATCAAATGCGGATCCTAACCTCCATAATCCTGATGGCGTTCCAATAAGTTGCGTGTTTTATGGTGGAAGAGACAGCGATACAATGCCCCCCATAGTAGAAAGCTTCGACTGGGAGAGTGGTGTCTTTTTGGGGGCAACAATAGAATCTGAAACTACAGCTCAAACTCTTGGCGCTCAAGGTATAAGAACGCCCAGTCCAATGGCAAATTTAGATTTCATTGTCGTGCCGCTGGGAAAATATCTTGAAAATCATCAAAAATTTGGAAATAATCTTAAAGTTCCTCCAAAGGTATTTGCAACGAATTATTTCCTCAAGAATAAGAATGGAAAATATATGAATGGGATGCTAGATAAGTTAGTATGGGTTATGTGGGCTGAATCTCGCTTTCATGAGGATTATGGTGCTATAAAAACCCCCGTTGGTTACATTCCCAAATACGAGGATTTAAAAGAATTATTCAAGGAATGCCTCAATTTCGATTACCAAAAAAGCAATTATAATGAGCAATTTTCAATTAGAATTTCTAAATTGCTCGAAAAGCTAGATCGCGTGGAATTTTCTTTTAAAAAAGAAAAAGACATTCCTGAATTTTTTTGGAACATTTTAAGTGAACAAAGAACCGAATTAAAAAATTTAAAAGAAGCCCTAGGTAAAGATATTATTAATCCCGAAGAGTTTTAATCTTCTACAATTTTATTTTTTCTTATTTCATCAAATATTTCAAGACATTTTTGGAATTCAACCGTACCACTTTCAGTAATGATAAAGTTTTTTTGTCGTGCGATATAACTCATGAGATAGCTTAATTGGTCTTGTTTAACAATATATTTGGAGTTTTCGACGATAATTTTTGAAATCTCTTCCATTTCTACGAATTTTTCAACCAATTTTAATGCGATCAAGCGATGGGCGTCTTCCACATTTTCCCCCGATTTGGCAGAAGTTTCTATATAATCCATGCCCAATTCTTTAGCAAGTGCTTCTCCTTCTGAATACGATATTTCTCTTTCTTCCAAATCTATCTTATTTCCAACAAGTACAATGACCGAGTCCGTAAGCTCAACTTTTTTTACGTCCTCGTACCAAATTTTCTTCACATTATCAAAAGATTCTCTGCTCGTCACATCAAATACGATCATGATTGCTCCAGAATCTGCCAAGTAAGCAGGACGTATGCGTGTAAACTGTGGTTGTCCAGCAATATCCCAGATGACGAACCTAACCTGGGCATTACCCAAAGCTTCAAACTTGCATATTTTTTTGCTGATGTAGGTTCCTATGGTCGCTCGATAATCTAATTCAAAAATATCGTTCACATACCGTTGAACTATGCTAGTTTTTCCTACTCCACCATCACCTATGAAGCTGAGCTTGCACAAATAATCATCAGAATGTAACTTCATTTTTTGAAGTGTATCGACCTTTCTATCTACTTTTTGTACACCATAATCCGTGTTTATTTTGGGAATGACTGGACTTACAGGTCTGCCGTCAAATATGCGCGCAACTTTCTCGGCTGCTAAAAAAGCATAAGGAAAATATGGATCAATTACAGAAAGACCATGTAAAACAGTAACGAATATGCATTCAGCCCCCGCTTCGCAAAAAATAAATCTGTATTGATCCGTGTCAAAAGTCCCCGCACCAAAAGTACCTAAGTCGAAGTCTGATGTGATCTTTTTCAGTATCAAGTCTGCAAGCGCGCTAAAAGCCCCAATAAACTTTTTCTCGTCGGCTTTTTCAGGAATTTTCGTTAAAAAATCAACGATAAGGCCCGCCCTATCGACGATCAAGACGGCAATTAAATCTTTTCCTACTTCTTGCTTGTACCACTGAAGGAGTGCTTTTAGCTTTTCTTTATCGAAGTACAATAGTATCAATTAAAAAATTATTTTCAGATATGATTATAATTCTACTGCGGTAATTTATATTCTTCTTTGTATGATACCTATTTTTAATGAAGTGAAAAAACAAGCTGTAAATAATAAATGTTAAAAATTGATATTAATCGTCGTCCTTAACCACAACAATGTCATCGTCGTTGTGTCGATAGAAGATTGCCATGGGATCTTCTACTTGTACGATCTTGGGTCCTTCTTTGGTCTCTAAACTCTCCTCATATTCGTGGAGGTCAACGACTTCTATTTCAACTTCTTCGATTGATGGCATGGCACCAGAAAGGACCATTTGTACGAATTCTTCTTCGATCTTAATCAATAAAAAGCAATTATGACATCGAAACACGTTAAAAATTCCAATATTGGAGGTTCTAGCCCATTGAGACCAACAAGATTTATGAGCAATTGTTTCACAGCTCGGACATTTTACCAAGTGGTTCTTGTCTTTTTTAAAACAAACCGAACAAGTTTCTTTTTGTCTCAATTCAATGGGATTTTCTGCCAAATTCCTGTAGAAAGCAAAATTCTCGTAAGGTATTTCCGTCTCGTATCCATCGTTGATAAGGGAATAAGACGAAAACGATTTCTTATGGTGAAGTATATCAAAAACTCTCGTTAATTCAGTTAAATTGTTAACCTCGTGCATTGTTCCTCGCGTCATTCTTGCAAGATCTAATAATTTCCCATCTTTGTTGGAATTTTTATTTTGAATTCGGACTACATCAAGAAATAACGGCATGTCCTTAACTTTATCGATAATATTTTCCAAAACTGGAACATATATGTCAGGGATTTCGTGTGTACTATCGTCGGTAAGAACGATAATTCGAAAACATTTATCGGGAATTTTTTTGTAGACATCAATGATAAAGGTCACGGCAACCATGATTCCTCCAGAAACATTAGCTTTAACGATCATGGGCTCTAAAGACTTTAAAGCAATGAGGACATTATCGGGATTTAATGTAAAATCTTGTAAATAATTTGGTCCATCTTCTTGGAAGAGAACGACATTAAATCTATCACTCCGATCGAGCTCCTTTTTTTTAGCACAAAAATCCTCCAAGGCATTATAAATAAAATTGAGTTGCTTAGGGCTATATCCCGGCGTGAGTGCGTAAAATATCAGAGTATCTTCGGATCTAGACGACATTAGAAATAAAATAATTTTTACCTTATGATAATATATCTCTCTTTATAGATTTAACTATAAGGGTATTGTTGGTTTTAATCTCACGACTTTTTTTTCTCTATCGATTTCAATAAACCTTTTTACTTCGAGATTATAGAGAAAATCGTTTAATTCTGAGGGATTCATTTTTAATACGCTGGCCAAATCGTCTAAATTGTCTTGATGCTTGCGTACCAACTTGAGCACATCTTTATACGTGTTGAAAATTGTATTAACAATGTATTTTAGAGATTCCATGACATTAGTTCCCGTTCGGGTATTTATCTTAAACAATTTCGAACTTTTAGGAATGTTATAAACAGACACGATTTCCTTCACAGAACGAGAGTTCTCTTCGTCTTGCTTGTTAGCACAATATATTAAGGGTAGACTTGGTTTCAGGATTTTTTGAACCGATGTCAATATTTTTAACCCTTCTGCGTCGTGAGTGGGGTCTGTTGAGTCTATTAAAAATATTACAGCGTCAGCACCATTTACTAAAACATCCCTCATTACTTCCATTCTTAATAATCCGGGAGTTCCAAACAAGAAAACATCAAATCCGTCAATTTTAATGGATGCTAAATCCATGCCGACTGTATAGAACTTCTTATCACGACCTTGAGTCTCAATATTCATTGCTTTTTTGTCGAGATACTTGATATAGCTCGATTTCCCGCTTTGAAGGGATCCTATTACTACGATTTTCATTTTACTCGCTCATTTGAGTAATTGTTTTTAAATTAAACAAATTTTCAATAATTTGAATGAGAATTGCCTAAATATATTCTTGTAGGTATTATTTCCAATTAATAATTCATAATTAGAATTTTAACCTAATAAATGTTTATAGAAGGTGTTTTTTATTGATTGCTATCACATTTAGGGTAAATTAAATCAAATTTTAGAAAAAGATTTTTTTGATATATCTAGTGCTGATCATATGGACTTAATTTAAAAAATTAGGCAAAGATTTAAAAACGAATATTTTTCTAATAATTCTTACTCTAAAAACGACCGTTTTTGTCAAATTCAAAAGCGCAAGAAAGGGCATTTTTACCCAATTAATTGATCTATAACAAACATTTTGAGACAGATATTGATCACAAATGACGAATAATGCACATTATCCGCAACATTTTTATATTATTTTGTCGTATTAATTCCTAAAAAATTTTCTTTTGTTTTAGAGTCGATAAAAAATCAAAAAAAGAAACAACGATCTCTAAAATGAATAACTAACTGATAAATCCAATAAAAAAATGACAAATTATGACAAATAGTAACATAATGGTTATAGGTGGAGGAATATCAGGTATTGAGGCGAGCCTCACGCTTGCAGAACAAGGGTATAAGGTGATACTCGTCGAAAAAACATCCTCCGTGGGCGGGAGAATGGCCCAGCTCGATAAAACTTTTCCTACATTAGATTGTTCAATATGTATTTTAGCTCCTAAAATGGTGGAGGTCTCGCGACATCAGAATGTGGAGCTCTTAGCGTATTCGGAAGTTCAAGAAGTAAGCGGGGAGGCAGGAAATTTTAGCGTTAAGGTTTTAAAAAAAGCCAAATATGTGAACTGGGACGCTTGTACTGGATGTGGTGCTTGTAGTGAAAAATGCCCTATGAAGAAAATTCCAAACGAATTTGAAGAGGGGATGGGCAATCGACAAGCTATATACATTCCATTTCCTCAAGCTGTGCCGAGAAAAGCCGTAATCGACGCTACAAAATGCCTTTATCTCACGAAAAACGCTTGTAAATTGTGTGAAAAAGAATGTGAAGCAGGTGCGATAAATTGGGACGACAAGGACGAGATAGTGGAATATAATGTAGCTTCCATAATCGTGGCAACGGGCTTTGATCAACTCGATCCTTCCGTCCTTGATAGATATCACTATGGTGAATATCCAAATGTGATTACCGCAATGCAATACGAACGATTGTTAAGCGCTTCTGGACCAACTGAAGGAGAATTACTTCGACCTTCGGACAGGAAACATGCACATGATATAGCTTTTGTAAGTTGTGTTGGATCAAGAAACGAAGATCTCTGTGCCTATTGCTCGAAATTTTGCTGCATGTATCAAACAAAGGAAGGGGTTATTACGAGAGAGCACGCTCCAGGAACCCAGGTGACTATCTTCTTTAACGATATACGTACAATAGGTAAAAATCAAGAAGAATTCATTGAAAGAGCAAAAAATGAATATGGTTTAATCTATTATAGGGGTATTCCAGGAGATGTGAGGGAAAATCCCGAAAATCATAATCTTTATGTGAAGCACGCAAACCTAGATACTGGCGATGTTGAGATAAGCGAATTCGATCTCGTTGTATTGGCCAACGCCGTGATTCCAAGGCTTGATGCAGGCCATTTGGCTTCTATATTAGGAATCGAACGGAACGAGCTTGGATTTTATAAGACTAATAATTCTACGGAAGACTTGCAATCAACGCGAGATGGTATTCTCGTTACGGGATCTTGTCAATCACCAGACGATATTGCAAATTCGGTGGCAAAAGCAGGTGGCGCTGCGGCATTAGCCGCAACATACGCCGTGCCATTAAGCAAGGAAGAAACGAAAGTCATATTACCTCCTCTTGTTCCTGTTAATCCTGGGGATGAACCTCGCATTGGTGTGTTTGTTTGCCGCTGCGGTATAAACATCGCAGGTTATATGGATGTGCCCGAATTGGTAGAATACGCAAAAACTTTACCAAATGTTGTATATTCGATGGAAAACAAGTATAGCTGTTCTCAACTCACTCAAGACATCATAAAAGAAAAGATCAAGGAATTAAACTTAAATAGGGTAGTAGTGGCTGCTTGCACGCCTCGAACGCACGAACCGCTATTTCAGAAGACTATAAGAGAAGCGGGATTAAACGAATATCTTTTTAACTTCGTAAGCATAAGAGAATTAGACTCTTGGGTACATATGAACGATAACGCTCGAGCAACCGATAAAGCAAAAGACCTAATTCGAATGGGCGTCGCTCGCGTTGCCGCTCAAAAACCTGAATTTAAAATTAAAGGACAAGTTATTCCTGAGGCTTTAGTAATAGGTGGTGGTATTTCAGGTATGAGCGCGGCAATGGAGATTGCTAACAAGGGATTTAAGGTCACTTTAGTTGAAAAAACAGACAAGTTAGGAGGACAATTAAACTATATTTACAAGATTAATTTCGATAGAATTGATTCGAAAGCATTCTTAGAGGAAAAACTTGCTGAGTTCGAGGCACAAAAAAACATTACAACGCTCCTTGACTCGGAAGTGATTGATGTGAAGGGTTCCATAGGAGATTTCAAAGTAAAGGTGAAAAATCAAGCCAGTGGGAAGATAAATTTACTCAATGTTGGGACTATCTTAGTAACAACTGGTGCTTACGAGTATAAGCCTGAAGGTTGGTACGATTATGGTAAGAATGAAAATGTGATGACGCAGCTAGAGTTATCAGAAAAACTCAGGAATCAAGAATTAACAGACGGTGAAACACTTGTTTTCATTCATTGTGTTGGATCGAGACAACCCGAAGGGGGAAATGGTTTCACTTATTGTTCTCTTATCTGTTGCTCCGAGTCGATACGACACGCGCTTTATGTGAAGGAGAACTATCCCAAATCCAATATATATGTTCTTTATAGAGATATTAGGGTAGGGACTGACGAGGAACCATATTATTGGAAAGCAAGAGAAAATGTCAATTACATTCGATTCACCGAATATCCCCTCATTGAACAAAAAAACGGTAAGCTGAAGGTGAAAGTTTCGGATATCTTAACGCAAGTAGATTTGACAATCGATGCTGATAAGGTTGTCTTGTCGACCCCTTTAATATCTTACGATACAAAAAAATTAGGAGAAATGATAAAATGCGCTCGGGATCAAAATGGGTTCTTCTTAGAAGCCCATGTCAAGCTAAGACCAGTTGATTTCGCAACCGACGGGATATACCTGGCAGGAACTTGTCACGGTCCAAAGGGTATTGCAGACTCCATATCACAAGGAAGAGGAGCTGCAGCCCACGCTCTTATTCCGCTTATATCAGGGGAAGTGGAAAACGAACCGCTTGTCTCGGTCGTAAATCCAGCCTTATGCATTGCTTGTCAAGAGTGCGAACGCGTGTGTAATTTTGGTGCTATTGGCGTGAATTTCGAAAACGAGATATTAGTATCACAATCTAATCCCTTGCTATGCAAGGGATGTGGCGATTGTGCTGCTGCTTGTCCAGCAGGAGCGATTACCATGAGCCATTTTGCGGACGATCAGATTTACCCAATGATTACTGAAGCCATCAAGGGTACTTATGTGGACGAACGACCGCGCATCGTTGCCTTCTTGTGTAATTGGTGCAGTTATGCTGGAGCCGACACGTGTGGCGTGAGTAGGTTCCAATATCCAACGAATATTCGACCAATTCGAGTTATGTGTACGGGCAGGATACCAAAAAGCTTCATTTTACGGGCCTTTCTCGAAGGTGCTGACGGAGTATTAGTTGGTGGATGTCATATTGGCGATTGCCACTATTTAGAAGGTAATTACGACATGCTCCAACGATACAACGAGATTAAGGACATCTTGGGATCGGTAGGAATTAATCCGGACAGGTTTCAACTTGAATGGGTTTCGGCCAGCGAGGGTAAACGGTTCTCACAAGTGGTTACCACCTTCGTCGAACGAATAAAAGAATTAGGGCCGCTCGACTCGAAGGGTGATAAAATTGAAAAAAGCGAAGTAAAGGAGGTTGCCTAAAATGACAGAAAAGATTTCAAAAAACTCGAGCGATCTGGATTTAAATTTTCGTTACGAAATTAGCGAACAAGTTGGCGCCAAGTCTCTTCTAAAATGCATACAATGTGGCGTTTGTAGTTCTGGCTGTACTGTTACCGAGTATGTAGACATGCAGCCTCATCGAGTTGTTGCGTCGTGTTTATTAGGCTTGAGAAAAGAAGTGTTATCCAGTCAAGCCATATGGACGTGTTCCTTATGCCATAGGTGTACTGAACGGTGTCCTAAAAATGTGGACTACTCTTTTATCTTGGCTTTACTCAGAAACTTGGCCGTAAAAGAAGGGAGCGTGCCAAAAGAATATTCTAGCACCATCAATACGATCTATAACAATGGCTTTGTCGTTCCTTACACGGGAAATATGAAAAACACGATCGATAAGAGGAGGACAAAAATGGGTCTCCCTCAATTAATGGGCCCAAACCTTGATGAGATCCAATTTATCATCAACAAGACAGGCTTAAGCGAACTAATAGAAAAGAAAAAGGAGGTAAATAAATGATGGAATACGCGTTATTTTTAGGATGTACCATTCCCTTGAAATTACCACACTTTGAAAAGGCTTTCCGCGAACTTTCGGAAGTCTTGGGAATTAAATACAAGGAAATGGAGGGTGCGGGGTGCTGTCCAGATCCCGTGGCCACGCAATCTTTGAATATTGACACTTGGCTTTCCTTGGGGGCTAGAAATTTAGCCATAGCTGAAAAAATGGGACTTGATATCATGACAATTTGCTCAGGATGCTACGAGACGCTCAAGACGGTTCATGTCCTTCTTGAAGAAGATAAGGAGGCTTTTGACAGGGTTAATTCTGTCTTGAAACAGATAGGATTCGAATACAAGGGCACCTCTAAAGTCTTTCATTTCGTAGAATTATTCAGCCAAGAAGGAATGCTCGAATTTATAAAGAGGAAAGTTGTAAAATCTCTCGAAGGTTTGAATATTGCTTCGCATTACGGGTGCCATCTAATCAGACCGTCTAAAATAATGAAATTTGACCATCCTGAACGACCCGAGAACATCGACAAAATTTTAAAGGTGTTAGGAGCGAGTCCGGTAGATTTCGCAACGAAATTGGAATGTTGCGGCTATTGTGCCAGATTGCAAGACGAGATAGGGACCAAACTCGTAGAAGAAAAACTATTAGACTTGAAAAGCCTTGAGAAAGAAATTGATGCCGTGGTTGCCGTGTGTCCTGCTTGTACTACCCAGTACGATAGAAAAGAAAAGGTAATTTCGAGAAAAACAGGTAGGGAGCTTGACATCCCAATCCTTTATCTGCCCGAAATTATGGCAATTGCGCTTGGAGTGGATGTTAACAAGCTTTCGTTGACCCAAAGAAGCGTCAATCCAACCAAGCTAATGGAAAAATTGAAAATATGACCTAAATAATTGAATTTTTTGCGATAATAAAAAATACTATTAATAAAGAAAAAAAGAACAAAAGATATGGAGTAAAATATGAAATGATAATTACACAACAAAAAGATATAAACGAAATTTACGACATGATAAAGCAATATTCCAAGATTTTAATTGCGGGGTGCGACGGGTGTTGTCAACCTCCTCGTTCTATAAACGAAGCTAAAGTTTTGGGACAACTCCTTGAATTGAAGGCTAAAACGGAAGGAAAAAAGCTGATATGGAAAGCAACGACAGTGTTGCGTCAATGCGACGACAGGATTGCGGCCACGACTATCAGACCTTTCATCGGAGAATATGAGGCGATCGTGTCGCTTGCGTGCGGTCTTGGCGTTGTCATGATGAACAAGGTTGCAAGCGAAATTCTTACCTTTCCCGCTCAAAACAGCATGTTTGGTGGGGTTCAAAATAACGGTGAGAATAACTTTATCGAATATTGCGAAGAATGTGGTGATTGCATAATTGGAGAAACGGGGGGAATATGTCCACGGGCGAGTTGCGCCAAGCATTTAATGAACGGTCCTTGTGGTGGAACCGTTGATGGTAAATGTGAAGTGGGAGGATATACAATTCCCTGTGCTTGGATCGAAATCTACAAGCGATTAAAAGCGGTCGGAAGGCTTGACTTATTCAATGTATATCGTCCCGCACGTGATTACCGCACGTCGACCAGTCCGGGTTACATTAAAATTTTCAAGGAATACACTAACGAAGAGGAGACAAAGGAGGAGGCGAAATAGAATGGCCAAGAGACCAGCGTATAGTAAACTATGTAAAGCAATCGCAGACGGTCATTTCGTCTTCACGGGAGAATTGGAACCAAAGAAGATCATGGACATGAGCGAGATCGTTCACTCTGCAAAAGAAATGAAAAAAACTGAAAGGATCATTGCGGCCAATGTTACTGATGGTCCTCAAGGGGACGCTTACATGTCGTCGTTGGTACCAAGTCACGTGGTACAACGAGACGCCGGGATAGAGGCCGTATGGCAGGTAGCTGTTAGGGACCGAAACCGCGTTGCTCTATTCGGAGACGTGATTGCGGGCGCTTATATGGGACTCAAGAACATTCTCGTGCTTACGGGAGATCATACAGCACTTGGTGATAACAAAAAAGCAAGACCCGTCTACGACATCGACAGCACGCAATTCTGCGAGCTCTTAAGCAAGATCATTGATAAGGGCACTGATTATGAGGGTAACCAAATCTCGGGGGGAAAAGTGGAAATGAACTATGGATGCGTGGCAAATCCAAACGCCGTTGGAGAGTACATGGAACCAGAAATTCTTAAAGTAGGAAGAAAAGTCGAACAAGGTATAGATTTCATACAGACACAAACGGCTTTCGATGTGGAGGTTGCGAAAGAATTCATCAACGAACTGGCGCGTTTTAATGTACCAATTCTTTTGGGTGTTTTCCCCATGAAAAGCTACGGAATTGCGTGGTACTTTGATCAATATATCCCTGGAGTAAGTGTTCCAAAAGACCTGCTCAAGGCGCTGAAGACTGCAGAGAAGGAAAACAAGGGGGATAAGAAGGCTAAGTATGCCGCTCTCGACAAGGTAAATGTGGAATTCTTCGTACCTTTCATAGAAGAGATCAAGAAAAACTCGAAGGCAAGCGGCATCCATTGCATGGCAGTCGAATACGAAAGACTTTTTGCCCCGCTCCTTAACAAATATCCCGATTACGCCAAGAAATACTACTAAAATCGACCAAAATCTTTAAATAGTAATTTTTTTATATATATTATTCAAATAGAACCGTTTTCCAAAAAAACCAACCAAAAAAAATAATGTTGAAGGTGCAATCAGTGAAAAATCTGGACGAGAAAGACAAGCGAATATTAGAAATGCTCATCGAAGACTCGCGTCGCCCGTATCGCGAGATCGCTGACGAGATAGGGCTGAGCGAGAGCACGGTCCGGAAACGGGTGGTAAAACTCCAAGAAGACCAAGTTATCGAGCGTTTCACGATAAAAGTCTGCCGAGAAGAGGATTCGGGCATCATGGCTTTCATAACCATCATGCCTTCCGAGGAAACGCAAATAAAAGACTTGCTCCGTGAAGCACAAGTCCTACCTCAATGCGAAGAAGTCTACTTTCTCGCCGGGCAATGCGGCGTCCTTATCAAGGTAAAAGTGCCCGAAATCACGGAGCTTGACGCATTACTCGAAGTATTCCGAGGCCGAAGCGACGTGAGGAGCGTTGAAAGGGTGTGCGTCGTATTGAAACCTATCAAGAGTCCAAGACTTGATAATGGATATCTATAGCACCATTTCGCTCGGAACGACCAGAAGAACGAGTAAATAAATGTAAAAGCAAAAGGGAATTCAAACCTTTCATTCTTATATTCTATCAAATCGTTTTTAACAGGTGTCCCATTCATATAATGAGTTTGCTTAAAAGCGTTTTCCTTAATTTGTGACTTAACGCCGATTAAACAGGTGTAACGAGCAGTATTTCTATTTTGAAGGGTAAACCTGATAGAAAATTGTGTATCAAGGCCACATTGAAACCACCTTACCCTCAAGATTTAAAAGAAAGCTAATCTTCTATGATCTTGATGAGCGTTCCCACCGAATTCGTCGTCAGCAAATTTTTATCGTTAAAGTTAGAATCTGGCGAAACAAGGATATACATATCGGGAAAGTATTTTCGAACATGCGCTTTTCTCTTATTGAGCGCTCGTGCTGACGACGACCAGGAATTCGAGGAGATGGAATCGATAGATCAAGCTTCAGAGCGACTCGACGATTCGTTAGAATTCGTTTCCGAAGAAAGGAAGCAGGGCGTCATTCCAGCAGAAATCGAGTTCTGGGGTCATTGCAGCAACCTACAAGCCTGGACCGAGCACGATTACGATACTCGCTTGCTACGAAATAATCTTGCGTTCCCACTTCTCAAGGAGCTTACCGAGGCAGGCGATCCCCTGGCCAGAAAAGTCTTCAAGGAGGAAATTGCGAAACGAATCGACGGCGGATATCAGCCCGTCGTGGATTTTCTCATCGAAGAGCAATATGTTAATTACTTATCGCAAGACGAATTACTGTCCGTTCTGCTGTCGCCAGAGGATGCTGATACTATGAGAAGGCTCCAGGATTACTTGAACGATACCATCGCGCCTAAATACGCCGAAGCAAAAGGCATATCTCTGGAAAGTGCAAAAAAGAAAGTCAAACTCTTTCTATCGGCCGAACGACCTTTAACTTCCCTCGCCAACATCCAAGCGATAAATATCGAGGAGCTCGGAGAAGAGGCGAGACAAAACCCGTTTAGAGCCTATAACCGCCCCATTAACGGCGCTAACAACGCGTACGCGGTAAGAGACAAGCACGTGGTCAAATTACAGTTATCCTACTTTCCAGAAGGCTACGGATTCGATCCCCAAGATCATTATCACGAATTAGAGCGATTTGGATGGGAATTGCCCGAATTTATCTCTGAACTGACTCACCTCGAAGAGATATACATGGAAAATATAAGATTGAGCGAGTTTCCCGATTTTCTCCTTTCGATGGATTCGCTTGAAATCGTAGAAATTAGCGATGGCGTCCTGTACTATTCGATTGGATTTAACGCCATTAAAAAAAAAGAAGAAGAATTTAAAAAAAAGGGAATGTGTGCTTGGATCGGATATTAAGTTAAAATATAAAAAGGAAAATCATCTTCCGTGATAAATCTTTGCTTATTTAAATTACTCGGGAGACTATACAAATACGGAGTCAAAATAGATTCTCTTAAATAAATTGCTCTTTCGTCTTGACTGGTTTTCAAGTATATCATATAATCTGTAAAGAAACTACCTATTGCATCACCTCGAAGTGGAAAATTAGTACCAATGAATTTATCCCAATCTGCTTGTTTGAATTTATACAAAGCAGTCTGAATTATCATGGGATAATTAATATAATTATTTGCGCTCCTGAGATCGTTTCCTCCTGATCCATCAGAAAATAACTCGTCTTTATCAAAATATCCTTCTCGATTGAAACCAAATAACATTTTTCCATCATTATAAGTTGCATCTTGTTCTTTTACAATAAATGCTAAATCTCCTTGCATGTCAGGAAGTAAAGAAAATATAATGTGTTCTAATTGGTAAAGACTTTGCTTGAATTGTTTTGATCCAGGATTGGACAAATCAATATCAAAATAAGGTTTGGATTTTGGTAAATAGGTTAAATATTTTAAAGCCTTTGCCTTTATGCTTCCATCTGCTTTTCTATCGGGTACTAAATATTGATATCCATAATCTTTTCCTCCAGATACAATCCTTACGAGAGGGAATATTCTTACTTTCTTATTTCCTACGGTTTCATCCATAATTAATTCTTTTAAATGATCCATTAAATTGGAAACAGTACTCGTTAATGCTGATTTGGTGGTCTCCTTACTAATGGAACTAAGTATATCGCCTCTACCCCATAATTTAAAATCGACTTGGAGTAATTCTTCCTTTTGAATAGTTAACTTGAAAGGTCTATTAGTCTTGGGATCGATAACCTGGTCAATTTCAAGATCTATCGTATTTGCACGAACATTTAAGGGAATATTTTTATCGTAATATAGAGAAGCTTCGATTATCCTACTTATACTCTTAAATGAAGTGTGGTATTTGGTATTATATAATTTAATCCTCACGTTACTTAATATCTTGTCAAGTAAATCTCTATCGAGCCTCATATCTCCCAAGTAATTTCCCAAAATTATCTTTTTATGGAATTCAGCTTTTAAGAAATCGTATAAATTATCTTGAGATTGTATGTAACTTTTTTCTATGAAATTATCATCAATAGAATAAACATTTTCACTAAATTTGTAAAAATTATATACAAAATTCTTGGCAAAATCTTGTGATAAGCGTTTAGGAATATATCTAACTAATGATTTTTGAGATTGCACTCCTATTAATGGTCCAATTTTTAGATATATTTCTTTTGAAATATCGCTTGAATCTATCAATGGTAAATTTATTTTGTTGTCCAAAAACAAGAACGAAAAAAGATGATTCACTTTTAGATCGTCTCTAATACGAATAATATTACTATCATATCTAGATGTTGAAAGAATTAATCCTATATGATTTAACATTGATGGTAAAACATCTGCTTGGGATCCCCTATCATATTCGCGAGTATTGAGGGCAGGACGTTGCATTACTTTAATTCCAATTCCATTGATAGTATAGTAGTAATCAAGCATGTTTCCGAAGGTCAAACGGACTGTAAAATGACCGAATGCCTCCATAATGGCTTCAAGAATCGCTTCACCTAAATTCGCTTCTTCTTCTGTGAATTTTTCTCGTTCTAAGAGATTTAAGCTCTCTGCGTGATCTTGTCTTGATGCCCTATCTTCGATTATAGTCTGAGCTTTTAATAAAGATCTATCTGTTCCTTGATATTCGATAATTTTTTGGCGAATATTTTCTAACCAGGCTTTAGTGGTAAAGATCTCCTCTCCTCCTCCTTCCATTATTTGAGTCCTCCTGAATGCTCCATTAGAATCCATCCAAAGGAACTTTAAAAGAGAATCTTCGTCTAATAGGCCATTAGATAGAAATAATTCACTAATTCGATTGTTAATTTCGCTATGGCTTGGACCTAAAATAAAATTATTAAAATCTGGACTAATAAAAAAGCCATTTAGAATGTCTAAATATTGGTCGATATATGGAATAACTTTCCTTGTGAAAGGAACTTCATTAAAAGGAAGCATAATGTCTGAAAATATTTCATAACATTTTTCAATTGTAAACTCTTCTCCATAGTTCTCTATTATCTCTTGAGGAGATGGCATCCTATATTCGAGTCTAGTCATTTTTCCTTCTCTTAAACCTCCGAGCCACGGCAAGTACTGGTTGTATGGCTTGGTCGGCACGATGTTGGTCGTGGTATCCTGAACCGAAAGCGTGTAACGGCGTCCAACCGTCTGGCTGATGGCGGTGTAATATCGCAACGAGAACACGTCCTTCTGGTCGCTTTCCCACCCTTGTACCTGCCTCAGCTCGTTATCAAGTGGTACGACCTTGCTTTCTATTCTACCATCCACGAAGGTCTCGTACCAATTCTCGGGCGAAAAAACGGCGGCCTTGATCGCCATTCGCTCGGACGAGTCGTTGCATCGGTTCCTCGCGGTTAAGAAAGAGACCGACGAGTCCACCTACAAGGGGCACAACTGGACCACGCGGGTGAGAAAAGACCTGTACAACGCCTATCCCATTTACGACTGGAAGACCGAGGATATATGGACGGCCGTGGGCAAGTTTGGCCTCAAGTACAACAAGATTTACGACCTCATCTACATAACCGGACGGTCCATTCACGAGGCGAGGATTTGCCAGCCCTACGGCGACGACCAGCGCAAGGGCCTGGACTTGTTTCGGAAGATCGAGCCCGACACGTGGTTTAAGGTCGTCGAGCGCGTTGCGGGCGCAAATTTTGGGAACATCTATCGGGGTCTCAAGATCCTTGGCAACGGCAAGGTCGTAAAGCCCGACCAATACACTTGGAAGGAGTACGCAAATTTCCTGCTGAACACGATTCCGAAATACCAAGCACACGTGTATCAGGAACGCATCGAACAGTTCTTGATGTGGTGGGAGGTCGAAGAAAAGTGGAGCAGGGAGGACGTGCCCGATGCCACGCCCGATAAGTCTGACCCGCGCTGGAACGCCCCGGACGGCTCGAAGCGCAGGAAGCTCCCGAGCTGGGAACGGATCGCCAAGTGCGTTCTCAAGAACGACCTCAATTGCAAGACGCTCTCGTTCGGGAGCGTGGTGGGGGGATACCCTCGATTATTAAGATTAAAAGAACAATACGGCGAGTAATCGCAAGATGAGCGCACGAGATAAAAACGAGGTATTGAGCGAATTTAAGAAACTGTTGCGGGACGTGAACAATTTCCCGCTTGCTGAAAAAGTCTTACTTGCAAACGAGATGAAGCGACTCTTGTTCGAGATGAGCCCCCTGAACGCCGAGCCCGTGGACCTCATCCAGTGGGTACCGGCCGATAAAGTGGAGGGAAACGACTACAACCCTAACAAGGTGGCGCCGCCCGAAATGAGACTGCTCCACTTGTCGATCAAGGAAGACGGGTACACGCAGCCCATCGTGGCCTATCACGACAAGGAGCTCGACAAGTATGTCGTCGTGGACGGGTTTCACAGGAATAGGGTCGGAAAGGAATACGAGGACGTTGCGGGACGGATTCGGGGATATCTTCCCGTCGTGACCATCGACAAGCCCATCGTGGAGCGCATGGCGTCGACAATCAGGCACAATCGCGCCCGAGGAACGCACGAGGTTCGGGGCATGGCAGACATCGTGGCCGAGCTATACTTGAAGGGCGTGAGCGATAAGAAGATTGCCGAGCAGTTGGGCATGGAAAAGGACGAGGTGCTCAAGCTCAAGCAGTTCGTCGGGCTGGGAGACCTGTTCAAGAACAGGGACTTTTCGAAGTCGTGGATATGAATCGCTTTTAATATCAATGATTAAATCAATTGATTGGATCAAACCTCGATTGATCGTTTCATAATATTTAAATTCAATAGTTAATTGAGGACTTTACCAGGTTATCTGGTATCAAAAAATAAAAATAGGAACATAAATTATGAAATCTAAAACTCAAAAGAAAGTATTACTTATAGGGAGCATCGCATCCGTTTTTATCCTGCTTACCTTGGTTGTAAACGCCCATGCGTCTGATTATATAACTTGTGGTGGGGTTGAAGATAGAACCTGGGTTGTTGGTGGAAATGAATTAAAATCTAAAGTACAAATACCAGGACATGTGGTATATGACGATTCTGGGCAAGGAGGGTTTACAGAATATGCTGTCTATACATATGGAAAACAAGCATTCTCGGATTATGGCTGGTTTACTGGTGTAAGAGTATATTTCTACCTATTTGCTAGATATTACGATTATGTAACGATCAAGGGATCGTATAACCACTTCACTGTAACTCGTTGGGCTGCCCCACCAAGCGATTTGATAACGTGGAACGGAGACATGGATTATGGTTCAGCAACACCTGATGAGTGGCAGTATTCAGTGGGGCTTCAGCTTTATGGCTTAAGTTTTAGTACACAATCTACAACCCAAGGATGTTCGCATAGTGCTCATCCTCAAGTGAATCCCCCCATACAAGATAGTTATCGGTATTTGGGGTATTACGAAAGCACTCATTACCGGGGACATGATTTCCAGGCTTGCGTAAAATTTCAAGTGCATAACGATGTTGCAAAACAATGGAACGATGGAATTGTGTGGGAAGAGCCATCATTTGGTCATATTCTTGTACACCATGAGCGCATTGTGGACTTAGATGTAAAAGTAAAATTTGAATATTACCATGGATATGCGTTGAGCCAATGGGGTCCTGTACTTTTTTGGTCACCTCCAATAGCAACCCAAACTCATATCTTAGCAGATGGTATAAATCCAGATGGAAATGATGTGGATTTAACAAATTTACCCCTTGCTGCGGGTTCCGTTTAAAGGATTTTAAAATATACTTAATTTCTTTTTTTTTGTTCATTAAACTCGCTATTTCCCTAATTATTTCGATGTTAAATCCTTTCTAATCCAAAATTCTCGAAGTCGTGGATATGAAGCGCACCAAGGTCGGATCGAGGTCAGGTGTCAGGGAATAAACGCTCAAGAGAAAGTGTCGGATTCTGAGCGTACAAAGGAATTAAAATCGCCAGGTAATACGCATTCAGTGTTGAAAACAATCAACCTGTAGCCTGGATCGGGCATTCCAAGATATTTATTACAGAAACGCTCGGGATCGGTCGTTTTTAAAATTCGAACTGGTTTCGAATTGTTTATCAAGATTATGTGGTTATTGGACAAGAAATTAATGTCGTGAATGACGAAACAAGCGTGTGAATAAGCGGACAAGTTCGATAGGGATTCAAAATCAAATTCGTTGTGGATTTTAAGCTTGAGCGTGTTTTTTACATCAGAGTTGAAAAATTCTTCTTGAAATGGCACTTCTTCAGTGGTTAACAAGATTTTTTTAATGTTTATAAAATTTAATATCCAGTCGGGCACGCTTCTTACATTTGCGATGTTAATTTCGATGAGATCTGCGTTGGAGAAATATTGGAAGTACTTGTTCAATTCGGGTAAATCTTCAAATCTCATGTGTTTTATGGATTTTAAGTCGAAATCAGTCGTGTCTATTTCCATTCTATAGCCGGATACGATCAAGTGGGTAAAATTGTTGTTGTTAACGAAAAAAAATCTTGGAACAGAGGGTAATACTTCAAGTCGATTATCATCATTGTTGTTCCAGAAGTCGGTAATATAAGATTGGTCGATGTTTTTATAGATGTGAACGATCTTTAGAGATGTGTGAGCGATAAAATGGGGAAGTCGGTTTAAATTAGAATTCTCCGTGAGCCTAGCTAACTTGAGTCTTGGAAATTTGAGATCAGCAGGAAAAGATCCAAAATTTAAACCGTCAAGCTGCAAGTGCGTTAGTTCAGTATAGGAATTGAGAGCATTGGTAAGTGCAAATTGGTGATAGGATTTTATTTCAATGCGGTTCGCGTGGTTTTTCCCGAATGACCCTACAAAATCGTCGAGATTTCTTGAAGTTATTATAAGATGCTGGATATTCTTGATTTGACACACAAATTCGGGAACATTTCTTATGGAAGGTAATTCTAATCTTGCTTGAACGACTTGAGCCGTAATATTTTTAGCGTTCAAGCGGGAACCATCGTTGATTGAAATCTCGAACCTGCCTTTTTCGATTGATTGGAAATCTCGATTAAAATTTAATTGGTATTGGGATATTAATAATTGTTTTATGTGAGGAGATTGAAATATCCACTCTGGAATTTGATTTATCCTCCTGTTTTGAATGATTAAATTCTCGATTTCTTGAGGATCGACTGTAAAGGTTGGAAAAAATGTCATGTCGTTGCTTTTTAGAAAGTAGTTTCCAGCACCTAATTCTTCCGTGTATAGATCTCCGTTTAGGAACGAATAGCTAGCATTATTAACTTCGATGATTACTAATTTTTTCACTTTAGATCGAAAGATCATTTCTTGAGGGAGGTTTTTCGCAACGAACGTGAAATTTGAGATGTGCGAGGGAAGTTCGAGTCCTTCTAATATCGTGTTAGCAGAACACTTTACGATAATGTGTGGATTATTGTAATCGTAATTTTCTTCGATTTTATTTTTTTCAGCATCGCTCATTCTGCTGTCAATGATTATGTTATGAAATTGAGTCAATTTAAACAAGACTTCAGGCAAGTTCATCAAGTCTTTCGAATAAATGACGATCTTTTTCAGGTTTTTTAGGTCTATAAGCGATTCGGGAAAGTTAATTTCGTGGAAACCGTTTATACTAAGATTTTTTAAGTTTTTAAGCAAGTGTACGGATTCGTGAAGATTTAACCGCACTCGATCCTTGGATGTTATGGTACAAGTTATGTTTAATTCCTTGATAGTGTGGTTTTCCTTGAATTCGATCGAGTTGTTCTCGAGATCCAGGGTTTCGAGGTGTTCCAAGGTCCAGAACAGGTCTTTCAATTTCGGTGCTTGTTTAAACTTAACTTTGTAAATGTGGCAATTTTTTATAATTGGGCGATATCCTCCAAAGAAATCATTCGAACGCAAGTAATCGAATACGGCAGCGTCCTTGATGTATGGATTATACTTGGAAATTTACTGAGAAAATATCTCGCTCACATTGAAATACCTGTAACCTTTATTTCTAATAAGGGATCTTCAAAAGTCAATGGGGAAAAATTTTTCGTTCTTCCCGAATCTTTTGAAGAATTTTACTCTAACTTTGAGATCAAGGAAGCTGGAATGGAAGGCGTGGTAAGTATCGTCCCCGGAGAAAGAAGATCATTTCCTTTAGGGCCTAGTGAAAGAATCTCTTATGGTGGAATACTTGTTTCTGATCAAATACACTATTTGGAAGATAATTCAGAGTTTTCTAACCGTTTGATAAAATACGACCTAAATTTTCTAAGAAATTCAATCGATTTAGATCTTTCAAGAAGCAATATTCAATTCAATGAGAAATGGAGAACTCAAATTCAAATTTTAAGACAACATATTACACAGAACTTACCAAATTGTTTGGATGCCTATATTGAGTTTTTAAACGAGAAAAATGTTAAAACAAACGAAATCGTAAAAAATGTTCGCGAGACTTTTTTAAAAGGAATAAATAACTTTGACGATGCACGGGTAAAAAATATTGTTAAAAAATATTTTAACTTTCGTTTACTCACTAAAGATGGACTTGTTTTTAAAAAATATGATGATTTAATAAAAACCAAAAATAATGTGAAGATCCTAACCTTTTCAGACGACAATAAAGATGGAAATTTAAAACCATATTCCTGTATAAAATTGTATTTTGGTCAACAAAGAAAAAAAGGTATCATAAAAATATTTACACAAATCCTTACTATTCTTGGAATAGTGAATAAAAAGAATATTCTTTTTTTGGTCGATATTAGTGTTATCGATGTTTTAGAAAGTGAATTTGAGGAAGTTAAGATAAAATGGACTTATTCTAATTTTCAAGAATTATTAGATTTAAAAAGTTATCAATAAATGCTAAGAAGATGCTATATAGATAAACCCAGGAGATATATCGATTAAAGGTAAGATCGTCGAAGTGAGACATGGTGAAAAAAGGATGACGCGAAGCTATACCTACGGTTATTTATCCTTGCGCGTGCTTTCTGGAAACGATTATTATTCTGTACTAGTGAATGCTTCAAAAATCAATCAGTATGGCTTTCTTCCAAGAGTTGGGCAATGGATTCGCGTGAAAGGACGCTTGATTCCTCCTGAAAACGATCTTTACGATCCCTCCATAAAGTGGGTCTCTGAAATCGAACACATAGATCCCCCTAAGAAATAACTAAAAGTGCTTCGTACAAGGATATAAATACACGCCTATTCACTATTGTCTTTATTTCCGTGTGTCGTAAAATATTATTCACTTACATTATTTTCTCAACTATCTCTAAAAAAATATCACACAAAACGCGGTCATCCGCATTAAATAATGTAAATAACGAGAAATATGGATATAATTGAACTAAAAGCTCTTGAAGGCAAGTATTTATCATCGGTGGAAAGCAATATCATGAACTCAGTAACGCAATGGCTTAATCCGAAATTAATTTTCGTAGATAATAACATCATGGAATGCGAATTTGAGGTCCGACCGGAAATGGCTGATCCACTTGGAATTCTTCACGGTAGTATTCGAGCTGCGATGTTATGCGATGTTCTTGGTATATTAGCCAACCATCCAGGAGATAAAGTCTCAGCCATTACAACGAGCATGAATATTGACTTTATTGGAAAAGCGCTTATTGGTGAAAAGGTAAGATTTATTGCCAAAATAGTAAATAAAGGCAATAGTTTAGTGTACATGTCCGGGAAAATATTAAACGAAAAAAAACAGCTTGTTGCAAAAGGATCTACCAGTCTTTTTGTTTTGAATAAAGAATAAAGGAGTACGGGCAAAAATTATACATTACAATTGCTTGAGCTAACCCCGGGAGAGGCTTTTAACTCATTTATTCCAAATTTCGCTGATATCTTTATTTGCTCGTCGATTTCGATTTTTACCCTTTAAGAATTCTCATTGTGACAAACTACTCTAATGGGGGGATTTGAGGGGATTACGATCCGTCGATCAAGTGGATGTCTGAACTCGAATACATAGAGATCCTCCTAAATAGTCATTAAAAAAGAAATATATTACTTTAGGAGGTCTATTATTTAATATCTTATTGTCATAAACTATTATTCAAATGCTTGATTTTATCATTTATTTCTGTCGTAGCAATTTATCAGAGATTTGATGGTATTAAATGAAGAAATCAGCTTCGTTATTATTCGTATTTCCTCTTGCATTCATAGGGGACCTCGGATTATCCTTGCTGCAAGTATTAAGCGTGCTATACGGAGTGATATTAGGTGCCTCGCCGTTGCAAACTGGATTGATTGGGGCAGCATATGGTTCTACATATGTCATCACGGCTGCTTTATTTGGAAGGTTAGGCGATAAATTACCCCGAAAGTATTCTCTAATGATTGCAACATCGTGCCAAGTAGCAATTTCGCTGTATTACTTGGTAATTGCCTCAAATATCGCTCATTTAATTTTCGGTCAAATTTTATTGGGTTGTGCGAACGGATTTTTCTGGCCTTCAATCGAAGCACACATTTCAGAACACACGAGTTCAACAAAGAAGAACCATCAGAAAGCAATCTCGAATTTTTGCCTATATTGGAGCATTGGGTTCATGATAGGTCCATTTTTAGCAGGGATATTTTCCGAACTCGATGTTAAAATAGCATTTTTTATCATATTCCTTTTTTTCATCGTTGGTTTTAGTTTTGTAGCTTTATTTATCAATTCAAAGCGCACGAAAATCGAGGAAAACCACATTCTCGAGTCTAAGGAGAGTTTATCTCCGCAATCAGATTCAAAAAAGAATTATAATACATTCCTAGTAAGAATTTTGTTTGGAATGTTCGTATATGCGATGATAGGTAGGCTCATTTTAATATATTACGCAGATTACGCAAAAAGACCTGATGGGTTAGGACTATTTGGGCCCATTATTGGTCTTTTACTTTTTGCTTACGGCTTTGGAAGGACGGCATATTTCATAGCGAGTAGGATTATTGAAAGTAAATTCAATCGCATTAATTTATCTTATCTAGGTATTGCGTTCTCTTTATTCTCTTTAATTATTATTACGAATATTTATCTCCTATTAGTGATGCTTCTTTTCTTGGGGATTTTCTCTGGTTTGATTTATAAATCCGCATTAGAGTTGCTCCTCCACAGCGAAAAAGAAGCAAAAGGCGCAAAAGCAGGATTATTCGAAAGCGCCATAGGTTTGGGTAGCTCGTTGTCTCCGCTAATAGCGGGATTATTTGCAGAAATATCTTTGGTATTTCCCTTTTTCGTTTTTGGCGTGATCTGCATTGCAATCTTTTTAATTAACTGTATATTAGAGTTAAAAAAATAGGGATTTTTATTAATCGGAAGAAATACTGAACCCTACATTCAATATATCTTACCAATATAGGTGGGCTATCGAAGCGTTTCTCACTTCGGGGGTTAAATCTCGTTCGAATATATCGGTTGCAAGAACTTCAATTCCAATCACATAATCAGTGGGGGAAAGTCGAGACATTGGAAAAATCATTCGAATGGTCGAATTTTCTATTTCGGTAATAAAACCTTCATCGCATTCCCCATCATTGAATAAAAAACTGTATATGTGGCCTGTTGTGTCTGAAAGAGTTTTGGCAACTACTGTAAACCTATAAGAATAACTTTCATTGATTTTTCCAAGAACATTAATTTCCACAATCATTGTTGATCCGTCTGAAGATCCATGGGAACGATATTCTACAATATCAATGTCAGGATTTGAAACATCTCCGACGGGATCAATTCCTCTATTATTAATTCGATGAACGGGTGTATTTCCACATGCGTAGATACCAAATGAAACGCTCGGTACGAGAATTGAAGAAAGGAGTATAATACCCAAAATAATTTTATTTCTTTTAATCATGTTTTTCGCCTTTTGTAAGATTAATTCTGGATTCTGCTTTCGTGAATTTTATATAAAGGTTTAAGGATAACCTATCAACTAAGGTATATAAATGCATGTGGGTGAATTGTGCAATACCTTTATTATCAAATATATAGAATGGATATTGATATTTTAGTGCAATTCTTAATTATTCGAATAAGAAACGAGCTAATAAAAAACCTTGTTAATCAAGACGAACGCAAAGATTCACGCTTTTCGAATTTCGCTTATGTCCTTTTCTTCCCCATCGATTTCGATCTTTACCTTGCCGGGATTTTCGTTGTCCCACATGACTCGAATGTGAGGGACTTGGGGAGATTTTGATTGATTGTCCCAGGTGATTTTAATGTGAGGCTTTTTAGCGTCCTCTTTCTTTTCTTTTTCAACCTTACAATGGGCGTACTCTATTATTTCGTTCTCGGTCGTTTCTTATACACCTCGAATTAAAAAAAATCTTTATTGGATCAAATGAATAATCACAACACGGATTTTTAAAAATTCGCTTTTAAATAACCTGTAATCCTAATAGTACGAACAAAATTTATCCAGACACTTCAATGTAAATATATAAGCAAGAAGGAAAGCTTCTATTGTTTTTATATTATTAAAGCCACATATTTAAATTAGGGCAATATATTATTTTTTCATTTAAAGAGCGTGCAATGATAATCGAATGTCTGATTTAGAAATAGTACCCGAAATTTTAGAAGAAGCGAAGTCGCGAATGAAATGGATAACGCATAAAGGCAAAGAAATTCTCATCGACGATTATAGGAACCTTCAAGGAGACGTATTTCCCTCGATGATTAATGCAATCGTCAGTTTGACCTTAAAAACAGGCAAGAAAGATTTGCTGGTTATCGTTGATGTTAGGGATAGCTTTGCCAACAAGGAAACGGTTAATGCGTTTAACAATGCTGGAAAAGCATCCAAAGAAATTCTTAGAAAAACAGCCGTATTGGGAATCACAGGGGTGAAAAAAATATTATTAAATGTGGTTAATAAGTTTTCAAAAGTCGGAGCGAAGCCATTTGACACCATGGAAGAAGCAAAAGAATGGTTAGTTCAATAACAAGAAATTTTTTACAGCATTAAGTCTATTAACATTAACATTAATGGATAAATCATAATAACAATAGGTTTGAATTTTAAATTTTACTAGAAGCTCCACCTTTTACAAAAATGTTAAATATCCACTAGATTTATTAGGATATGTATTTACTTGTAATATGGAAAAATCCTTGATCTTCAAAGAAAAATAGTAAGGTTCACTTCGTGGCAAGTATTCAAATAAGGTGTCCCTCTTGTAAGCAAGTTGGATATATTAATTTAGAAATTGATAAACTTCCAAGAAACGAAAAAGGAGTGACTTCAATTGATATCCACGAAAAAGTGATTTGCAATCATTCCTTTATTGCTTATATTGACGGTAATAACGAGGTTCGCGATTGTTTTATAGTTGATTTCAAGCTCAAACTCCCTGAAATTAAAACTTACGAAGAATTACTTCACATTGACATGCCAGAATTAAAGGATCTGGATATTTTATTGATTAGTAGCAATTTTCTTGCGATAAATCTTGCTTACCTCTTAAAATGCTGCTTTCATAAGAAAAAAGTAGTTTTTTTAAACGATAATGCTATTCTTGCCAAGCACTTGAATAATTTCGTGCAATTCATTTTTAAAAATTCATTCAAACCCGAGCTATTAATAATTGAAAGGTGGAAGTACGGAAAGGAGAAAAAATCAATGAAAGATTGTATAGTGCTGGAAAACGAGACCATCATCAGGGACAAGTCAAACTTTTTAAATCCTAAGAACATTGAAGTTGAAACTGCGATCGTTCACTCGTTTCTTAACGCCGAAAAAGATCGCATAGCCGCTCTAATTAAGATAAAAAACGAAATTTTCAAGGCTTTCAAGTTGTCAGGTGAAATAATGGAATATATCGAGAATCAAGAGAAGAACAAGAAAATTTTACCTTCTTATATTATTGATTATCTTAAAAAACGACATAAAATTAAAATTAGCGAAATATACCTTCGATTCTTAGTAAAAATAATCCAAAATTACTTCCAATTTAATGTATGCAATAAAATAAGCTTTTTTGAAGCTATCGAATGGATGTGGTATTTGTACTAATCATACATGCCCTCATTCCTTCCATTTTTTCATTTAAAAATTTTCAGTCCATGTGCTCCATAAATAATAAATATGGTCTATTTTTTTATTAAAAATCATTAGACTCATTTGATTTTTATAATAAAAAATGTTTATTACTATTCATGAAAGCGAAGGAAGTCTT